>CBDDXH010000033.1:0-11593 GCA_965235125.1 Pelagilacustribacter hypolimneticus (SeqCode) | reverse complement strand
GAAATGGTGAAAATCCAGGTTGGAAGCAAGAAGATTTACCTTCTAAATAATTCTTAGTCTAAATACTTTATTTTTGATTCTTCTTCTATTTTAAGTTTTACAGCTAAGGCAAATACTCTTAGGGACTCTGTTTTTGCTTTAATTTCTTTTTCTTTTTCTGATTTTAGATCTGCCGCTGCAGTTAACTGATTAGTAATCGCATTACAAGAAACAGGGTTTTCTTTTTTTAAAGTATCACAAATTGTTTCATCCGTTTTTTTAGAAATATTCAAAGCATGTTCAAAAGGACTTTTGCCAGTTTGTTTTTTTATTCCATAGCTTATGCCAGATTGTATTGAGGACTGGACAAATTTTCCATTAGCTGCACCTGTAGCTGGGCCAAGTAAAGCCATTGTCTCAGCACAGCCGGCTAATAAAAATATTGATGCAAATAAAACAAAAAATTTTCTCATATCCCCCTCCCTAACAACTTTAGTTTAACTAACTAAATAATTACTTGCAAATAAACAAATCAACTAGAGATTGAATATATCAAAAAATGGAATAATTAGAAATTATTAAGAAATTGTTCTTAAAGGCTTTCCTTCAAGGCAAGACTCTAAATTTTCTAACATTTGCGTGTAGAATAAAGCATAATTTTCTGCAGTAACATAGCCTAGGTGAGGCAATAAAAGAGCATTAGGTAAAAATCTTAACTTATGATCTTGAGGTAGTGGTTCTTTATCATAAACGTCTAAACCTGCACCGGCTATGGTCTCGTCTTCTAAAGCTTTAATTAGGTCTAACTCGTTAACAATTGGCCCTCTCGATGTATTAATTAAAAAAGAAGTCTTCTTCATTAGTTTAAATTCTTTTGAGGTAATTAAATTTTTATATCTTTCGCCCAAAACAACATGAATAGAAATAATATCTGAACTAGCTAACAAATCTTCTTTTGACATAGGAAGGACTCCTAATTTATTTGCATGTGTTAAATCCAGATTTTCACTCCAAGCTACAACTTCCATACCAAAAGCTCTAGCAATGTTTGCCATTTGTGTTCCTATTTTACCAAGTCCAATCAATCCAAGCATTTTACCTTTAAGCTCTAAACCAATGCTCGTCTGCCAGTAGCCTTGAAACATATTGTCCACTTCTTGTTTAATGTTCCGAGCAAGACCTAATATTAACATCCAAGCTAATTCTGCAGTTGGATTTGAATTAAGTTCAGTTCCACAAACTATAATATTTCTACTTTTTGCAGCCTCAAGATCAATGGCTTTATTTCTCATGCCGCTAGTCATCAGATATTTTAGATTAGGCAAACTTTCTATGAGCGATTTTGTAATTGGTGTTCTCTCCCTCATGATAAAAAGAGCTTCAAACTCTTGCAAAACAACACTGGCTTCTGCTTCGTTTAAAAAAGGTTCATTAAAGATTTGAAAATTATATTTATCTTTAAAATTATCTATCTCAATAATATGTTCAAATGCATTTTGATAATCATCTAGCACAGCTACTTTAATCATTATTATTTTCGGTTTGATAAATAAATACCTGTTACTATAAATCCAGCTCCAATCAAATGGTACATTTCTAATCTTTCTTTAAATATAACCATAGCCATTATGGCTCCAAATAATGGCATTAAATGTCCAAAAATACTTGAACGATTTGCTCCAATCAATTCTACAGATTTGTTCCAGGCATAAAAAGCAAAAATAGAAGGAAAGATTGCAACAAAAGCTAGAATTAAAAAAAATGCTTTATTAAAAACTACTTCTTTGCCTATCAAATACTCGCCTAAAAATTGAGGAAAAAGAAAAAACAAACCAAAGGTTACGCAAATTTGTAAAAATGTTAAACCTTTAAAGGGAAGTTTTCTTTTCTTTAAAAGTGTTGAATAAATTGACCAAGAAAAAACAGCAACCAACATCCAAAGGTCTCCTTGATTAAAAGATAAAGATAAAATTTTATTAAAATCTGCCCTAGATATAATAGCTAAAACGCCTACTAAAGAAATAATCGAACCTAATAATTGAAAGATGTTAAATTTTTCTATTTTAAGAATTGATGAAAGAAAAATTATAATAACAGGAATTATAGAAATCATGAGCACAGCATTAATAACTTGTGTAAAATTAAGAGCAAAATAAACAACAGAATTAAATATGCTAACACCGGTAAATCCTAAAATAGTAAACATACCAATATTTTTTTTAATGGCAGGTATATTGGTTAAAATTTCTTTATATGTGAAAGGTAGAAGCAATAACCAAACTAAAAACCATCTATAAAAATTTAAAGTTAATGGTGGGACTTGAAATAATGTCGATAATTTACCTACGATAAAGTTAGCTGACCAAATAAAAGTTGCAGCTACCAATAAGGTATAAGCTAATGCATTCTTAGACAATTAAATTTCTAGTTAAATCTTGAGGAATGATAAGGAGTTAAATCTAAATTAGTTTTTTCCTCAGCAACAATTCCTGAAATGATTTTGCCAGTAATTGCGCCAAGTGTCCAGCCTAAATGATGATGGCCAAATGCATAAATAATATTTTTATTTTTTAAAGAAGGACCTAACACAGGTAAAAAATCAGGCAAAGTTGGTCTAAAACCAAGCCATTCATCTTCATGCTTATCTAGCTCAGGTAATAATTCTTTTGCACAACGAATAATATAATCAATTCTTTTTTTCGATGGCGGATTATTAAGTCCTCCAAGTTCAACAGTTCCAACTGCTCTCATGCCTTGGTTCATGGGTGTTAAACCAAAACCACGATCTAAATTAATAACTGCTCTTGAAAGAAGATGATCCATATTTTTAAAATGAACATGGTAACCACGCTCTGTATCGAGTGGAATATTTTCGCCCAATTGATCAGTTAATTCTTTAGAAAAGGCACCGCAAGCAATAACAGTTTTTTCAAATATATATTCTTTATTTTCGGTTTTGATTAACGTTTCATCAGAGTTCGTTTGATTAATATGAGTAACATTTTCTTTAATAAATTTTCCACCTTTTTTAATATAAAGATCAAATAATTTTTTTGATATCGTATAAGGATCTCGCGCGTGCCAAGCATAATCAAATAAAACACCGGCATCAAAAACAGGTTGCAAATTAGGTTCTAAATCTAAAATTTCATCTTTGGTAATTAAAGTCTGTTTTATACCAAGATCTTCTCTAACTTTGATTTCTAAGTTTCTGCTTTTTAAATTCTCATTCGTCCAGCCATAAATAATTCCTTTTCTCTCAACAAGCCCTCTAGTATCAATTTCTTTAAAAACATCCTCATAAGCATCTAGAGCTAAATCTAAAATTTGATGCATATACTTTGCGGTATGAAGCATGGACTTTGTGTTGCAATTTTTAACAAAATTCCACATCCACGGAATCATGTAAGGTATATAATTCCATTTTAATGCTAAAGGTCCATAAGAGCTAAATAACATTTTGGGTAGATTAACTAAAATATCCGGTCTATTAAATTGTAAGACAGCGTAAGGAGAAAAGTGACCAGCGTTACCGTAAGATGCCATCTTCGCTGGATCGTTCTTATCAAAAATAGTTACTGGAATATTTTTTTTTATTAGTTGTAACCCTGTACAAATGCCTTGAATACCAGCACCAACTATACCGGCTGATCTACAAATATAATGACTCATAACAACTTATATTCTAAGAATTTTAATTTTATACTGTGGTATTTTGTGCAAGCAATCCTTGCAAAAAGAATAGATTAGTCTTTATTTAATTAAATTTTTTCTTATTTCTTTTGTAGTATTTAAAAAATTTGTAACCCTGTTTTCAATCTTAACTAGAGGAACTTTTTTAACCATTCCAGATAATGAAGCTCCATCTTCTACTTTTAAAATGTCAGTAAAAGAAATATCGCCCTTAACCTCTCCCGTTGGACCAATGATTACTCTTTGCGCTACAATTGTTCCATCAACATAGCCATGCACTTCTACACTTTCAGCATTAATTTCACCTATAACGCTACCTTTTTCTTTTATGTAAAGAACCTTAACATTTACAGGTCCTTTAACAGATCCGCTTAATTCAACTTCTCCAGGTGAATTGACCAATCCTTCAAATGTAAAATCTGATCCAATTGAAGAATTCTCTCCAACCATTTTTATTAATTTATTTTTGTTCTCACCAAACATGTTTTATTCGTTAAACTAACCATGAAATTAGTTGATGTGCAATAGCAAAAAGTTCATTGCAGCTAAGAGAAAAATATAAACTAAAAGTGTTATTTAGCTTTGGTTTTAACTGAAATAATAATTTTTATAAATATTGCAAGACATAACAATACCTAAACCAAACATAATTGATAGCATGGATGAGCCACCGTAAGAAAGTATAGGAAGGGGTGCTCCAACAATGGGCAATAACCCTAAAACCATGCTCATATTAAATGTTACATAAATAAAAAAGGCAGTAGAAAAACCATAACAAAAAAGTTTACCAAAAATACTTCTTGTTATATTCCCAATATGAACCATTCGGTAAGTAATTAAAAAATATAAAAAAACTAAAATCATAGAACCCATAAATCCAAACTCTTCCGAGTATAAAGTAAAAATAAAATCAGTATGTTTTTCAGGTAAATAATCTAAATAAGCTTGGGAACCTTTTAAAAATCCTTTGCCAAAAAAACCTCCTGAGCCTATAGCTATTTTTGATTGCATGATTTGATAGCCTGTACCTAACGGATCAAGCTCTGGATTTAAAAAAGTCATAATTCTACTTTTCTGGTATGGTTTTAATAAAGTAAAAAGTACCGGAGCCAAAGCTGCAACTAGTAAAGACAAAAAAGCAAATATTTTCCACCTAACTCCTGCAAGCCAAGTAACTACTGCTCCGGTAAATAAAATTAAAAGTGCAGTGCCAAGATCAGGTTGGGTCACTACTAAGAAAAAAGGAATAGATAAGGCAATTAATGGAATTAACAAATATTTTAGCCTATTAACATTAACTGTTGATACTCGATGATAATAGTGGGCAAGAAATAAAATAATTCCAATTTTCATTAATTCGGAGGGCTGAAGTATAAATATAGATAAATTAATCCAGCGCCTTGAACCTTTAATTTTAATACCAAAAAAATGAACGGCTAAAAGAAGTAAAATAAAAATTAGAAATAGTATTAAACTTGATCTATTCCAATAACTAATATTAATAAATGAAATAGCCATAAAGAGAATAAAAAAGATAAAAAATCTTATCGCATGGTTTGTAACTTGAGATGACCATTCTCCGCCATTAGAAGAAAATTGTGCAAAAATACTAATGAGACCCAGAAATAAAACTGAGAAAAACAAAATAAAATCAAGTTGAGCTAATTTATCTCTAATTCTAAATGGAACATGTAAAGAACTTCTTTCGTATAACATTAAGTGTTCTCACCTAATTTTTGATACTTCATGACAGTTCTTAGTTCGTGACGTTCGATAACTTTCTTAATCACTTTTTTTGCAACAGGTGCAGCAGCAGTAGCACCAGAACCACCGTGTTCTACTAAAACACTTATGGCATATTTGGGATCATTTACAGGTGCAAAAGCTACAAACCAAGCATGATCTCTTTCTTTGTAATTTAAATCTGATTGTTTAACATCTGCTTCTCGTTGCGCTTGCGTATATCTTTTAATTTGTGAAGAACCGGTTTTACCTGCAAACATAAAATTTTTATCTGTATGTCTTGAACCATATGAAGTTCCTCCAGGCTCATTTGAAGATGCAGACATGGCATCTTTTATAAAGTTGATATTTTCCTGATTTTTAAAAAGAGGTTCTAAATTAAAATTATAAACCTGTTGATCAACCGTTAGTAGATCATTTGGATTTTCTTTTTTATAATCTAAATACTTTTGTAAACTATTTGTCTGATCTTTTTCATCAATTATAATTCGTGGATTAAGTTTAAATCCACCGTTAGCTATTTGTGCGGTCATTAAACATAGTTGAAGAGGTGTACTCAAGTAATAACCTTGGCCTATACCTGCGTGAAGTGTCTCGCCTAAATACCAATTTTTACCAATTTCACTTAATTTCCATTTAGTGTCAGGCACCACACCAGCTTTTTCTTCGTCAAATCCTTTTAGAATTTTTTGACCAAGACCAAATTGTTTTGATGTTTTTGATAATCTGTCTACACCAAGTTTCCTTGATACTTCATAAAAATAAACATCGCATGACTCTTTTATTGCGCCTTTTAGGTCAAGGACGCCGTGACCTTTATCTTTCCAGCAGTGATATTTTTCTCCGTAAAAATCAATATAACCTTTGCAGTCCACTTGTAATTTAGGGCTGATAATATCATTTTCTAAAGCGCTTAAAGCAGTTAAGGTTTTAATCGTTGAACCTGGAGGATAAAGCCCTGTTATAGCTTTGTTGATCAAGGGTTTATCTCTATGATTCTGAAGTCCTTGCCACTCTTCTTCTTTCATACCGTAAACAAAAGAATTAGGATTAAAGCTTGGAGATGAAACCATACTGACTATATCTCCGTTATAAATATCCATGACGCAAACAGCACCGCTCACATTTTTTAGAGCCTGAGCAGATTCTTTTTGAATATCAAAATCAAGCGTTGTTTTAAAATTTTTTCCTTGTAAACCAGCATTAACTAAAATTTGTTTTACTCTTTTACCAAAAGCATTGACCTCATATCTCGAATAACCTGGTGTACCCAACATCTCTTGATCTAATAAAGATTCTAGGCCTGTTTTTCCACTAGCTATCCTAGCTACTTTTAAATTAGTTAAATATTTTTTGTTCTTAAGATCGTTTTCACTAATTTCAGAAACATATCCAACCACATGAGCTGATGAATTATCATAGTAGTGTCTAGACACTGACACTACAGGCTGAAGACCTTGTAATTCATGAAGAAATAAATTTAATCTAGAAAATTCAGACCAGGTTAGATTTTCAGAGACGACAACTGGTTCCCAAATTCTCTGTTTAGCTATTTTTTTTTTTAACAGAAAGATTTTTTCATCTGTTAAATTAATTAAACTTTTTAATCTATAAAAAAGTTCATCAATATTTTTTGTATTTTCAGGCACAAGATGAGCTTGGTATATTTTTACATTTGAGGCAATTTCATTACCAAAATAATCTTGAATGATTCCTCTTAGTGGTGAAAATTTAACTTCTCTAAATCTATTATTATCTGATAGCAATTTGTATTTACGAGAATTCATTATTTGAAGTTGTGTTAATCGTCCCACAATCCCAATTAATACAACAGCCTTAAAAGTATTGACTAAAAACATTCTCCGACCTATCGTTTTTGTTTTGCTTAATAGGTTTATGGAATTAAAACTAATCATGAATCTTTCTTAAGTGTTTTTTGATATTGACTAAAAAAATAGTAAAAAAATGGAAAAAATAAAAAAGTAAAAAAAGAATTTCTTAAAAGTTCAATGTAATAAAAAGATAAATTTGAAAAATTATTTATAATAATAAAATAAATTAAATTAGAAAAAAATATTACCGGCATGAATGTTATCCATTGTGTTCTGATTTTAGTCTCATGGAAAGTTGCGTGTCTGATATAGATAGAAAAAAAACAACCAACTAAATAAGACAAAGAACTAGAGCCAAGGGGTGAGCCAACAATAACATCGTTAATAAGTCCAGCTATAAAAACATGTCCAAGTCCTAAATAGGCCGGGTATTTTAAAATATAAAAATAAATAATAATTAACTGTAAATTAAAAGAAAATATAAAAAGACTTGGAAATACATTTAAATTTTCAAAGCCATTAATTACAATAAAATATAAAAAAATTACAGGAAGTGATTTTAAAAAAAATTCTTTGAAAGATCTAAATTTATTCATATTTATTTTAAATTTTTCATTGTTTTAAATAAACAAAATTAGCTTGTTGTGGGTCAGCTAAAGATCTTATTTTTATTTCTTCATTTTTATCTAAAAAAATCTCAGCAATAGGTAGACCGGGATTTAAAAAACCATCTTTACCAGAGGTATAAATAATTTTATTAGCCTCAAGTACAAAATTATCTGGCAAATAATCTAATTGAAAATTATTTTTATCGCCTGTTCCAGTAAGAATAGCATTAACATCTGTGTTTTGAATAAAGGTTGGGATCTTGCTATTTAAATCGGTAATTAATAAAACTCTTGAACTTAGAATGTTAGTTTCAACAATAGTTCCAATAAAATAATCTTTGCTAAATACTATCATGCCTTTATTAACCCCGTGTTTAGTTCCTTTATTTATTAATAATGACCTTAAATAAGGACTTGATTGTTCAAACAAGACTTTAGCATTAATTTTCTCCGTTCCTTCTTTAGTTTTAATATTGTCCAGACCAAAAACAGCTTTTAAATTTTCATTTTCCGTTTTTAAAAAAAGAGCATCTAATTTTTCTTTCTTTAATTGTTCGATTTCTTCTTTTAAAATTTCAGTTTCTTTATAAAGATTTAAGTGATTTTTTGTCTCTGATGCTAAATACTTTGCCATTTTGCCGGGTGTTGAGGTGATAAAAACCACTCGGTATAACAAATCATTTATTGTGGATCTTACAAAGCTCACAGGTGGAATTGAAAATGTTTCTAGAACAATAATTAGAATAGAAAAAATAATTAAAAAAAATAAAGAAAATTTTTGTTTTGCTGCTTTAGTTAAAAGAGCATATCGTATGGCAATTATAAAATCATTTCTACTATCAAACATCGATCCTATTTATCTAAATTAATATTCTGACAACATTGTGGAGAATAATTCTTCATTCTCTAAAGCTTTTCCTGTACCTAATGCTACACACTCTAAAGGATTATCTGCAATAGTGACTGGTAAACCTGTATCTTTAGCAATTAATTTATCAATATTTTTTAATAAAGCTCCACCTCCTGTTAAAACTAAACCCATATCAACTAGATCGGCAGATAATTCTGGAGGTGTGTTTTCCAAGGCTTCTTTGATCGCACCTAGTATTAGATTTAAAATTGGCATTAAAGCTTCACATGCATCTTCTTCACTTAAAGATATTTCTTTTGGTGTTCC
Organism: Pelagilacustribacter hypolimneticus (SeqCode); assembly: GCA_965235125.1. Taxonomy (GTDB): domain Bacteria; phylum Pseudomonadota; class Alphaproteobacteria; order Pelagibacterales; family Pelagibacteraceae; genus Pelagilacustribacter; species Pelagilacustribacter hypolimneticus. The sequence continues at coordinate 2,561 of CBDDXH010000033.1, read as the reverse complement.
TGATCTGAGATCTCTGCCTTTCATTAAGTATATATTATTTGATGTAGGCATGGCTGTTCCAATTTCTTTTTTAATTTTTTCTGCAGTAGACTCACCTATTAGTAAATTAAATTTTTTTCTCATGTAATTAATGATGGCACTATCCATTGCATCTCCTGCGACACGCAAAGATTTTGAAAACACGACTCCGCCTAAGGACATCACCGCAATTTCAGTTGTTCCGCCACCAATATCAACAATCATAGAACCTGTTGCTTCTTGAATAGGTAAACCCGCGCCAATAGCTGCTGCAATCGGTTCTTCAATTAATTGAACTCTTCTTGCTCCAGCTGCTAATGCTGAATCTTGAATCGCTTTTCTTTCAACAGGTGTAGAACCTGTTGGAACACAAATTAAAATTCTAGGATTAGCAAAGGTGTTTTTATTGTGCACTTTTTTTATAAAGTGTTTGATCATCTCTTCCGTTACGATAAAATCTGCAATAACTCCGTCTCTTAAAGGTCTGATAGCTTGAATATTACCGGGCGTTCTTCCCAACATAGTTTTTGCTTCATCACCCACAGCAAGAACTCTTCTTTTTCCGTTTTCATTAATGACAGCAACTACTGAGGGTTCATTCAGAACTACGCCTCTACCTTTGACTACAACTAAAGTGTTAGCCGTTCCAAGGTCTATAGCCATGTCTTGAGACCACATTGATTTAAGTTTTTCGAAAATTTTCATTTTTTTTATCCTATGTATTTATGCTAAGACGCTTATACTGTCGTCTGGAGCTTTACGTTTACGTTTGATGATGAGTTTATTTAATGCATTTAAGTAAGCTTCTGCAGAGGCAACTAGGGTATCTGTATTTGCTGCTTGACCGACTGTTGATTTTCCATTTTCCTCTATTCTTACACTCACCGTAGCTTGTGCGTCTGTTCCTTCAGTTACGGCATGGACTTGGTATAATTTTAAATTAATATCGTGCTTATATAATTTTTTAATACATTTAAATATTGCATCCACTGGACCATCTCCAACTTCAGAACCTTTTTTAATTTCACCAAAGACTTCAAGAGTCATCTCGGCTGTTTGAGGCTCACCTGTGCCCGCAACAACTCTTAAAGATTTTAATTTAATAACATTTTCTTCTTTAATTAAACTATCATCAACTAAAGCAGCAATGTCTTCATCATAAACATGTTTTTTTTTATCAGCTAAAATTTTAAATTTACCAAAAGCTAACTCAACAACATCATCTGTAACTCCGATATAACCAAGATCGCTTAATTTATCTTTAAAAGCATGTCGACCAGAATGTTTTCCCATAACTAAAGAAGTTTGTTTAACACCAACACTTTCAGGTGTCATGATTTCATAAGTTTGTCTGTTCTTAAGCATTCCGTCTTGGTGAATACCCGACTCATGCGCAAAAGCATTTTTTCCGACGATAGCTTTATTAAACTGAACAGGAAAACCTGTTGCATTAGAAACTACTTTTGATGCCTTGCTAATTAATTTTGTATTTATTCCAGTCGTAAATGGCATTAGATCATTTCTTGTTTTAATGGCCATTACTATTTCTTCAAGTGCTGCGTTTCCTGCGCGCTCACCAATCCCATTAATTGTACATTCAACTTGTCTTGCTCCAGCCATAACTCCAGCTAAAGAATTAGCAACCGCTAAACCAAGATCGTTATGACAGTGGGTTGAAAGAATAGCTTTATCAATATTTGGAACTTTATTTAATAAATTTTCAATAATTACTTTAAATTCAGAAGGTACTGAATAACCGACCGTGTCAGGAATATTTATAGTAGTCGCTCCTGATTTAATAGCAAGTTCAACTGATCTACACATATAATCCATATCTGTTCTTGTTCCGTCTTCGCAAGACCATTCAACATCATCAGTAAATTTTTTGGCATAAGATACGCTTTCTTTAATGGCATCTAATACTTCCTCTGGAGATTTATTAAGTTTATGCTTCATATGAAGCGCGCTTGTAGAGATGAAAGTGTGTATTCTAAATTTTTTAGCATGTCTTAATGCTTCATGACAAGCATCGATATCTTTTTTGGTTGCTCTAGCTAAGCCGCATGGAGTTGCTTTTTTTAATATTTTACTAATCTCCGTTACAGCTTCAAAATCTCCTGGTGAGGCAATTGGAAAACCAGCTTCAATAACGTCAATTCCAAGTTCATCAAATACTCTAGAGATTTGAATTTTTTCTTCTAAACTCATAGAAGCACCAGGTGATTGCTCACCGTCTCGCATAGTCGTATCGAAAATTATAATTCTATTTTTATTATTCATATGTTTGTTTTGGATCTAATATTTCGGCAAAAAAAATATTTAATCGCCTTATAATACAATCAAAAAATAAACTTGCCAATTCTTTTTGTACTTTAAGACTAAAATAGACCTTAATTTTTAGATTGATCTACTAATTTATTCTTGGCAATCCAAGGCATCATAGCTCTTAACTTTTTACCCACTTGTTCAATTGGGTGTTTTGCTAAATCAGCTCTCATTTTTAAGAAATTCTTTTGACCATTTTTACACTCCTCCATCCAATC
>CBDDXH010000032.1:0-11608 GCA_965235125.1 Pelagilacustribacter hypolimneticus (SeqCode) | reverse complement strand
AAAATTTAAAGTTGATGGAATAATATTAACAAATACTACAAACCAGCATAGAGAGCATTTATCTGATAATAAAAAAACTGAAGCTGGTGGTTTATCAGGCTTGCCATTACAAAAACTATCATTAAAATTAATTAAAAATTTTTATAAATCAAACAAAGGAAAAATTCCAATTATTGGTGTTGGGGGTATCGATAGCGGCCAGAGTGCTTTTGAAAAAATTTTAGCAGGAGCCACAGCCGTGCAGCTTTATACAGGCATGGTTTATAAAGGTCCAGGAATTGTAAGAGATATTAAAAAAGAATTAATTAAAATTTTAAAAAAAGAAAAAATTAAAAATATACAGCAAGCCGTTGGCACTAACTCTTAATATTTTTATTTTTAGAATATCTAAAATGATGTATTAATTCTCTTATATAAGAGAAAACAAATCCTATAAATATTACGAAAAATAAAGACATCATTGCATAAGCTTTAGGAAAATCTTCTGCTAGTTTTTTTATAGTAAGATCTAGATTAGATAATTTACTTAAAGGCAGCTCCGATGAAATGTTATTAAACGGATTTAAGATAAATGTTTCGACACCTATAATAATTCCAAACACTATTAATAATAATGCTAACAAAGCTTTATATTCTGAAGTGTTTAATTTCTCAGCAATCTTTAAACCTAGATGTAAACCAAATATTGACCCGATTAAAAGAAAAGAAACTAGAGTGATATCTATAGATTTGAATTGCAAAGCATGTCCTAAGACTACAAAAGCAGAAATAAATATAGTTACAAATAAAGATGTCCCAGGAATAAATTTAGTTGGCATTCCAATTAAATAAATCATTGCTGGAACCATTAAAAAGGCTCCTCCAATTCCCATAATAGCCGCAAATATACCAACCATGAATCCAAGAAGAATTGGCGTTAAAGAACTTACATATAATTTTGATTTGTGAAAACGTATTCTAAATGGCAAGCCGTGAATCCAATAATGAGTATGTAATTTTTTTTTTACAATTATTTTTTTTTTTAAGTCACTTATTTCTTTAATTCCCTGAACAAAAATAACGGTTCCAAGAATGGCTAACAAATAAATATAAGATAATGCTATAATTATATTTATATTTCCTAATTTGCTTAAATATTTAAATATTTCTAGGCCAACTGTTGACCCTATAAGCCCACCTAAAACAATCATAAAACCCATTTGGTAGTCGAGAGTTTTTTTATACCAATGAGTTATAGCTCCTGAGACAGAGATCCCTAAAATATTATTTGCAACATTAGACACCGCATAAGTAGCGGGTATGCCTAAAAATATTAAAATGGGTGTCATCAAAAACCCTCCACCGATACCAAATAATCCTGATAAAAATCCAACTGCAAAACTTAAGATTAAAATTGTAAGTATGTTAATTTGAACTTGAGCAATAGGAAGGAAAAAGTCCATTAAATGTAATATTATTTGGTTATTTAATTGTCAATCTAGATATAATAACTTGACCATTTTAAAAGTAGGAATTATATAGCTATCAAATTCTATTTATGTCTAAAAGATGCGAGCTTACTGGAGTATCACCTTTAAAAGGTCACAACGTTAGTCATGCTAACAATAAGACCAAAAGAAGATTTTTGCCTAATTTAAAAAAAGTTACTTTTAAAAGTGATAAATTAAAAAGAAACATTTCTTTAAGAGTTACAAACGCTGCAGTGCGATCGGTAGATTTTAAAGGTGGTCTTGATCAATATTTAAAAACAGTAAAAAAAAGAAAACTTTCTAGAAAAGCCATGAAGCTAAAATTAAGTATTAGCTTAAATGCTTAGTGTCAAATAATTTAAAATCAGATAAAAGTTTATTTTTAATACTCCCAATTTTTATGGGGCTAATCATTATTATTTCAAATTATCTAGTACAATTTCCAATAAATAAATTTAATTTACAAGAGATACTTACTTATGGGGCCTTTACTTATCCGATAACATTTTTAATTACAGATTTAGCAAACAGAAGATTTGGAAAAGAAAAAGCCAGAAAATTAGTGTATTTTGGATTTGCTGTAGGTATTTTATTAACATTATTTGTCTCAACAAATTTTCAAGATCTAATATCAATTAGAATAGCCATAGGATCAGGCATTGCTTTTTTAGTTGCACAATTAATTGATATAGAAATTTTTCAACGGTTTAGAAATACGGTGTGGTTTTTAGCTCCCATGATTTCATCAATTTTTGGGTCAATTATTGATACCTTTTTATTTTTTTCAATTTCTTTTTTAGGAACTGGTATGCCCTGGTTAACGCTTGCTCTTGGAGATTTATTAGTAAAACTTTTAATGGTTTTTTTGATGTTAATACCATTTAGATTACTAATAATAAAAATACGCGATATTAATACAAAAACAATTTTTTAATTATAATACAGCTAGTTAGTAAAAAAGTATTAATTTAGTGAATAGTTTTTTTATCTTCGCTAAATAGATCGGTTAGTTTATTAATCATTACATCGCCAAGATCTTGAACGTCAGCAATTTTGATTGCTTTATCGTAGTATCTTGCAACATCATGTCCAATACCGATAGCGAGTAATTCAACAGAAGAACTTTTCTCAATCCATTTCACCACTTGTTTTAAATTATTTTCTAAAAAATCACTTGGATTAGTAGACAATGTAGAGTCATCGACTGGTGCACCATCAGATATAACCATTAATATTTTTCTTTTTTCTTTTCTTTTAAAAATTTTATTGTAAGCCCACTTTAAAGCTTCGCCGTCAATATTTTCTTTTAACAGACCTTCTTTGAGCATTAGGCCCATATTATTTTTTGATTGTCGCCAAGGCGCATCTGCAGATTTATAAATAATATGTCTTAGATCATTTAATCGACCTGGAAATAATGGTTTTTGATTATTCATCCACTTTTCTCTACTTTGTCCACCTTTCCAGTGCTTAGTAGTAAAGCCCAAGATTTCTACTTTTACAGAACATCTCTCTAGAGTTCTTGCTAAAATATCAGCGCAGATAGCAGCGACTGAAATTGGTTTTCCGCGCATGGATCCCGAGTTGTCAATTAAAATAGTTACTAACGTGTCCTTAAATTGAATATCTTTTTCTTTTTTAAAAGAAAGTGAATTAAGAGGATCAATAATAACTCTAGTCAATTTGGAAGCATCTAATGAACCTTCTTCTAAATCAAACTCCCAAGAGCGATTTTGTTTTGCTAATAATTTTCTTTGTAATTTATTGGCTAATTTAGAAATAAAATTTTTTAAACTTAATAATTGCTGATCTAAATTCTGTCTTAGTCTTAATAGTTCTTCATTACTTTCTAACTTTTCAGCAGATATAACCTCATCAAATTCTTGAGTATAAAACTTATATTTAGTATCCCCAAAATTTTTATTTATTTTTTTTCTGCTTCTAGGTGTATTTAGAGAATTTTCATCTTCACTGGCTTCATTATCTTTATCGATTTCAGATGATAGTTGATCTACATCAGGCAAATTAGCATCTATAGACATTTCATTATTGTCACTATCTTTTGAGTTTCCAGTGCTTTCATCTTTTGATTTATTCTTTAAATTTTCATTCTTTTTTTGATTATCTTGGTTTTGCTCAGACTCTTCATTTTCATCTATTTTAAATTGCGAAATTATTTTTGAAATTAAAGAATTAAATTTTTTTTGATCAAGCAATGAATCATTTAATAAATTTAATTTATCTTTTAATTTAGTATCTAGTTTTTTTTTATATTTCTTATACTTATTTTCTAACTCTTTATTTTTATTAGATTTAAAAATATTACTTCTTAGATAATATTCAAATGCATCTAAAAATTCATAATCATTATTTTTATATTCAACTTTTGTTTTGTTTTTATATTCATATAAATAGTTTAAATTTTCCTTCATACCTTTAAAGTATGAAGAACCAATATTTTCATATCTAATTTTTTCAGCTATGGCATATAATAATTTGGATATTTTTCCCTGAGGCTCAAAGCTATTATAAATATTGAAATCCGAGCATTTTATCTTTAAAGCTTCGGAGTCAGCTAAAGCTCTAGTTTTTATATAATCACCAATGTTATTAATATTTTTTAGACTTGGAAGATTTATAGTTTTATTATTCTTTTTTTTTGTTTCACTACCAAATATTACTTCAACACTCTGATCACCAATGATTGATTTAACAGTTGAGGCAATTGCTTTTTTAAAGTTTTCTAATATCTCTGTCTTTTTTTCCATTTAGGAAATAGTTACATTAATTGATGATTCGGGAAGATCTTCACCAAAACATCTTTGGTAATACTCAGAAATGATTTTTTTTTCTATATCATCACATTTATTTAAAAATGTTAATCTAAAAGCATATCCATGATCATTAAATATTTTTGTATTCTCCGCCCAATGTAAGACTGTTCTTGGGCTCATCACAGTAGATATATCTCCATTCATGAATCCTTTTCTTGTCAGATCTGCAACTTTAATCATGTTAGAAATTTTCTCTTTTCCTTCTTTAGAACCATAAGATTTATTTTTTGCTAAAATGATCTCTAATTCTTTTTCAAAAGGTAAATAGTTAAGGGTAGTTACGATATTCCATCTATCCATCTGGCCTTGATTGATTTGTTGCGTCCCGTGATAAAGTCCAGTTGTATCACCAAGACCTATAGTATTTGTTGTTGCAAACATTCTAAAATAATCGTGTTGAGAAATAACTTTATTTTTATCTAGTAAAGTAAAATTTCCATCGCTTTCAAGAATTCTTTGAATAACAAACATTACATCTGGTCTACCTGCATCATATTCATCAAAAACTAATGCAACTGGATTTTGTATAGACCAAGGCAAAATTCCTTCCTTAAATTCAGTTACCTGTTTACCGTCTTTAATAACAATCGCATCTTTTCCAATAAGATCTATCCTACTCACATGACTATCCAAATTAACTCTCACACAAGCCCAGTTTAATCTTGCTGCAACTTGTTCTATATGAGTGGATTTTCCCGTCCCATGATAGCCTTGAATTAGAACTCTTTTATTAAATGCAAATCCAGATAGTACAGCTAAAGTTGTATCTCTATCGAATTTATAATCGTGATCAATTTTAGGAACAAATTCATTTTTTTTTGAAAATCCATCGACCTCCATCTCACTGTCAATACCAAAATTTTGTCTAACTGAAATTTTAATATCTGGTTTTTTAAAAGCTGTTAAAGTTGTCACTATTTTTTCCTCATTGTCATTTTTAGCTGACTATAAGCTAAGGTAATTTTTTTAAGCTTATCTTCAAATTTTCTACTGCCAAGGTTTTTATCAGGATGGTATTTTTTAACAAGAGTTTTAAATTGTTTTTGAATTTCTTCCCATTTACTGTCATATTTTAACTCCATAACTGCTAACGCATCTCGGTCTGTGCTAGTCAAGTTAGTTTTTGTATATTCTTTAAAACCTGTAGATTTAAAAATATTTAATTTATCTTCTAAAGCATTATTCCAAAGAATATTAAAAAAATTTTCTGAGGAGCTGAAACTTTTAGTTGATTTATGCCAAGTTAAATCTGATTTAATAAAATATTCGATTTGCTGATCGGTCATATCAAAAAAATAATTCCACTTTTTATTGAAAAGCTTTATGTGTTCCAAACAGAGTAATCTATAATTTTTACTATTATCTTTTTCTACAGGAGCTCTATAGTTTCCAGGCTGGTCACAATTTTCCCAATCACAAATAATTTTCATATTAAAAAAGTATTTATATAGTAAATTAAGGGTATATGAATAGTTTTTTTAAGCATGTAGAAGATAAAATAAAAAAAAATATAAAAATTAAAAGTATTTTAATTATTGATAATAGCAGTCTACATACAAAACATAAATCATTTGACGTCGACAAATACCATTTAAAAATTGAAATCGAATCTGATTATTTAAAATCGTTAGAAAGAATTAAAGCACAAAGAGAAATAATGACTATTCTTTCTGAAGAGTTGAAAACTAAAATTCATGCTCTAGAAATAACAATTAAATAATTTTATTAAATACTTTTTTTAGCTCAGAAATCGAAATTTTATATTCATTTGGTTTAGTTGTTTGACCAATTTTTTTTAATAAAATAAAATTAATTTTTTTATCGTTATTTTTTTTATCGGCGGTCATATAGTTAGCTATTTTTTTATACTCACTTTTTTTAAAAAATTTTTTTATGTCATATTTTAAATTATTAGAATTATAAATATTTTCTAATTCTTTAAGTGTATTTAAATTGCATTTTTTTTTTAGATAGGAGAGTTTAGTTGCCATCATCATGCCCATAATTACAGCTTCTCCATGATTAATTCTTTTCGAATATTTATTTTGTGCTTCGATTGCATGTGCAAAAGTATGACCAAAATTTAGTATCATTCTAATATTTTTTTCATAAATATCCTTATTCACAAAGTGAAGTTTAATCTTACAACTTTCAATTATTGCTTTTTTTAATAAATTTGGATTTCTATTTTTTAATAATGCATAGGAATTATTTTTTAGCCAATTAAAAAAATTACTTTTTAAAATTAAGGAGTGTTTTAAAATTTCAGCAAACCCGCAAACTAATTCTCTATGAGGCAAGCTTTTTAAAAGTTCAATATCGGAAAAAACTAATTTAGGCTGGTAAAAAGATCCAATTAAATTTTTACCTCGCGGAGAATTAACGCCAGTTTTTCCACCAATTGAAGAGTCTACCTGAGCCAATAATGTAGTTGGAATATTTATGAAATTTATTCCACGTTTTATTATGCTTGCAGCAAAAGCACTATAATCCCCCAAAATACCACCACCTAAAGATACTAAAATATCGTTGCGGTTAAAGTTGTTAGCAAGACATTTTTCAACAAGTTTATTTACATTTATTAATGATTTGAATTTTTCATTTACAGTGTATTCAAAAATATAGAGTTTATATTTTTTTAAATAATTTTTAAGTTTAACTTTAAATTTTGTTGGAACATTTTTGTCTACCACTAAAGCAATTTTTTGAGCATCAGGACATATTTCTTTAATTTGGCTAGAAATTTGATTTAAAATATTTATGCCTATAATTACAGAGTAGTTTGAATTTAAATTTTTTACTTTTAGTTTATTTATTTTCATAAATTTTAATTATTTTCTTGACAACTAAATCAACATTTAAATTATCGCAATCAATCATATGATTAGCAAGCGAGTAAGTATTCTTTCTTTCGTTATAAATTTTTTCTAAAGTTAATTTGATATCTTTATTGATTAATAATGGTCTTTTTTTTGAATTCCTAAGTCTTATAGCAAGCAGATTTGTATTTAAATTAAGCCAAAAACTTATTGTATTTGAAATAACGAAGTCTCTAATTTGTTTATTCATAAAAGCACCACCCCCTAAAGATATAACTCTATTATTTTTTTCAATTTCTTGGAGTGTAATTTCTTCTTCTAATTTTCTAAAAAAAACCTCGCCCATTTGTTCAAAAATTTCTTCAATAGTTAGTTTAAGTTTTTTTTCTATGATCTTATCTATATCAATGAATTCCATCGAAAAGTGTTTTGAGAGAGCCTTTCCAATGGTTGTCTTTCCAACGCCCATCATTCCAGTCAAAGTAAGGTTTTTTTTCAAATAATTTCCTAATTTATAATTTGATTTATCATAAATTTGTCTTATTTATTCAGTTTAAATATATTTAAATACTATGCAATTTAATAATAATATTAGCATTAACTCAAGACCTTCGGCTAAAAAAAAAAAATTTATTTTTTTTTTATATTTTGTAGTTTTTTTATTAGTCTTATTTTTATTAAGTAAATTTAATTTTTCATCTCCAAAACAAGAAATTAAAAAAAATATAACTAATGAAATTATTAAACTTAAATAAAAATATTTTTCTTTCGTTAATTTTATTTATTTTTTTTACACCACTTTTTTCAGAAGATAGCGTTGATATCTGGAAAAAAGAAAATTTAAAAATAGATACAAATACAAATAAATCATTAACAGTTATTCCAGAACAACCCGAGTCAAAAATAAAAATTAACTCTCAGCCAGCAAAAGAAATTGATATCGATTCTAATTCTTTAAGTATTAGTAATAATTTGGTTTACGGGATATTTGATCCAGATCAAAATAATTTAACCTTAGATATGTGGGTTAATTCTGACGGAAAAAAAGTTAAGGAGACATTAGATAGAATCAATAATATTAAACTTTCTTCTTTTGCAGAGGAAATATTTATTAATACTTTATTTACTATTGCTAAATTACCAAATCAAAACATGACCGATGAAGAATTTATAAATTATAAATTTAATTGGCTTATTAAAAATAACAAAGATGACCTTATAGCAATTTTTTTAAATAAAAATAGTGAATTTCCAAATAAGCAAAAAGTTATTAAATATTTAGTAGATGAAAATATCGTAAAAGGTAATTTAAAAGAGGCTTGCCAAAATATTTTTCTTATAAATAAAGATGTAAAAGATTCATACTTAGAGCAATTTAAAATTATTTGTCTCATTCAAAATGACAAAAAAACAGAAGCACAACTTACTCTTGATATATTAAGAGAGCAAAATTTATCAAATAATTTTTTTGATAAAAAAATTGATTATCTATTAGATTTAACTAATAAGTTAGATAATAAAATTGATGATACCAACCTACTAAATTTTTATTTATCATCAATAACTATTCCAGATTTTGTTTACACTCCAAAAGCAAATACAAATAAAAAAATATGGCAATACTTAACAGCTGCAAATTTATTTAAAATTGATAATTTTGAAGATAAAGAACAACTTAAGCAATTAGAATTTGCCGTTAATGATGGTTCTTTGCCAGTTTCATATATTTTTACAATTTATAAAAATATAAAATTTAACTTAAGTGATTTATTAAATGTTGAAGAAGTTTATCCAACTCTTGATGTTATAAGTGCTAGAGCTTTAATATATCAAAAAATTTTATTATCAGACAATACCGAGGCAAAACTTAAATATATTTTTTTATTAAATGATTTGTTAAAAAAAGATAAGCTATCTAACATATCGAGAGAATATGTAGATAAAGAACTTAAATCTTTGGACCAAAATAAAATACCTTTGGCTTATAGGCAATTAGTATCTGAAAATATTATTTATAAGAAGGAGACTGAACTTAAAAGAATTAATTATAACAATGATAATTATCATACCTCAGGGATCTTAACTTTTTATACAGAGAAAAATATTTCCAAAAAACAGGTGGAAAAAGAAATTGAGAGTATTTCTAAAAAAATTAAAAAAAATAAAGAATATAAAATTTCTATAAAAGACACTATTCTTTTTGAGAGCTTAGAAAGCGATGAAATTACAATTCCTGTTGAACTTATTGATAAAGAAAATATAAAAAATAATACTCCTTCAATAGAATTATTAAATCTAGTTAAAAATAATGAAATTGGGTTGCTTTTACTAAAAATAGTAGAACTGATAGGCCAAGATGAAATTTTAGATTTAAATGATCAAACTATTTATTTTGTTAATCATTTATCAATAAAGTCAGGTTTAAAAAAAATTAGAAATAAAATTTTGACCACAGCACTACCTGAAAGAGGCAAAATCTAATATACTTGTGATTAATGAAAATTAGAAAAATTTTAACTGAGCCCGATCCTTTTTTGAGACAAGTATCTCACGAAGTTACAAAAGTTGATGATACAATAAGAGAGTTAATGGATGATATGCTTGAAACAATGTACGTAGCTCCAGGAATCGGTCTAGCGGCTATACAAGTTGGGGTGCCCAAAAGAGTAATTGTAATTGATTTATCAAGAGAAGAAAAAAAAACGCCACTATACTTTGTTAATCCTAAAATAATTATAAAATCAAAGAACATTTCGACCTATGAGGAAGGGTGTTTATCTGTACCCGGACAGTTTGCTGAAATAGATAGACCTGATCAGTGCCATATTACTTATCTAGATTATAATGGTCAAAAAAAAGAATTAAAAGCGGAAGGACTTTTAGCAACTTGTATTCAACACGAAATGGATCATTTAGAGGGAATTTTATTTATTGATTATTTATCAAAACTGAAAAAAAATTTTATTGTTAAAAAACTTTCAAAACAAAAAAAAGTATTAGAAAGAATAGTAGTTTAAATTAATTAAACTAATGCCACATAAAATTATTTTTATGGGAACACCCAAGTTCTCAGTTCCAACATTAGAGGCGTTAGCAAAATCTTCATATAAAATTTCTTGCGTTTATACCCAACCTTCAAAACAATCTAAAAGAGGTCATAAATTAAATTCATCACCAATACAAAAAAGTGCTGAACATTTAAATTTAACTATACGAAGCCCTAATAATTTAAACACTACTGAAGAATTTAATTTTTTTATAGATCAGAAACCAGATATTGTTGTTGTAGTTGCTTACGGACAGCTAATACCAAAAAAATTTCTAGAGATACCTAAAAAAGGTTTTATAAATATTCATGCTTCTTTGCTTCCTAGCTGGCGTGGGGCAGCCCCTATTCAAAGAGCTATTATGAACTTAGATAAGGAAACAGGCATAAGTATCATGAAAATTATTGAGGAACTAGATTCAGGCCCAGTCATGAAAAAAATTAAGTTAAATATTAGCCCCTCAGACACAAGTGGTGAAATTTCAGAAAAATTATCAAAAATAGGTTCCAAAAATATTATAGAAGTTCTAGATAATATATTTGAGGATAAAGTAAAATTTATTGATCAAGAACATAATCTTGCTACTTATGCAAAAAAAATTAAAAAAAATGAAGGTAAAATAGATTGGCAAGTAAATGCCAAAGAAATTATTGGCAAAATTAATGGTTTAAATCCAGATCCTGGAGCGTGGTTTGAATACAAAAAAGTAAGATATAAAATATGGAAAGCATCGATATTTGAAAAAAAAGGACTTCCTGGAACTATTTTGGATGATAACTTCACAATAGCATGTAATGATAAATCGATAAAAATAATAGAAATCCAAAGAGAAGGAAAAAATAAATTATTACTAAAAGATTTTTTACTAGGAACAAAAATTCAAGTAGGCGACATAGTTAAGTAATGTTTAACTATCAAATTATAATTGAATATGATGGAACTAATTTTGTGGGCTGGCAAAAACAAAAAAATGGACATTCAATTCAACAAACGATTGAAAAAATTTTAACTAAAATTTTAAAAGAAAAAATTATACTTTATGGTTCCGGAAGAACAGACGCAGGCGTCCATGCCGAAGGTCAATCAGCTAATTTTAGTCTAAAATCTAAAATAAATAATAAATATTCTTTCCTAAATTCAGTTAATTTTTTTTTAAATAAAAAAAAGATATCTATTTTAAAAATTATTGAAAAAAAATTAGATTTTCATGCGAGATTTAGTGCAAAAAAAAGAGAATATAAGTATTTAATAATCAATCGTATAGCCCCATCTTCATTAGAATTTAATCGAGCATGGCATATAAAAACTAATTTAAATTTAAAATTGATGAAAAAAGCTACAAACTTATTAAAAGGTAAAAAGGATTTCTCAACTTTTAGGTCTTCATCCTGTAATGCTAAATCACCTATTAAAACCCTGGATGAAGCTAAAGTAAAAAA
>CBDDXH010000031.1:0-11725 GCA_965235125.1 Pelagilacustribacter hypolimneticus (SeqCode) | reverse complement strand
TTTTAGAACCATAGAGTTCTAATTTGTGGTCAACTAATTTATAACCTAGTCTTTGAGCAACTTTATTTTGTAAAATTTCTATATCTTTATCTACAAACTCAATAATTTCTCCACTGTTTATATCTATTAAGTGATCATGATGTTCGTCTGGTGATTGTTCATATCTGGCTTTACCACCTTTAAAATCATGTTTTTCTAAAATTCCTGACTCCTCAAATAATTTTACAGTTCTGTAAACAGTAGCAATACTTATTTTTTTATCAATTTGGTTAACCTTTTTATGTAGCTCATCTACATCGGGATGATTAATGGAATTAGACATAACTTCGGCAATTATTTTTCTTTGATCAGTAAGTCTAACGCCTTTTATTTTACATTTTTCTTCAATACTATTCATATAATATATATAATTGTAACTTAGCTTAAATATAGTGGTTTAATCAATTTATTTTCCAACAAATTATTTTCTATTAATATATCTACATTTTTAAGGTTAAATTTAGAAATAAAGACTTTTTTATTATCTGCATAATTAATAAAATTATCATCTTTTATTTCTTTTGAAATAACAATCAAACAATTTTTTTTCTTCAAATTACTAAATTCTAATTTTTTAGGTGATGCAAAATTATAATTTTTGCCAATTTTTCTCTCTGAAAAATAATAAAAATTATTTGTTTTAATTATAGAAACAATATTATTATTTTTAAGATAAGGAGCCGCATTTAATATAAAATCATTGTAACCATACAGATTCAATTTTTTTACTAACTGAATACCTTTAGCAGCAGCCAGAGCAATTCTAATTCCCGAAAAACTACCAGGACCAAGATTTACTATAATTGAAAACTTTTGATCTATTTTAACTTTATGTTTTTTAATAAAATCTAAAATAACTATTGATAAAGCTTCATACTTAATAATATTAGTTTGTAATTTTTTTAAAAAAAACTTATTATTAATTTTTAATGCAATCAAATCATTTTGACCTGTGCAACTAATTATTAAAAAATCCTTGATCATTGTCTTATTGTTCTTGTTGATTCCAAGCCAACTATTATCTATGTCTGATAATATAGAGGATAAAGGGATTATTGTCCTTATGTATCATCGTTTTAATGAAAATAAATATCCTTCTACAAATATAAAACTAGCTGATTTTGTTGAACAGATAAATTTAATAAAAAAAAACCAATTTAAATTTGTAAATCCAAATGATTTTGACAACAATCTTTTAAACGAAAAAAATACAAAAAAGATTTTAATAACTGTGGATGATGGTTTTAAATCATTTTATGATCATGCTTGGCCAATATTAAAAAAAGAAGAAATTCCTTTTATAATTTTTATAAATACCCGTGAAGTTGGAACGCGCGGTTATATGAACTGGGATCAAATTAAAGAAATTGCTAAAGAACAATTTGTTCATATAGGGAATCATGGCTACTCACATGAATATTTAGTCGATATGAAAAATGATGAAATTATGAACGATATAAATAGAGCAACAGCTGACTATAAAAATAATATAGGGTATAATTCATCTTTTTTTTCATATCCATTTGGTGAGTACAGTAATAATTTAAAAACTATTGTTAAAAATTTAGGATTTAAATATGCATTTGGTCAACATTCAGGTGTAGTTGATGAAACAAAAGACTTCTACGAATTACCAAGATTTCCTATCAATGAAAACTATGGAAAAATTGAAAGATTTGAAACAATACTTAAAACTATTCCATTAAAATATAAATCCATAATACCGGAAGAAAGATATCTTCAAGATGCAAATAACCCGCCAAAGGTTGTTGTTGAATTTTTTGAAGACTTAAAAAATATAAAATCATTAAACTGCTTTTCAAATGAATTGGACGAGTGGAGAACATCTCAACTTGAATTTTTAGATAATAACAAAATTAGAATTAAACTTATTGGTAAATTTACGACAGAAAGAGGAAGAGTGAATTGTTCACTTAAAGAAAGTGATGGGTCTTGGAGGTGGTTAGGTATGCAATTTACAATAGCTGATATTAAAAACTAAATTTTTAAATCTTTTTTCTCTTTTAGATCATCTATCGTTACGGTTTCAAGTTCATCTAAATCATTTTGCTCAATAATTTGAAGCAATATTTTTGTATATTCTTTTCCTGTTTCAGCATAATTTTCAAGTGTATGAACAAGGTCTGCGCCATTCAATAATTTATTTTGAATTCTTAATTCAGCTCTTTTTTCTCGAAAATTTTTATAGCCAGAGTGAATATTCAAATTAGTAATATAAGCTTTAACTGAAGCACGTAATATAGGAAACTTAAGAACTTGATGATTTTCATCATCATTTTTATAAAGAGGCTCAATACCATCTCCCTTCCAAGTCCACTGTCCATATATAGCATTTCCTTCTAAAGCAAATCTGGAAGTGCCCCATCCACTTTCTTTTGCTGCCTGAGCAAGAGCAATGGAGACTGGAACAACATCCATCTTTTCTATTAATTCATTAATATTTGCTTGAGATGCTTTATACTCTAAGTACTTTTTGTTTAGCCAGTCTCGA
This sequence comes from Pelagilacustribacter hypolimneticus (SeqCode), assembly GCA_965235125.1. Classification (GTDB taxonomy): domain Bacteria; phylum Pseudomonadota; class Alphaproteobacteria; order Pelagibacterales; family Pelagibacteraceae; genus Pelagilacustribacter; species Pelagilacustribacter hypolimneticus. The sequence continues at coordinate 9,174 of CBDDXH010000031.1, read as the reverse complement.
TTTTCTTTTAATTTATTCTGTTTCAATATTTCAAATAAGTATTTTCTATCTTTTTCAATTTTTGAATTCTCAGCAACAACTAAAGGCAAAATAATCTGTAAAAAGGTTTCTTTCTTTTTTTTAGCACCTTTAATTGTGTCTAAATCATTTGGTAATCTTGTAAAATATATAGGTTTAACAAGCTTAGAGTCTCTTACAAAGTCTAAATTATAATCATAATCTTCAAATAAATTTAATACGGTTAACACATTCAATTTATAATCGTCTTCAAGTTTATTTAATGTATCCTTTTCTTTATTTTCTTCAGGTTTTTTAACTATTTTGTCTGGTAACTGCTTTCTAGAATCTTTAGAGATATCAAAATTTTTATCATTATTTCTATCAGATTTTATTTCTAACGAAATTTTAAAAGAATCTAGGGTAGAAATATATTCTTTTAAATAGAAACCACCAAAAACAAACAACAGTAGAAATGATGCGTATACACTTCTTAAGATAAATTTATTAATAATTTCTTCATTAACCTTAAAATAGTAAACATTATTTAAGCCCTCAACGATAATTTTAGTAAGCGTTTTAAAAAAATTAGAAATACTAGAAAATATAAATATTAAAATATTATTAATTACATCAAATATTTTTTTTATATTTTTGTCTAAATTGATATTAATTGGTAAGATTTTTTTTAAGAAATTAGAGGTAGGTTCATAAATTTCATTGATTATTATGTGAGAAATATATCCTCGCCTCGAGGGTATAGGAACATTATTTTTTAAAAGTTCTAATTCTATTTCATAAGTAGTAAATTTTTTACTTTTATCAGAGACTTCTGCAATTTTATAAATACTTGCTAATTCAATTAATTTTTGCCTATAGCTTAATGCTTTTGTCATGTTAAATTAAATCGCTTCTACTGATTTTACTTCTTCAACGTAATGACACAATAAATTTTGCACGCCTTGCTTTAATGTCATAAGCGAACTTGGACACCCTGAACAACTACCTTGCAACTCAACTTGAACAACACCATCCTTGAAAGATTTAAATTTAATATCCCCACCATCTTTAGCTACTGCTGGTCTTATTTTAGTGTCTAGAACTTTCAATATTCTCTCTTCAATATCGTTAATACCTAAATCTTTATCTTGCTTCTTAATTTTTTTGGTAAGAATAGGTTTGTCATTAGTTTGAAAATAATCATTTATATGTGAAATAACAGTTGGTTTTAAAACATCCCAAGAAACCTCTTTTGTTTTTTTTACAGATAAAAAATTATCGGAAAGAAGAATTAACTCTACTCCTTTTAAATTAAGTAAATTCTTTACGAAATCGTTTTTGATTTTACCTAAATCTTTTTTTTGAAACTCTTCAGTTCCAGATTCGGAAATAATTCTTTCTGATAGAAACTTTAGCGAATCAGGATTCGGAGTTGGTTCAGTTCGAATCATGGCAATTTATAGCACTTTTATTTAAAAAAAACCTACAATATTTTTAATTTCTTTAAGGTTGCTTTCGGCTATAGCTATAGCTTTTTCAGTGCCCTGTTTTAAAATCTTTTCTAAAAAACTTTTGTCTTCTAATAATTTTTTAATTTCTTTACCAATAGGGCAGATGACTTCAACTAAAACTTCTGATAATTTATTTTTTAAATACGAATATTCCTTTCCTTTAACTTCATTAAGAGTTTGATCTAATGACCGGTTGGTCATACTTGAGTAGATAGTGATCAAATTCAATGCCTCGGGTTTCTCTGTTAGTGCTTTAATGCTTTCCGGTATTGAAAATGTATCTGATTTTGCTTTTTTAACTTTTTTTATAATCTCATCAGCAGAATCTTTTAAATCAATTCTTGAATAATTTGATTCATCAGATTTACTCATCTTCTTAGTTCCGTCTCTTAAGCTCATAATCCGAGAAATATTTTCCTGTATTAAAGGTTCTGGTATGGGAAAAAAATCTATCTTAAAATCACTATTAAATTTTTGAGCAATATCTCTACATAATTCTAAGTGTTGTTTCTGATCGGCTCCAACTGGCACATGAGTTGATTTATATAATAAAATATCTGCTGCCATTAAATTTGGATATATGTAGAGACCTACACTTGCTTTCTCTTTATCTTTTCCTACTTTATCTTTAAATTGAGTCATTCTATTAAGCCAACCAACCCGAGAAACACAATTTAAAATCCAAGCAAGTTCGGCATGACCACTTACAGAAGACTGATTAAAAATAATACTTTTTTTATGATCAAGTCCAGCGGCCAAAAAACCTGCTACAGTCTCTAAAATATTATTTTTTAATTCTTTAGGATCTTGAAAAACTGTAATAGCGTGCAAATCAACCACGCAGTAAATACATTCTTCCTTACTTTGAAGATTCACAAAATTTTTTAAAGCTCCTAAATAATTACCTAAATGCAAATTTCCAGTAGGTTGCACGCCAGAAAAAACTAATTTTTTTTTATTCATTTTTTAATTTATTTTAAAATTTTTTATATTAAGTACTCCTAAAAAGCGTGTTAAAATTAAATAGATTCCAGCACATAAACTTATAATCATTATAAGATAAATTGATTTGTAATAATTACTATAAATAAGTTTATCCTCAAAAAAGTTTATAGAAAAATAAAGAGCTGTAACCATAATTACTAAAGAAATGCCTATTTTTATTAGATTAATAAAGAAAGCTGATTCAAAACTAAAATACTTATATTTAATTAATAAGATTATATAAATTATAACTCCAATCCATGTAGATAACGATGTAGCAATTGGAATAATGACAAAGCCAATTTCTTTAAAATAAGAAATAGATATTATAATATTTAAAAAAACAATAAATGTTGAAATATAAAATGGAACCTTTGTATTATCTCTTGCGAATAAAAAGTTTGAAAGTAATTTAATTAAAGCAAATGAAGGAACTCCAAATCCAAAATATTTCAAAGCTTTAGCTGTTAAAACAACATTTTCCTCACTGAACGAGCCATAACCAAAAAGTGCACCAGATATTTCTTCTGAAGCTATTACTAATCCAAAGCACGCGGGTAATGAGAGAAGCAAACATAGTTCTAAAGATTTATTTTGAATACGCATAGCATCGCTGATATTTCCTATTTTTATATTTTTTGATAATTCAGGAAGTGCAACAGTTCCAATTGCGATCCCTGCTATTGCTAGGTTTATTTGATAAATCCTGTCAGCATAATATAAATAGGAAACGGCTCCTGTTTCAAATGAAGCAATAATAGTGCCAATAAAAATATTAATTTGAGTAACTCCTGAGGAAAAAATACTTGGTAATAATTTTTTTAGAAAAAATTTTATTTTTGAGTTGATTATAATTTTAAAATTAATTGATGGTTTATAATAATTTTTTGTAAAAAAAATTAAAAATATAAGCTGGAATAAACCTGCTAAAGATACGGCATAAGATAAATTGACTTCAAAATTTAAACCAAAAAAATAAGAAATAATTAAACTTAAAATTAAAAAAATATTTAATATTATGGGTGCCGCGGCGGCGGCAGCAAATTTATTATTTGTATTTAGTATTCCTGAAAAAAAAGAAGATAAACTTACAAAAAATAAAAAAGGAAAAGTTATTCTTGTAAGCTCTACTGCTAAATCAAATTTACCTCTATCTTCAATAAACCCTGGCGCTATAAGATAAACGATAGTTGGTGTAAAAATTTCTACTAAAAAAATTATAACCAATAAAACTATTACTAATAAATTCAGAATATTATCTGCAAATTTTTTTCCTTCAGTTTCATTATTTAATTTTGCTTCTAGATAACTTGGAATAAAAGCAGCATTAAAAACTCCCTCAGCAAATAATCTTCTAAAAACATTAGGTAATCTGAAAGCAACGAAAAAAGCATCGGCATAGATTGATGCTCCTAAAAAAAAAGCTATCAGTATATCTCTTACGTAACCTAGTAGTCGGCTTACTAAAGTGTAAAAGCTAAAAACAGAAGTAGAGGCTAATAAGTTCATATATTTTTAATATAAAAAATTAAATTAGTGATGATTTTGCCTTTTTTATATTACATACTAAATTTTTATGACAAAAAAATCTAAAATTGATCATTACTCAGATAAAGAGGCATTAGACTTCCATACACAGGGTAAGTCTGGCAAAATTGAGATAAATTCTTCAAAACCTTTAATAACAAAAAGAGACTTGTCTCTAGCTTATTCACCAGGCGTAGCGGTTCCAGTCAAAGAAATCGCAAAAAATCCAGAGACAGCATATGACTATACTAGTAAAGGAAACTTAGTTGCAGTAATTAGCAACGGCTCTGCAATTTTAGGTCTTGGAAATCTAGGCGCATTAGCATCAAAACCTGTAATGGAAGGCAAATCAGTTTTGTTTAAAAGATTTGCAGATATAGACTCCATAGATATTGAGGTTGATAGCTCGGATTCAAATGAAATTATTAATACTATAAAAAATATAGCAAATACTTTTGGTGGAATTAACTTGGAAGATATTGCTGCACCAGATTGTTTCATCATTGAACAAAAACTGAAAGAATTATTAGATATTCCAGTTTTTCATGACGATCAGCATGGTACAGCAATCATAACAACCGCAGCGCTTATTAACGCTTTGGATATTTCTAAAAAAAAAATTAACGAGATAAAAATTGTTATTAATGGAGCGGGTGCCTCTGCAATTGCTTGTGCAAATTTATTTAAACTTTCTGGTGCAAAAAATGAAAATGTTATTATGTGTGATAAAACGGGAATAATATACAAAGGTAGAGAAAAAGTTAATCAATTTAAATCTGCTCATGCTGTTGAAACTAAGTTAAGAACACTTGCGGAAGCCATGAATGGTGCTGATGTTTTTTTAGGCTTGTCTGCAAAAGATGTGGTCACAAAAGACATGATTAAATCAATGAACAAGAATCCTATTATTTTTGCGTGCGCTAACCCAGATCCTGAAATTAAACCAGAATTAATAGATGAGGTCAGGTCAGATGCTATTGTTGCAACGGGAAGATCTGATTACCCTAATCAAGTTAATAACCTTATCGGTTTTCCATATATTTTTAGAGGCGCACTTGATGTTAGAGCAAAAGAAATTAATGAAGAAATGAAAATGGCCGCTGCAAAGGCTATTGCTAAATTAGCTAGAGAAGAAGTTCCAGATGAAGTTATTGCTGCTTATGGTGGAGAAAGACCAAGATATGGAAAAGAATATATAATTCCTTCAACGTTTGATCCAAGACTAATCAGCGTAATTCCAGCAGCAGTTGCGGAAGCTGCGATGAAGACAGGGGTTGCTAGAAAAAAAATTAATAATTTAGAAAAATATAAAGAGGAATTATCTAGAAGATTAGATCCTTCAATGAATATTATGCAAAGTATAAATGCTCAAATTAAAAAATCTCAAAAAAGAGTCGTATTTGCAGAAGGGGAAGATTCTAATATTTTAAAGGCAGCTGTTGCGTTTAAAAATAGTAAATTAGGAATACCTATTTTAATTGGAAAAGAAGAAAAAGTTAAAGAACAATTAAAAAATATTGGTTTAGATGAAAATTTTGACATTGAAATTATTAGCTCAAAAGACAATCAAAAAAGAGAAAAATATACAAAGTACTTATACGAAAAACTTCAGAGAAGCGGGATGCTGGAAAGAGAGTGTGATTATTTAGTTAGAAATGACAGAGTAACGTGGGGCTCATGTATGGTAGCCTGCGGGGATGCTGATGCTATGGTTACCGGTGCTACTAGGCACCATGCGGCAACAATGGAAAAATTAAACAAAGTAGTTGATGCTAGACCAGGAGAAATAATATTTGGTCTAACAATGTTAGTTTCAAGAGGAAAAACTGTTTTTGTATCTGACACCAATGTTCATGACAACCCAACAGCAGAACAACTTACCCAAATAGCAATTTCAAGTGCTAGAGTAGCGAGATTATTAGGTTTTGAACCTAAAGTTGCTTTCCTGTCTCATTCAACTTTTGGTAAACCTGCAACAGAGAGAACAAAACATGTAAGAGAAGCCATGGAATTAATGAAAACTAAAAAAATAGATTTTGATTATGACGGGGAAATGCAGCCTGATGTAGCTTTAAATCCTGAATACAAAGAAACTTACCCTTTCTCAAAAATTGTTGGTAACGCAAATGTTTTAATCATGCCTGCACTTCATAGTGCATCTATATCTGTGAAACTAATGAAAACATTTGGTGGAGCAAAATTAATTGGCCCGTTATTAATAGGTTTAAATCTTCCCATCGAGATTGCACCTTTAAGATCTTCTACCGCTGATATTTTAAATCTAGCTTCTATTGCCGCTTATTCTTCTGAGGTAATTAATTATAAAAATTAACTTTTATTTCTACTAAGTTCGGAGACTAAATAAATAACGGGTATAACTTGTTTCATATTTTTAATTTTTTTTGCCTGCTCTATAACTTCTTTTTTTTCTTCATCTTTACTAGCAATACCAAAAATATAAATATTTTGATTAATGGTCTCTAAGGTATAATTATTAGATTTAACTAATTTGTTAAAAACTAAAGCAGTTCTCAACTGTGAAGTTATTAAAATGTCTTGAGCACTACTTTTAAAATTAGATTGACCTTTAATTGTAATGGCATTGTTTACCGATCTTACGCCTTTTGTTTCCCATGCTAATTTAGTAATTTTAATTTTTTCTTCTGGCTCATCTACTTTACCGCTTAAAAATATTCTACCATCTAGAATTTCAACTTGAATAAATAAAAAATATTTTTTTTCAGTTAATGCCATTCTAGCAACTAAATTTTTTTGCATCAAAGTGTCATCAATTTGCATGCCTAATGTCCTTGGATCTAAACCAATACTTACTCCTTGTCCAAAAGTGCTAATATTATTTCCAACACAATTCGTTAGGATAAAAAATAGAAGAGCAAAACTAATTATTTTTTTTATCATTTTTAATTTGTAAACAAATCTCATAAACTTTTTTTTTTGAAATTTTTTCTTTTTTAGATATTAATTCCACTACATCTTTTAAACTATACTTATCAAGATACTTTTTTGCTTGATTTATAATTACTTCATTTGGAACTATTTTATCATTATTATAAATTTTTGATATTACAATAGTCAACTCTCCCTTTAATGTCGTTTTAAATGGTTTAATTGCAGCTATCTTATCTCTATAAAAAGTTTCATGCATTTTACTAATTTCCCTAGCGATAAGAATGTCTCTACCAAAAAAATATTCTTTAAAAAATTTTAAATAAAAATTAATTTTAATTGCTGGAATAAAAAACACTAAAGAAAAGTCTAAATCTTTTAAGTTATTTATTGTTTTAATGAGATCGTTTTCAGTCTTAGGTAAAAAACCATAAAAAATAAACTTATCATCAAATCCTGAGACGGAGACGGCAGCAGTTATTGCTGATGGCCCTGGCAAAGGATAAATTGGGATTTTTTTTTCAATACATTTTTTAACTAACAAAAGTCCTGGGTCTGAAAGTGTTGGTGTGCCAGCATCAGAAATTAAAGACAAAATCTTGCCCTCATTTAAATATTCAATAATCTTTTGTAATTCTTTTTGTTCATTAAACTTATGATAAGAAAACAATTTTTTTTTAATCTCATAATGATTAAGCAACTTTAAAGACCTTCGAGTGTCTTCACATAAAATGATGTCTGATTTTTTTAATACCTCTAAAGATCTTAATGTTATATCATCTAGATTACCAATGGGTGTCGACACTAAATATAATCCAGAATTAAATGTGTTCATAAAAAATGATTAAAATCATTACTACATTTTTATTATCTATATTCCTATTATTTAATACGATTCTATTAGCAAATGAAAATGATGGAAAACTTAAGGTTGGTTTACTCGCACCGTTTTCGGGTGAGTATAAAAATCTAGGAGAATCTTTATTATTATCAATTCAGCTAGCGCTAGACGAAATAGGAAATGATAAAATTATAATTATCCCTAGAGATAGTGGATCAGATGACAATAAAAAATTAAACTTAGCAATTAAGGACATTATTAATAATGGAGCAAAAGTAATTATTGGTCCGATGACATCTTCATCTTTTAATGAAATAGAAAAATATAAGGATATAATTTTTATTTCTTTATCCAATAAAGAGCCTAAAATTTCCAGCAATTTAATCAATATAGGTATAAGTTTGGAGTCTCAACTTGCTGCTATCGAACAACTTTTAATTAAAGAAAAAAGAAAGAAAACTATAATTTTATATCCTAAAAATGAATATGAAAAATTTATAGATGAAAAAATTAAATTAATCAGTCTTAAGGACTATAAAGTGTTTAAATATAATCCAGACCTACAAACTATTACGGGTGAAATCGAAAAATTAACAAATTATAATCAAAGAAAAAATAATTTAGAAACAAGAAAAAATGTTTTAAAGAAAAAGGATGATGACCAATCTAGGAAAGAATTAGAAATTTTAGAAAGACTTTTTACATTAGGTGCGGTTGATTTTGATTCAGTTATTGTTATCGATTTCGGCAGTAGTCTTAAAACTGTTCTAGCATCACTAGCTTACAGTGATATTGATGACACTGCTGTACTTATTTCTACAGTTAATCAATGGTTTGATGAAAATATTTTCAAAGAAAATACATTTAAAAATTTATATTTTCCATCTGTCGATATGAAACAGTTTAAAAAATATAATGAAAATTATTTTAGCTTATTTGGAGTTAATCCGGATGAAATTACCATTTTAGCTTATGATGCTTTAGGTTTAATACACTATGTGTGGAAAAAAAATAAAGGTATCAAAAGTATAAACGATTTTTTTATTAAAGAAAAAATAAAAGGAAAAATTGGAATATTTGAATTTAAAGAAAAAAAAGTTACTCAACAATTAAAAATATATAAAACTGATAAAGATAAATTTAAAGAATATTAATTTTACGTTTTAATTCTCTAAAAGCTAAAAAACGATGATCCATAAGTATCTTCTTTCTTTTACTCATCTGCCCAAAAGTTATTGAAAAACCGTTTGGAATAAAAATAGGGTCATAACCAAATCCATTTTTGCCCAAAAGGCGATCTGAAATTTTACCCTCTACAATTCCAATAGTTGTAATTTTTTTATTGTTATTGTAATAAAATGTTAAACTACAAACAAATTTAGCTTTCGTATTTTTTATTTTTTTATT
>CBDDXH010000030.1:0-11837 GCA_965235125.1 Pelagilacustribacter hypolimneticus (SeqCode) | reverse complement strand
AATAAACCTTTAGATGAAAAAAAATTATTAAAAGATAAAAATGAAATTGAAGAACCACTTAGAGCGGTCAGAGACTCATTGCTTTTAAATAAAGGACAACATATTGCAAATGCAAATTTATTAGATTTAATTAGAAGAGTTAAATGCTTTGGCATCAGTCTTGTAAAACTTGATATAAGACAGGAGTCATCTAGACACATAAAATTATTAATTGAAATTATTAAAAAAAATTATAAAAAAAATTATTTAAAATTTTCCGAAATTGAAAAAGTAAATTTACTTTCATTATTAATAAAACAAAAAAAAATTTTAATACATAAAACAAGTATAAAAGATACTGAAAATAAAGAAGTTTGGAATACCTTTGTAGAATTAACAAGACAGCCAAGTGCTTGTCTTGGTGCTTATATAATCTCTATGACTTCAAATGCTTCTAATATTTTAGAAGTCTATTTTTTGCAAAAACAATCTAAAATAAAAAAGTTATTAAGAGTTGTTCCACTTTTTGAAAAATTAGAGGATTTAAAAAATGCAAAAAAAGTTATGGAAAATCTTTTTAAATTACCGTGGTATCGAAAACTAATTAATAATAAACAAGAAGTGATGATTGGCTATTCAGATTCCAGTAAAGATGCTGGAAAATTATCAGCCAGCTGGTACCAATTTAAAATGCAAGAAGAATTAAGAGATTTGGCTATAAAATATAAAGTTCAATTAACTTTTTTTCATGGCAGAGGAGGATCGCCCGGTAGAGGGGGCGGACCAATACAAGCGACAATGAAATCTTTACCTTCGAGAACAGTTGATGGAAGAATACGTATTACAGACCAAGGTGAAGTTGTTCAGCAGAAATATGGTTATAAACCTTTGGCTGAATATAATCTTTGTAGTTATATAGGCGCAGCTATGGAAGCAACATTAAGCCCACCTCCAAAACCCAAAAAAAATTGGCGAGACTTAATTGAAAAAATGTCAGACATTTCAACTTTAGCCTATCGAAAAAACATTAATCAAAGTGAGGATTTTGTTAGATATTTTAAAACTGTTACTCCTCATCAGCCTTTAAATAAACTTTCAATTGGTTCAAGGCCCTCTAAAAGAAAAAATGTTGATAATATTCAAAGCTTAAGAGCTATTCCGTGGGTTTTTGCGTGGACACAAATTCGTTTGATGCTTCCAGCTTGGCTTGGAATTACTGAAGCATTGAGATACGCATCAATAAAAAAGTTTTCTAAAACATTATACGACATGGAAAAGAATTGGGCTTTTTTTAATTCTACTATGGATATATTAGACATGGTAATTTCTAAAGTTGATACGGAAATTTCAATTATTTACGAAAATAATTTAGCTGATGAGTCATTAAAAAGAATAGGAAAAAGATTACGTTTTCAATTTGATACATTAGTTAAATTACATAATAGAATTACACCTAAAGAAATAGTTATAGAAAGAAAAAAATTTAGGAAAACTTTATTTGTAAGAAATAATTACACAGAAATGTTAAATATATTACAAGCAAATATCATGAATAAAATTAATAATAAAAAATATAAAAAATCCGATCAAAAATTTCTTGACGATGCTTTAATGACGTCAATAGCAGGTATTGCTGCCGCGATGAAGAATACTGGGTAAATATATACACTTATATCAAAGTGTAGAAATAGATTTAAAATTTAAATTTTTTTAGTTGTGTGATAAAAATTTCTCTGCTTCAAGCGCAGCCATGCAACCCATACCTGCAGCAGTCACAGCTTGTCTAAATTTTTTGTCTTTAACATCACCAGCCGCAAACACTCCTGGTATATTTGTTTCTGTGGAATCTGGTTTTGTAGTTAAATAACCTTGTTTATCCATATCTAATTGGTTTTTAAATAAAGCAGTCGCAGGATCGTGCCCAATCGCTATAAATAAACCATCTACTTTTAATTCAGTAACTTTATTAGTTTTTAAATTTTTAATTTTAATTGCATTCACAACTTTAGGATTAGATTTACCGATAACTTCTTCTACAGCACTATCCCAAATAATTTCTATTTTTTTATTAGCTTTAAGTTTTGTTTGAAGTAATTTTTCAGCTCTTAATTCATTTCGTCTATGGATAAGTTTAACTTTTGAAGCAAATTTAGTTAAAAAAATTGCCTCTTCTACAGCAGCATTTCCTCCACCTACAACAGCAACTTCTTTTTCTTTAAAAAAGAATCCATCACAAGTCGCACATGCCGAAACTCCAAAACCTCTAAATTCTTGTTCACTCTTTAAATTTAACCAGCGTGCTTGAGCACCAGTTGTAATAATAACTGCCTCTCCAGTATAAACCTGACCACTATCACCAATTGCTGAGAAAGGTTTTTTTGATAAATCAACTTTACTTATGTGATCTTGAATCATTTCGGTTCCAACGGCTTCTGCTTGACCTTTCATTTCATCCATTAACCACGGACCCTGAATAACCTTTGAATAACCAGGGTAATTTTCTACATCTGTAGTTTTAGTTAATTGCCCCCCAGGTTCAGAACCGTAAACTAAAATAGGGTTAAGCATTGCTCGTGCTGCATAAATTGCAGCAGTATACCCAGCAGGTCCTGATCCAATAATTAACACTTTTGTATGTTTAGCTAATTTATTATTCATTCTATAGAAGATATATAGTAACAAATGTTAAAATTAAAAGCACTACTTTTGACACAAGGTATGCACGGCATGATCAGTCAAGTTGAAGGTTTAGCCAAAGCTCTTAATTTAGATTTTAAGCATCAAACTATAAACTTAAAAAGTTTTTGGAATTTTATTCCACCAAAATTTACTCCGGTTACAGCAAATATATTAAATGAAAAGTTTATTTGCGATGCAAAAGTAATTATATCTTGTGGAAGAAAAAGCGTCATACCTTCTATTGCGTTGAAAAGAAAATTTGGTAAAGATATATTTAATATTCATATTCAAGATCCTAAAGTAGCTATTTCTAACTTCGATCTCATTGTTTGCCCAAAACATGATAATTTAAAAGGAGAAAATGTTTTACAAACTACAGGAGCAATTCATTATCTTTCAATTAAAGAGATAGAAAATAATTTAAACTATTTAAAAATAGATAAAGCTAACAAAGAATTAGTAGCTTTTATTATAGGCGGACCTAATAATTATTATAATTTTTCAGAAAAAGAAGTAGATAAAATTTTTAGTAAAATAAAAATTATATTTTCTCCTGACAAATATAAAATCATTATTATTCCATCTTACCGAACACCAAAAAATATTATTGAAAAAGCATATAATATTTTTAGTCACGACCATTTAGTTGTTAAGTCAGTTGACAAAAGTGCTTATCTATCAGCACTAAGCCGAAGTGATTATATTGTGGTTACATGCGATTCAACTTCTATGATTTCTGAGGCAGCTATGACGGGTAAGCCAATTTATATTGCAAATATGAAACCCAATAAAGAGAATAGAAGATTTAAAATATTTTATGCTCAACTCAAAGGAATGAATATTATAAAAGATTTAGAAGACAAAGTTGAATCATGGTCGTATAATCATTTAGATGAAGTTAATCGTATAGCGCCAATTATAAAAGAAAAAATGAAATTAAATGGAATTTATTAAAGCATTAAGATCAAAAACAAAATTTTACAATTCTCCTTTTAAACATTGGGAAGTTAATGAACCTTTGACTAGTTCTGCTATTAAAGAAATTTGCAATACTTATATTGCAGATCCAAAAGTTGATAATTTAAATTATGATGGAACTAGAGCTATTGATGGGGGAGAGGGCACGTACCGAGAGGGTATTAAAGATGGTGGAAAGGCAAAAAAATATAGATGTTTTATTAATAAAGAAAATTCAAATAAATTTCCTCACCTTTTAAAATTTATAGAGGAGTTAAGATCAAAAGAAGTTCATCAGTATATCGATCAATTGATAGAAAAAGATCTTTCAAAATCTTATGTAAGAGTAGAGGTGATTTGTGACCGAGAAGGTTTTTGGCTCAAACCACACTGTGATATTAAAGAGAAATTAATGTCCTCCTTGTTTTTTGTTAATCCTTTTAATGAATCGGAAAATTTAGGTACAGATTTTTATGATAAAGACTTAAAAAAAGTTAAGACCGTTTCTTATAAGAACAATTATGGTTATTTTTTTACTAGTGGCCCAAATACCTGGCATGGAATGGAGAAAAAAGAGATAAAAAAAGAAAGACGATGTTTGCAAGTAAATTATGTTTCTTTTGATACTGACTGGCCAGTTAAAAACTGATATGTTTAAAATTAACAAAGGTTAAATATGTCAACATATGCATGTTCTAAATGTGGAATGTCTGTCAACGCTACTTGCGGAAAATGTAATGCTCCATTAGTTAACGGCAACTTAAAATTAGATAATGGAACTTCAGTTCAAATATCAGAGTGCCCAGATAAGCACGGCAAGATTAAGTCACCACTTTGTTGCGGTCAAGACATGACTTGCTCAGTTAACTAAATCCTGAAGAGAAGTTACTTCTAATTTTTTATTTTTAAGAGATTTTATTCCTTCCAAGCAAGCGTGAGCGGTTGACATATTAGTACAATATGGAACTTTATTTCTAAGAGTTGCTCTTCTTATTTCTCTAGCATCGCTTATTCGGTTTTTTCTACTTCCTCCACCAGTATTAATAACGAGTGAAATTTTTTTTGAATTTAAAACATCAACTATATGAGGTGAACCACTGCTCACTTTATTTATTTTTTTACAGTTTATTCCTTGCCCTTGAATAAATTCTGCAGTTCCTTTTGTAGCGCATAATTTAAAATCTAATTTAATTAATGTTTTCGCTAAATCTATACCCTCAACTTTATGTTCGTCTTTTAAAGAAATAAAAGCTAAGCCTTTAGTTGGTAGAGAATTTCCAGCTGCAATTTGACTCTTAGCAAATGCCATGCCAAAATCTTTATCAAAACCCATTACTTCACCTGTAGATTTCATTTCTGGGCCCAAAATTAAATCACTGTTTGGAAATTTATTAAATGGAAATACCGCTTCTTTGACAGCAAACATATTTTTAGTTTTACTCTTTAAATTAAATTTTGATAATTTTTCACCCGCCATGACTCTAGAGGCAATTTTAGCAAGAGGGATAGCTTTAGCCTTGGAGACAAAAGGGACAGTTCTACTCGCTCTTGGATTAACTTCAATAACATAAATTTCATCTTTTTTGATCGCATATTGTACATTCATAAAACCTTTTACTTTTAATGCTAGAGCTAACTTTATTGTTTGAACTTCTATTTCTTTAATTAGGCTTTCCTTAATAGATATCGGAGGTAAGCAGCAAGCAGAGTCCCCAGAGTGAATTCCGGCTTCTTCTATGTGTTGCATGATGCCTGCTACAAAAACTTGTTTTCCATCAGATATAGCATCTACATCGACTTCCATAGCTTGATCAATAAATCTATCTATTAAAATTGGATTTTGTTCTGCTGCTTTAAATGCTTCTTCTACAAATTTTTTAAGTTGGTATTTTTCATGAACAATTTCCATAGCTCTGCCACCTAATACATAAGAAGGTCTAACCATTAATGGCAGACCTATTTTTTCAGCTATTTGAATTGCCTGTTTAAAATTTTTAGCTATTCCACTTTCAGCTTGTTTTAATTTTAATTGATTAAGGAGTTTTCTGAATCTATCTCTATCTTCAGCTAAATCGATAGAAGGATATTGTGTTCCAATAATAGGAAAATTGTTATTGTGTAAAAATTTAGCAAGTTTAATAGGTGTCTGCCCTCCAAATTGAGCAATAATTCCTATTAATTTTCCTTTTTCTTTTTCTTTTTTGATGATGTTAAAAATATATTCTTCTGTAAGTGGCTCAAAATATAATCTATCACTAGTATCGTAATCTGTTGAAACTGTTTCAGGATTACAATTAATCATAATAGTTTCAAATCCCACTTCTTTTAAAGCATAGCTTGCTTGGCAGCAGCAATAGTCAAACTCAATTCCTTGACCAATTCTATTTGGACCGCCACCTAAAATAATAATTTTTCTCTTTTGCGAAGGATTAGCTTCATCTTCAGATGTTAGAGAATAATTTCTTTGGTAAGTTGAGTACATATAAGGTGTAAATGATTTAAATTCGGATGCGCAAGTATCTACTTTTTTAAAAACCGGTAAAACTTTTAAGGCTATTCTTTTATTTCTAATTATTTTCTCAGAAGTTCTTGTTAATTCTGATAGTTTTTTATCAGAAAAGCCAACAGATTTAATTTTATTAAATCCATTGTAATCTTTAGGCAGACCTTTGCTTTTAATTTGATTTTCTATTTTGATTATTTCCCTGATCTGCTCTAAGAACCAGTTGTCTATTTTGCATAGCTTATATATTTTTTTTATATTAATTTTTTTTCTAAACGCTTCAGCCACTAGTAAAATTTTATTAGGAATATTTTCTTTAAGTTTTTTTTCAATTTGTTTTTTATTTAAAGAAAAAATTCTATCAAGGCCTGAAAATCCTGTCTCTAAAGACACAAGTGCTTTTTGAAGCGATTCTTTGAAGTTTCTACCGATTGCCATGGCTTCACCGACTGATTTCATAGAGGTACCCAATATAGCTTCTGAAGTAGGAAATTTTTCAAAAGTAAATCTTGGGATTTTTGTAACTACATAATCAATACTTGGTTCAAATGAAGCTGGTGTTACTTTAGTGATTTCATTTTTAAGTTCATCTAAAGTGTAACCTATTGCTAATTTTGCTGCGACTTTTGCAATTGGGAAACCTGTGGCTTTAGAAGCCAATGCCGAAGATCTCGATACTCTTGGATTCATCTCAATGATTACCATCCTTCCATTTTTTGGATTAATGGCGAATTGCACGTTGGAACCACCAGTTTCAACACCAATTTTTCTAAGGCAGGCAATCGATGCGTTTCTCATCACCTGATATTCTTTATCGGTAAGAGTTAAAGCTGGAGCAACGGTAACAGAGTCACCCGTATGAATTCCCATCGGATCAATATTTTCAATTGAACAAACAATAATACAGTTATCTTTTTTATCTCTGACAACTTCCATCTCAAACTCTTTCCATCCTTCAAGGGACTCTTCTATTAATACTTGACCAACTGGAGATTCACGAAGCCCGTCCTTAACAATTCTTAAATAATCTTTTTTGGATTTTACAATGCCACCACCTAATCCGCCCAAAGTGAATGAAGGTCTAATAATGGCAGGTAATCCAATCTGTTTTAAAACTTTTGCGGCATCTTTAATACGGTTTACAATCTTTGATTTTGGTAAATCTAAACCAATCTCAAGCATGTTTTTTCTAAATTTTTTTCTATCTTCTGCATTAGAAATAGCTTTGGAATTAGCTCCAATAAGTTCAATTTTATATTTTTTTAAGACTCCTTTTCTTTCTGCCTCCATAGCTAAATTTAAGGCAGTTTGACCGCCCATAGTTGGAAGTATCGCATCAGGTTTTTCTTTAATAATAATTTTTTCTAACACCTGAAGTGTTATGGGTTCGATGTACGTTTTGTCAGCAACACCAGAGTCGGTCATTATTGTTGCTGGGTTTGAATTAATTAATATAACTTTATAACCCTCATCCTTTAGAGCTTTACACGCCTGTGTGCCGGAGTAATCAAATTCACAAGCTTGACCAATAATTATGGGACCTGCCCCAATGACTAATATTTTTTTAAGATCTTTTCTTTTTGGCATATTTTTTCATTTCTTTAATAAATTCTTTAAAAAGATAAACACTATCTTGAGGACCCGGATTAGATTCTGGATGATATTGGACAGAAAAAACTGGTTTATTTTTTAATTTTATTCCCTCGATTGATCCGTCAAAAAGAGATGTATGAGTTACATCAATATTTTTTGGTAAATTTTCTTTAGTTACTTCAAACCCGTGATTTTGGCTTGTAATTTCTACACTTCCATTTATTAAATTTTTAACAGGATGATTTGCTCCTCTGTGACCAAATTTCATTTTTTTGGTTTTAGCTCCAAGAGCCAAAGCAATTATTTGATGTCCTAGACATATTCCAAAAATAGGTAAACTTGTTTTTATAAGATCTTGAATAATTTTTATAGCGTATTTTCCAGTGGCCGCGGGATCACCAGGTCCATTAGATAAGAAAATTCCATTTGGTTTAAGCTGGAGTATTTCCTCCGAGCTTGTTTTACATGAGACGACTGTAACTTTACAATTAAAATCAGAAAAATATCTTAAAATATTTCTTTTAATTCCATAATCTATTGCAACAACACTTAAAGTATTTTTTTTATTTTTTATATAACCCGTTTCTTTTTTCCAAGTTCTATAACCTGACCAGATATATTTTTTTCTAGTAGTAACTTTTTCTGCTAAATCTAAATTTTTTAAACCACTCCATTTATTAGTTGTATTAACTAATTCTTTAATATTAAAATTTTTATTTTTAGAAAAAGCAATTGTCCCTTTAGGTGATCCTTTATCTCTAATAAAATTGGTAAGCGTTCTAGTATCAAGACCAGTGATACCTACAACTTTATTTTTTTTAAGCCAAAAATTTAAATGAACTAAAGAACGATAATTAGAAGGATCAGTTATTTCGGAGTTAAATATTACCCCTTTAGTCCAAATTTTTTTAGACTCGTGGTCTTCTTTATTTGTGCCAACGTTTCCAATATGTGGGAAAGTAAAATTTATGATTTGTTCGGCATAAGATGGATCAGAGATAATTTCTTGATAACCTGTAATTGCAGTATTAAAACAAACTTCTCCGGTGCAAATTCCTTCATAACCAAGACCAAAGCCTTCAAAAAGAGCTCCATTTTCAAGAACTAAAATAGCGGTAGTATCGAACGATTTAAAATTTTTATTTGAGTTTATTATTTGTTTACTTAGTTTCAAATACAACTCATGAGTTAAAGTAAATACTTATAAACATGATTTTGCGGAACATATGAAATAGAAATATAATCGTCAAGAAAGATATTTTTCTTTTGAATAAAAATTGTGATTAAAGTGAAAAATAAAAAATTAAAATATGTCCCTTCAAACCAGAATAGAAGAAAAGTTAAATCAATCACTGAAAAATAAAGATAAAAATCTTTATCCAACTCTAAGATTAATCATATCGGCAATAAAAGATGCTTTAATTGCAAATAGAACCAAAGAAAGCAAAGATTTAACCGATCAAGATATCATGGGCATTTTGAAGAAAATGGTTAAGCAAAGAAACGAATCCTGTGAAGTTTATAAAAAAGCAGGCCGGAAAGATCTTTTAGAGTCAGAAACTAGAGAGATAGAAGTTATAAATACTTTTTTACCTAAGCAGTTAAGCGATGAAGAAGCAAAAAAACTTTGCGAAGAGGTTATTAAAAAAGTAGGCGCTAGCTCCATTAAAGATATGGGAAAAGTAATGGCGGAATTAAAAAAAACGCACGCTGATGTCTTGGACTTTTCAAAAGTAGGCACAATAATAAAAACAGTATTAAAATAAACACTATGAAGTACCCAAAAGAATATCTTGATGAAATTAAGTTAAGATTGAAAGTTTCACAAGTTGTTGGAAAATCTGTACAATTAAAAAAAAGAGGAAAAGAGTTTGTTGGCTTATCTCCATTTAAAAATGAAAAAAGTCCATCTTTTACGGTAAGTGACGAAAAAGAATTTTATCATTGTTTTAGTACCGGCGAGCACGGAAATATTTTTGATTTTTTGATGAAAACAAAATCTTTAAGTTTTGGTGAAGCAGTTAGAGTTCTAGCAACAGAAGCAGGCATTCCACCATATAAATTTACTAAGATGGATACTGAGAAAGAAAAAAGATTTAATTCATACAAAAATATACTTAAACAATATTCAGATTATTTTCATGAGCAAATTTTTAAAAAAGAAAATAATCAAGCTTTAAGATATCTAGACCAAAGAGGCATAAATCAAAATATAATTAAAGATTATCATTTGGGTTATGTGCCCTGGGAAAATGATTTCTATGAAAAAATTAAATCAACGTTTACTGAAGAAGAAATTGTACTGACAGGTCTTTATTATAAAAATGAAAAAACAAATAAATTTACCGATCGGTTTAACTCACGAATAATTTTTCCAATTAATAATTTAGCCGGTGAGACCATTGCTTTTGGCGGAAGGATAATTAAAGAAAGCTCTTTAGCTAAATATATAAATTCTCCAGAAACTGAATTTTATAAAAAGGGAAGAACAGTTTTTAATTTAGATAAAGCCAAAACTTTAAGATCTGAAATAGATGAAGTAGTTATCGTTGAAGGTTATATGGATGTTATAAGTTTATATGCTGCAGGCATAAAAAATGTAATTTCAAATTCTGGCACAGCCCTTACAGAAACACAAATAGAATTAGTTTGGAATTTTTTTTCAAATCCCATTATTTGTTTAGATGGCGATCAAAGCGGACAGAGTGCGGCCCTTAGAATAGCTGAAAAATTTTTAACATTAATTAATGAGAATAATAAAATTTATTTTTTAGTTATGCCCCAAGGAGAAGACCCAGATGATTTTATTAAAAAAAATGGAAAAGAAAAATTTGTAGAATTTTTAAAATCAAAAAAAATAATACATTCTTATATTTGGGATACTTATTTATCAAAAGTGAACACTAGTAACCCATTTGAAATATCACAATTTGAAAAAAAAATAAAAAGTTTATGTTATCAAATCAAAGATGAAGTACTAAAAAAATACATTTTAGAAAATTTTCTTGAAAAATTAAAGAATTTATTACCTATGCAAAATTATAAAAAAACTTTTATACCTTATGCAAATAGAAATTCCAAAATTCTTGATGAAACTAAAACACTATACAATAAAAAAAATCATTTTTCTAAAGCAGAAATTAAAGAAAGATCAATATTGTATATACTTTTGAATTATTTAGACTCAGCAAGAGACAATCTAAAAGAACTTTTAGAAATTCACTTTATAAATGAGCAGCATGAAAATCTTAAACAAGAAATCATTAATTTTGCAAAAACTGATAATATTTTAGATAAAAATAAATCTGAAATCGAAATTAAATATAAAACTTTAATTAACGATATTGAAAAAGATATTAATTTTAAGAATATACTTTTAAAGAAAGATTTTGCAGAACGTGAGGAAACACTAACTGATTTAATAAAAGATTTAAAAGAAATAAATCATTTAAAACAAATTGAACTCTTAGAGAATAAAGTTGCAAAAAATTTAGATGAAAGTTCTTATTCAGAACTTATTAAGCTCAAAAGTCAGCTAAATAGGCAATAAAAAAGATAGATTTTAAAGAAATTCATAATATATATAACTGCACGATAATTTTATATTAGCTAAAATAGTGAAAAAATTAATTACAAAATCATTTGAAAGACTCCTTGATAAAGGAAAACTTCGTGGATTTATTACCTATCAAGAACTAGAAAAGTCTTTAGGAAAAAGAGGTAGCTCTAATGAAAATGTTGAAAAAGCATTTTTAATTATTGCTGACAACAGTGTAACCCTTGTTGAAAAAAAATCTCAATACCAATCAAATAAGAAAAAAGAAGCTCCTGTAGCAGGAGAAGAAAAAGAAACAGACAAAAGCGATGATCCGATTAGAATGTATCTTCGTGAAATGGGTGGTGTTCAGCTACTTTCTCGTGAAGGTGAAATAGCAATTGCCAAAAGAATTGAAGCTGGAAAAGATGTGATGATTAATGCCCTGACGCAGAGTCCGCTTGTTGCAAAAAAAATATACGAATGGAAAGAAAAAATTGAAAAGAATGAACTTCTAGTAAGAGAAATTATAGATATAGATTCAACTTATGAAGATTTTGAGGCAATAAGCGAAGAAAAAGAAAAAGTAAA
>CBDDXH010000029.1:0-11978 GCA_965235125.1 Pelagilacustribacter hypolimneticus (SeqCode) | reverse complement strand
GGAATTATTCAAAATATTCATGAAGATGGCATTAAGCTCTTGGAAAATAATAAAAAATTTGTTTACGAAATAATAGATGATGTTTCAGAAGATAATCTTTTAAAAAAAATTCATTTATATGATGGAATATCTTTAAGAACAGCAAAATTATCAAATAATATTCTTTCAAAAGCTTCTAGACTAAAAGTTATTTCTAGGCATGGTGTTGGTTATGATAATGTTGATGTTAATTTTTTAAAAAAAAAAAATATCATTCTTTTGATTACTGCCACCGCAAATGCAACAGCTATTGCCGAACATGTTTTTTATCTGATGTTAACAATCTCAAGAAATTATTTAAATCTTGATAATGAAGTTAGACTTGGAAATTTTAAAAATAATATAAATAAGTTTGAAACATTTGAATTAAATAACAAAGAAATTCTTATTGCGGGCTTTGGCAGGATAGGTAGAAATCTTATAAAAAAATGTCTTAGTTTTGATATGAATGTCAAAATTTATGATCCCTTTGTTGATGCTAAACAAATAAATAGTTTAGGTGGAAAAAAAATTGACAATCTTGATGACGGACTTAAAACGGCAGACTTTTTATCCATGCACATGCCACTTAATAATGACACTAAAGATTTAATTAATTTTAAAAGAATGCGAACGATGAAGAATACTGCTGTAATTCTTAATACCGCTAGAGGTGGTATTGTTAATGAACAAGATCTAAATAAAGCACTTAATGAAAACATTATTTTAGCAGCTGGTTTAGATGTTTTCGTAAATGAACCAATTAATTTGGATAACCCATTATTAAAAAATAAAAAAGTTATTTTATCTCCTCATACTGCGGGCCTAACAAACGAATGTAAAATTAGAATGGCAAAAGAAACAACACAAAATATAATAGATTTTTTTGAAAATAAATTGAATATATCTATGGTTGTAAAAATTTAATTTAAATCTTGCTTTTGGTATTTTTTTTTTTTAGTTTGTTCAAAAATGTCATCTTCTTCAAATATAATCTTGGAAGCTAAACAAATTAGTAAGTATTTTGGCACGATTACTGCTCTTGAAAATGTTAATTTGACAGTAAGAAAAGGTGAATGTTTAGGCGTTGTTGGTGATAACGGTGCAGGTAAATCCACATTAATGAAAGTTTTATCTGGTCTATATAAGCCGAGTAAAGGTTCTTTATTTTTTAATGGAAAAGAAGAAGTTTTATATAGTCCTAGAGACTCTCAAAATTTAGGATTAGAAATGGTTTATCAAGATCTTGCCTTAGCAGGAAACCTTCCTATAGGAGAAAATATTTTTTTAGGACGTGAACCAACTAAGAATTTTGGATTTCTGCAATTACTTGATTTTAAAAAGATCAAAAATCTAACAGAACAACATTTAGATAAATTAAAAATTAATGTTAATAGTGTTGATCAAAAAGTCGAAGAACTTTCTGGAGGTCAAAGACAAGCTATAGCAATTGCTAGGGCCACAGCTTTTAATTCCAATATTGTGATTATGGATGAGCCAACAGCAGCATTAGCGGTCAAAGAAGTTGGAAAAGTTTTAGATTTAATAAATAATTTAAAAAAAATTGGTGTTAGCATTATTATTATTAGTCATAGAATGGACGATATTTTTGCAGTTTCAGACCGTGTCATGGCCTTATTTCAAGGAACGAATTTTGCTGAATCACAACTTTCTAAAACTTCACGTGACGAGGTAATTGGTTGGATAATGGGAAAAAAATAAAATGGAAAACGAAAAAATTAAACAAAGTTTTTTTTTAAAAATAATTCCATATTTAGAAAAATTCGGTATTTTATTTTTGCTCTTAATAATGATAATTGTTCTCCACTTATTACAACCAGAAGTTTTTCTTTCTTGGGAAAATATTACTAACGTTTTTAAACAAATCTCCTGGAAGTCGATGCTGGCCTTAGGTGTGTTTATGGTTATTGTTACTGCTGGAATTGATCTTTCTGTGGGATCGATAATGATGCTTTCATTAATGATTTTAGCCGTTATTTCTAGAGCAGGTATGCCTTGGTACGTTGTTGTTTTAGTTCCGTTGGTTATTGGATTCCTTTGTGGAATGTTTAATGGACTAGGTATCACTCTTCTTAGAATGCCTCACCCGTTTATTATGACACTAGGAACTTTATATATTTTTAGGGGTGCTGGTAATCTAATCTCTGGAGGAAGTCCTATCAGCGGATTTAATCCTGAAGTAAGATATATTGGTCATGGTAGAATTGATCTTACTTGGCTTGGTTTCGAGGAAAATGAATACTTACCAGTAAGTTTAGTTTTAATTGTAATTGTTTATTTTATTTTTTGGGTATTTTTAAATCATTCTAGAATGGGCAAATGGATATATGCAATTGGTGGAAATCCTAATGCAGCTAGAGCATCCGGAATTAATGTAAATAAAATTTTAGTTATTGTTTATTCCCTTTGTGGCTTCTTATCTGGAATAGCAGCTTTAATTTTAGCGGGCAGAGCTGACTCGGGATATCCTAACGCAGGTTTACAATCAGAATTAGATGCCATAGCAGCTTGTATTATTGGTGGAGCAAGTTTCTTCGGTGGAAGAGGTACTGTTCTTGGGGTGTTTGTAGGCGTATTGATAATGGGAATTTTAACAAATGGATTAAACCTAATGGATGTTAGTTCGTTCTGGCAACAAGTATTAATTGGAACGATAATAGTTATTGCTGTTTATATAGACGTTTTAAGAAGAGACTTTGGTACAAGAAAATAAATACATCTTTGAGTTGTATTTTAGATTCAATCATTGAAATCATATAGGAAATAATATTAATTTCAAAAAAAACAATAATAATAAAAAAAGGAATCTATGAATATATTAAGAAAAATAAGTGTATTAATCGCATCTTTGTTTTTAATACTATCAATTTCTACTTCTTCATTTGCTGCTGGTAAAAAAATATTACTTAGCATCAAAGGACCTGGATCAGGAAACCCTTTTTGGGCTTCTGTTGAAAAAGGTGCTAAAGAAGAAGCTAAAAAATTAGGTGTTGAATTAATAATTATTGCTCCACCACAAGAAGGTGACGTTCAAGCTCAAGTAAATCAATTAGAGGACCAAATTGCTAAAGGTGTTGACGCTATAGCTCTTGCTCCTGGTGATCCTAAAGCTTTAGCTCCAGTAGTTGATAAAGCTTTAGCTAAAAAAATTCCAGTTGTGTTTGTTGATACAAACGGAAGTAATCCAGGCGTATCTTTTATTGGAACAAACAATATGAATGGCGCAGGATTAGCTGCTAAATTTATTTGTGAAAATACTCCTAAAGGATCTAAAGTTGCCGTTTTAACTGGTATTGAATCTCAATCAACTGCGTTATTAAGAAGAGATGGTGCAGTAAAAGGTCTTAAAGATTGTGGTCTTACTATTGTAGCAACTCAAACAGCTGAGTGGGACACTGCAAAAGCTAGAGGAGTTACTGAAAGTATTATAGCTAAAAATAAAGACATTAAAGCTATCTTTGCTTCTAATGACAACATGGGATTAGGTGCGGTACAAGCTATTAAAGATGCAGGTCTAAAAGGTGTCGTTGTAGTTGGTTTTGATGCTACACCAGATGCTGCAAAAAGTATTTTAGCTGATGGTATGACTGCTACGATAGCTCAGTTCTCATATAATATGGGTGCTTACGGTGTTAGATATGCTTTAGATTTAGCTAATGGTAAAAAAATCGAAGCAAATATTGATACTGGAACTCAATTAGTTACTAAAAAGAACGCTACTGAATTTAGCAAATAGTATTTAACTAATTTAATTAATTAAAAGGGTGGAATTTATATTTCACCCTTTTTTTTTATGTATTATAATATTTTTTATGTTAATAAAAATTGATCCAATTCTTAGTCCCGCGCTACTGTTTGCTTTAAGATCGATGGGACATGGAGACAAATTGGTTTTAGCTGACGCTAATTTTCCTTCACATTCTATAAATAAAAACGTAGTCAGATTAGATGGGGTTAATATAGCAGATGCAGCAAAAGCTATTTTATCAGTTTTTCCATTAGATAGCTTTGTTGTTTCCCAAGGTAAACCTGCAATTGTTAGAATGCAAATAGATGCTAAACCAAATGAATTAAACGACACACATAAAGAATTTATAAAAATCGTAAAAGAGACTTCTGGCTCAAATTGGCAAGTTGGTTCAATAGAAAGACAATCTTTTTATGAAGAGGCCAAGAAAGCATTCGTAATAGTGACTACTACGGACGCAAGACCTTTTGGATGTTTTATAATGACGAAAGGCGTAATCAAGCCTGACGGCAGTGTTTGGGTACTTTAACTTAAATGGGTTCAATTTGTATCTTTGGAGTTTTTGTAGCTGATTTATGTTTTTTTGGTCAAACAATACCTTTAAGAGGACAAACAATTTTAGGCAATAAATATATAGTTGGACCTGGCGGTAAAGGATCTAATCAAGCTATTGCTGCAGCAAGATTAGGTGCAAATGTAAAATTTATAACTAAATTAGGAAAAGATTCTTACGCTGATATGGCCATTAGCTTATATAAAAAATGTGGTATGAAAATTGATACAATTATTCAAGACCCAAATTTGAGTACTGGTGTGGCGGGAATAATGATAGACGAAAATACCGGTGATAATATTATTAATGTTATTCCAGGTGCAGCAGGTCATTTAAATAATAAAGATATCGATAAAAATTTAAATGCAATAAAAACTTCAAAAGTATTTTTAACTCAGTTAGAAGCACCACAAAAAGCTATGAGCTATGCTTTGGGTAAAGCTAAAAATTTAGGATGTATAACTTTAGTTAATCCTGCCCCAGCTGCAAAAATTAATGACAAAGATTTTAAAAAAATAGATTTCTTTACTCCAAATGAAAAAGAAGCAGGTTTTTATTTAAAAAAAAATATAGAAACACAAACTGACATAAAAAAAGCTGCAAATGATTTATTAAAAAAAGGAATTAAAAATATTGTCATTACTTTAGGAGCTAAAGGAGTATATTTTGCTAATTCAAAAGAAAATTATTTTATTGATGCATTTAAATTAAAAAAAAAGGTAGTTGATACAACAGGAGCCGGTGATGCATTTAATGGTGCTTTTGCATTTGCTATCGCTAATGACTACGATAATAAAAAAGCCTTAAATTTTGCAAATAAAGTTGCTGGAATTTCCACAACAAGCTTAGGTGCTGCTAATTCAATGCCAACATCTAAAGAAGTTAATAATTACTAATTTTTATCTAGTGATTTCAAATCCACAATCAAGAGCAATTTTTTTGAGATGGTTGAAGCCAATTTTTCCATATTCGAAAGGATTGGCTTTTTTTGGATCTTGTTCTGCTTCAACAACTAACCATCCATTGTAATTAATAACTTTTAATAGTTTTAAAAAAACTTTGTAATCAATACATCCGTCTCCAGGAACAGTAAATGCACCTGCAAAAAAAGCATCAATGAAACTTAAATCTTTTTTAAGAGCATTCTCTAAAACATTTTTTCTTATATCTTTACAATGCACATGGAAAAGTCTTGAAGAATAATCTTTTGCAACTTTTACAAAATCGCCTCCTGCAAACATCATGTGGCCAGTATCAATAAGTAATTTTACTGAATTTTTTGTATTATCAATAAGCCTTTCGGTATCCTCTTGAGATTGAATCACAGTACCCATATGATGATGGTAAACAAGAGGTACGCCGTTATCTTCCATATATTTGCTGATCTCATTAATTTTAATATAAAAATTTTTCCATTCATCTTTATTTAAAATGGGTCTTTTAGAAAGAGGGGTTTTGGCTTGACCTTGAACAGAACCTGAAACTTCTGCAAAAACCATACAAGGTGCTTTACAGTCTTTAAACAAATCCAGTTGCACTTGCATCAAAGATATTTCTTCTTTAACAGTATTATTTAATAAATTAGCTCCGTACCAACCGGAGCATAATTTAAGATTTTCTTTTTCTAGTTTTGGAAGTAATTCTTTCGATCTTTTTGGAAACTTGCCTCCAGCTTCTATGCCAGAAAATCCAATTTGATTAGCTTCTTTTAAACATTGTTCAAGGGAAGTTTCGCCGCCTAGTTCAGGAAAATCGTCATTGCTCCAAGCAATAGGTGAAACGCCAATTTTAATACTCATAAATAAATTAATTATAGTTGTTTTAAATTTATATATATTATTTAATAAAATATTTTCAAATGCAAATTTTAAAACTTGGAATAGTGGGTGGTGGTCCAAAATCATGGATTGGAAATGTTCATAGAATTGCATCAAGAATTGATGGAAAATATATAATTTGTGCTGGGTCTTTTTCACGAGATCCAAAATTGAGCAGCGCTTTTGGAGCTACATTGAATATTCATAAAGACAGATGTTATTCAAATTATAAATTAATGGCAGATACTGAAAAAAAGAGAAAAGACGGCATAGATGTAGTTGCTATAATGACACCTCCTGGTAGCCATCAAATTATAGCTGAGTATTTTATTAAAAAGAATTTTCATGTCATTTCAGACAAGCCTTTTGCGGCAACTTACGATCAAGCTAAAAAATTATACACGACTATTATTAAAAATAAAAAAATTGTTTATGGATTGACACATAATTACTCATCATACCCAATGGTTAGAATGGCAAAAAAATTAGTCGCTGATAATAAAATAGGAAATATAGAAATTATTAACGTTGAATATGTTCAAGACTGGTCAAAAGGAGTTGTTGTTACGCCAAAAAATGCAAAGAAAATATTTAAATGGAAAGTTGATAAAAAAATTGTTGGTTCATCAGCTGTTTTAAATGAAATCGGCACCCACGCATATCATTTAGCTAATTATATAAGTGGATTAAAAGGTAGCTCATTATTTGCAGATATTAAAAAATATAGTAAAAAAATTAATTTAGATAGTAACGCTCAAGTTTTTTTAAATTATGAAAATGGAGCTAAGGGAATTTTCTGGACCTGCATATCTGCTAGAGGTGGAGTCTATGGTTTAAGAATTAGAATATTTGGTTCAAAAGGAAGTTTAGAATGGGTACAAAATGATCCAAATTATTTAAAATTAAATCCAGCTAAAGGAGCAACAAAAATATTAGAAAAAGGATTTCACGAAGCAGATTTTTCGAATGATTTTGCGAGAGTAAAACCAGGTCATCCAGAAGGATATATTGATGCATTTGCAAATATTTACAACGAGGTTGCTGATAGAATTATATCAAAAAATAAAACGAAAATTTATTATTATCCAACTGCTTATCAAGGACTTCTAACAGCTAAGTTTATTCAAACGTGTATAGATTCATCTAACAAAAAAAAATGGATTAAATTCTAATGATTAATGTTGCTTTATTTGGACTCGGTAGAATTGGACAGATGCATGGAGAAAACTTGTTCAAACACCCTAAATTTAAATTAAAATATATTTATGATACAAATAAGCTACTTGCTCAAAAATCAGCTAATAAATTCAAAGCTACAGCAATAAGTGACTATAAGTTGGCATTAAAAGATAAGAAAATAGATGTAATATTCATAGCATCATCTACGGCAACACATATAAAATTTATTAGAGAGTCGGCAATTCATAAAAAAACTATTTTTTGCGAAAAACCATTAGATTTAGACTTAAATAAAATTGTAAGCTGCAAGAAATACATAAAAAAATTTTCCCCAAAAATTCAAATAGGTTTCAACAGAAGATACGATCCTGGCCATTATTATTTGAAAAAATCTATTGACCAAAAGAAAATTGGTGTACTGCAAAAAATCATAATCACTTGTAGAGACCCGGCGCCTCCACCGTATGCTTATTTAAAAACAGCAGGTGGTATATTTAAAGATATGATCATTCATGACTTTGATCTCATTAGATTTTATCTAAAAAATGATCCAATCCAAGAAGTTTTTGCAACAACAAGTAATTTATCAGAATATTATAAATTATTTAAAAGTGTCAATGATCATGAATTAGCTACTGTTGTTTTAAAATCAAAAAAAGGAGTTTTGTGTACGATTAACAACGCAAGACATTGTACGTATGGACACGATCAAAGAGTTGAAGTTTTTGGAACAAAAGGCATGCTAATTTCAAATAACAAAAGAGATAATGAAGTTGAATTCAGCAGTACAAGTGGAACTAATTCAAAAACAAAACTATTAAATTTTTTTATTGAAAGGTACAAAGAGGCTTACTACTTACAGCTTCACGATTTAGCTGATTTAACTACTAAAAATAAAAAACCTAGAGCAAATTTCGATGATGGACATCAAGCCTTAATATTAGCTGTAGCAGCTGCGAAATCTTTAAAAACAAAAAAAATTATTAAAATATCTTAAGTATGCAAATTGGTATTGATGTTGGTGCAACTAAAATTGAAAGCGTTGTACTTGAAACAGATGGAGTCGAAAAGCATAGGTCCAGAGTCGATTGTCCTAAAGATTACAACAAAATACTTCAACAGATAAAAAATATAAATGATGAATTGGAAAGTAAATTTAATACAATTTTGCCTGTAGGTGTCTGTCACCCTGGTATACATTCACCGCAAACCGGATTGGTTAAAAATGCACCAAACTGTTATTGGATAGAAAATAAACCTTTTCAAAAGGATTTAAAAAAATTATTAAATAAAGAGGTATTTTGTGAAAATGATGCAAATTGTTTTGCTTTGTCTGAAGCTATCGATGGAGCAGCTAAGCACTATAAAGTTGTCTATGGTATTATTCTTGGATCTGGCGTTGGAGGAGGGCTTGTAGTTGATAAGAAAATTGTTTCAGGACCAAATGGTGTTGCAGGTGAATGGGGTCATAATCAACTACCATATCTTGCGGCAGAAAAAGAGGAGTTAGATAGTAAAATTTATAGAGATTGTGAAGTAGAAAGTTTCATTTCTGGATTATCTTTAGCTAAAAGATTTAATAAAAAATATAATAAAAATTTAAAAACTAATGAGATATTTGATTTGTATAGAGCTAATGATCTAGATGCGATAAAATTTATTGATAATTTTAAAATAAATTTAGCCATGTCACTTTCAGCTATCATTAATATTTTAGATCCAGATGTGTTTATCTTTGGCGGTGGAGTATCAAACGAAATAAATTTTTTAAATGAAATTCATAAATTAGTTTCGAAGTATGTTATTGGAAAAGAATACGAGGGAATATTTTTAAAACCTAAATATGGTGACGCAAGTGGAGTAAGAGGTGCTGCAAGATTAGGTAGATCATCTAATTTTTAAATTTCAACCCATAGTAGATTATTTTTTTCCCGTTAATTATTTCCTTCTATTAACTAAAAAGAATAAAGCAAAATTCAACCTGCAAGTGAATTTTTTTATTAGCTTTCAATTTTAAAAACTATTTATATAATTATTTTTTTTTAAACAAACAAAGGGAGAAAATGAAAAAAATATTAATCGCAATTTATATTTTTTTAATACCAAGTTTTGTAAGTGCCGCTCCAACTGCTGAAGTTCTACACTGGTGGACTTCGGGTGGTGAAGCAAAAGCCTTACAAGTATTAAAAGATGATTTTGCAAAGCAAAAAGGAATATGGAAAGATATGCCAGTTGCTGGCGGTGGCGGTGATGCAGCAATGCAAACTCTTAAAGCTCGTATAGTTGCAAATGATGCTCCTGCAGCAGCTCAAATTAAAGGTCCTACAATTCAAGAGTATGATGAACAAGGTGTTGTTGCTCCTTATAATATTGATGCCGTAGCTAAAGCAGAAGGTTGGGACAATCTTTTAAGCAAACAGGTTGCACAACACATGAAATGCGCTGATGGAAAATCTTATTGTGCAGCACCAGTAAACATTCATAGAATTGACTGGATTTGGGCTAATAAAAAAGTTTTAGATGCTAATGGTATTAAAATGCCAAAAACTTGGGATGAATTTAATGCTGCTTCAGACAAACTTAAAACAAAAGGAATAATTCCTCTAGCTCATGGTAGTCAACCTTGGCAAGATGCAACAGTATTTGAAGCTGTAGCTATTGGAGTAGGTGGAAACGATTTTTACAAAAAAGCTTTTGTAGATCTTGATCCAGCTACATTAAATGGTGCTACTATGGTTAAAGTATTCGACCAAATGAGAAAACTTAAAGGTTACACAGATGCAGGTTCACCAGGAAGAGACTGGAACGTTGCAACTGGAATGGTAATGGAAGGTAAAGCTGCATTCCAAATCATGGGCGACTGGGCAAAAGGTGAATTTACTGCTGCAGGAAAAAAACCTGATCAGGATTTTCTTTGTTCTCCAACTCCATCTAACAATGGTTATCTTTATAATGTCGACTCTTTTATTTTCTATAAAAATGCTGGACAAGATAAAGTTGATGGACAAAAACTACTTGCAAGTTTAATGATGGGAAAAAACTTTCAAAGAGTTTTTAACGAATACAAAGGATCTATCCCAGCAAGACTAGACGTTCCAATGGATACGTTTGATGTTTGTGCTAAGAAATCAAACGCAGACTTGAAAACTTCTGGTACTAAAGGAGGATTGTTACCTAGTTTTGCTCATGGTATGGCATTAAGAGGAGCTCAAAAAGGAGCTATTCAAGATGTTGTAACTAAGCATTTCAATTCTGATATGTCTTCACAAGATGCTGCTAAACAATTAGCTGCTGCTGTTAAGGCGTCTTTATAAATATAAAGTCTAAAATTAAAACTGCGCCATTTAACTATGGCGCAGTTTATTTAAATAAATTTTAAAATGTATTGGTTAAAAAAAAATTTACCTAAAATAGTATTATCTCCTTCAATCGCTTTATTAATGTGGTTTGTTTATGGTTTTATTTTATGGACAACTTATATCTCCTTCACTAAATCAAAAATCTTACCTAAGTATGATTTTTGGGGATTTGGACAGTATGTAAGGCTATGGAGTTTAGATAGATGGCATACTGCTGTTACTAATCTAGCTATTTATACAATTTTATTTTTAATTTTATGTATTGCTATTGGTATTGTTTTAGCAATTTTACTAGATCAAAAAATTAGGGCCGAGGGATTTTTAAGAACTATTTATCTCTATCCAATGGCTTTATCTTTTATTGTTACCGGAACTGCTTGGAAATGGGTTATGAACCCAACATTAGGCATTGAGAAGTTTTTTATAGATATAGGATATGAGAATTTTACATTTGATTGGCTTGTGACGCCAGGCATGTCTATTTATTGTATTGTTATTGCTGGTGTTTGGCAATCTTCAGGATTTATCATGGCTATTTTCTTAGCGGGTCTAAGATCAATAGATGATGAAATTTTAAAAGCAGCTAAAATAGATGGAGCAGGTTTGTTTTCCATTTACTCGAAAATTATTTTACCAATGATGAGACCCGTTTTTATGAGCGCTGTAGTAATATTGGTTCATTTATCCATAAAAAGTTACGACTTAATCATAGCCTTAACTTCTGGAGGTCCAGGAACTTCATCTGATATGCCAGCTGTATTCATGACCCAATTCGCTTTTAACAGAAGCGAAATCGCACTTGCTTCTTCTAGTGCAATGATGATGTTTTTAACCGTCGCTGCTATTATCATTCCCTATTTATATTCTGAACTAAGGAGAGAAGATGGAAAAAGATAATTTAAATTTAAGAGATATTGAAAGATCTTCTAAAATCAAAAAAATGTTTTATAGATGGATTTTATTTATAATTTTAGGAATTTTTGCAATTTATTATATTTCACCGCTTTATGTTATGTTTGTAACTTCATTTAAATCCATGGAAGAAATAAGACAAGGTAATTTATTTTCATTACCTAGTACTTTGAATTTGGAGGCATGGATTATTGCATGGCAAGGACAAACTTTTAATGAAACTTCTGGACTAAAGATGGATGCTGGTAACGTTTTTTTAAAAAATTATTTTTGGAATTCGATGAAAATGGTCGTTCCAGCAGTAATTATTTCTACAATATTTGGTGCTTTAAATGGTTATGCATTAACAAAATGGAGATTTAAATACGATA
>CBDDXH010000028.1:0-12148 GCA_965235125.1 Pelagilacustribacter hypolimneticus (SeqCode) | reverse complement strand
AAATTACATGCAAAAAAAAGTGATCTAAAAATAAATTATTTAAATATTTCACCTGAAAATTTAGATCAAAAAAATAAATTTGATATTATTTTAAATTTAGAAGTCATAGAACACGTTGAGAATTTAGATTTATACCTCTCTTCTTGTTTAGAATTGCTGAAAAAAAATGGAATTATGTTTACGGCAACAATTAATAGAACTTTTACATCTTATATAAAAGCTATAGTAGGTGCTGAATATGTTTTAAGATGGCTTCCTATAGGGACGCACGATTGGAATAAATTTATTAAACCAGAAGAGCTAGAAAAAAAACTTATAGATTTAAACTTTTCAATTACTGATTTTACTGGTTTAAGTTATAACCCTATTTTTCAAGAGTGGAAAAAAACAAAAGATATGTCTGTTAATTATATTGTTACAGCTAAAAAAAATTAATTTTCTTTATTATTAATCCATGGAATACTAGATAGTTCTATTCCTTCGTCTTCTAATTCTAATCTTTCTTTTAGCGTTGCTGTTCCATAAATATTTTTATTTTTTTTATTATCATAATAAATCTCTCTTACCTCTTTAGGAAATTTATCGCCTACAAATTCAAAGTTTTTTTCTACAAATTTTTTAATTTTTAATAAATCTTTTCTTAATTTATTATATTCTTTGCTGTTGAATTTTTTGACAATAATTTTTTTCTTACCAACAATATTGGGTGCCATTATTGATTTATTAATATTTTTTGATTTACAAAAAATACACTCGAGTAAACTTTTTTTTTTAAGTTTTTCAAACTCTTGGGAGTCTGAAAACCAACTTTCAAACTCATGTTTATTTTGGCATTTCAAGAGATACTTAATCATTTAAGTATTAAGATAATAACTATTATTAGTATTTCAATGCTTAACTTCTTCTATAGTGTGCGTTGATATCAATATAGTCATGTGTGAAGTCGCAGGTATAGCACTCAAATTCTTCGAGTCCTTGATTTAGATTAATTTCAATAATAATAAATTCCCCTTTCATGTATTTTTGAAGTTTTTTTTCATTATAACTGTCAGAAATTTTCCCATTTTCAGCTACAATAAATTCTCCTAATTTAATAATTATTTTTTTTGGGTCAATTTTTTCGCCTGATTTGCCTACGCCCATCAAGATTCTTCCCCAGTTAGGATCCTCACCTGCTATAGCTGTTTTAACTAAGGGAGAGTTTGCAATTGAAAAAGCTATATTTTTTGCTCTCTCAATTGTTTTTGATTTTGTGATTTTTACAGTTATAAATTTTTTTGCTCCTTCTCCATCTATAACAATTTGTTTTGCTAATTCTAAACAAACTGTTCCTAAAGCTTTTTCAAATTTTTTAGCCTCATTACTTGAAAGTATATTTAAATTTTTATTTTTAATTTTTTTAGTAGCAAAGATTGCAACCATGTCATTAGTTGAAGTGTCACTATCAATTGTTATCGCATTAAAAGTATTTGACAATACTTTATTTAAATATTTATTTAATACTCCTGATGAAATATCTGCATCTGTGAAAATAAATGAAAACATAGTTGCTAAATTGGGAGCAATCATTCCAGAGCCTTTTGCAATACCAGCTATTCTGACTATTTTACCTCCTAGTTTTATTTCTAAATAAGCAATTTTAGGCTTAGTATCAGTGGTCATAATCGACGATGCAATTTTTAACCAGATAAGTTTATTTTTATTAATTTTTAAATTTGCAACTAAATTAGGAATAGTATTTTTGATTTTTTCAAAAGGAAATTTTTCTCCAATAACACCTGTTGAGGCAAATAATATCTCTTTTATATTTATTTTTTCGTGGTTATTTTCATTTTTTAAATTTTCAACTAAAGTTTTGGCTATTTCATCAAGACTAGTTAATCCTTGTTTGCCTGTAAAAGTGTTTGCGTTTTTAGTGTTAACAATTAAAGCCTTAATATTATTTTTGGTATTCTTTCTGTTCCAAGTAATCGATTCTGATACAATTGTATTTTTTGTGTAGGCTACGGCATAATTTGAACCTCCAGGAAAATAAAATAACGTAAGATCGTCTCTTCCATTCTTATAAAGATCAGCAGAGACTGCGGATACTTGTAAACCCTCGATATCTTTAACGTCTTGAAAGTTGCCGATGTTTGATTTCTTCGGCTTCAGGCTTAAGGAATTTTTTAAATTAATAGTCATAATAATTGTTTAAATTAAATTATAAATACATATATAGAGTATTATTAATATTTTACTAACCTACTGATATGAATTTATTTACAAGCGTATTAAATAAAATTTTAAAAACAGGCAATCAAAAAGAATTAGACAAGATTAAACCTTTGGTTGATGAAATTAACAACCAAGAAGTTAATATTAAGAATTTAAATAACGAAGAACTAAAAGCTAAAACTCACCTTTTAAAGAAAAACCTAAAAGAAGGTAGATCTCTTGATTTAATTATTCCAGAGAGTTTTGCTTTGGTAAGAGAAGCTGCAAGCAGAGTTTTAAATGAGAGACACTATGATGTTCAACTCATGGGAGGTATTTTTCTTCATCAAGGTAAAATTGCTGAAATGAAAACTGGTGAAGGTAAAACGCTTGTATCTACTTTGCCTGCCTACCTCAATGCGCTCACTGAAAAAGGTGTACACATAGTAACGGTAAATGATTATTTGGCTAAAAGAGATTCACAGTGGATGGGTAAAATATTTAATTTTTTAGGTCTATCTACGGGTTGTATTACTCATGAATTAGATGATGTGGATAGGAAAAAAAATTACAATTGCGATATCACTTACGCTACTAACAATGAGTTAGGATTTGATTATCTAAGAGATAATATGAAGTATGATCTTTCTGAAATGGTACAGAGAGAACATAATTATTGTATTGTTGATGAAGTCGATAGTATCCTTATCGACGAATCTAGAACTCCACTTATTATATCTGGCCGAAGTGAAGGTAAAAGTAATCTTTATTTACTTGCTAATAAATTTATAAATAAACTTCAAAAAACAGACTACGAAATAGATGAAAAAAATAAAAATGCAATTTTAACCGATGGTGGAATAGATAAAATTGAAAAACTTTCTATCCATGAAGGTATTTTAAAAAATGATAATTTTTATGATCCACAGAATTTAAATTTAGTTCATCATATTAATCAGGCATTGAAAGCTAATTTTTTATTTAATAAAGATGTTGATTACATTTTAAGAGAAAATAAAATTCAAATTATTGATGAATTTACAGGTAGAATTTTAGGGGGAAGAAGATTTTCTGACGGACTTCATCAAGCGATAGAGGCCAAAGAAAATGTAGAAATACAAGAAGAAAACCAGACACTAGCTTCAATTACTTATCAAAACTATTTTAGGTTATACCAAAAATTATCAGGAATGACTGGAACTGCCATGACTGAAGCTGAAGAATTTTTTGATATATATAAATTAAATGTAGTTTCAGTTCCAACAAATAGACCGATGATAAGGAAAGATTTAAATGACCAAATTTATAGAACTGAAAAAGAAAAGTATTTAGCTATTACAAATAAAATAATTGAATGTCACAATAAAGGTCAGCCTGTATTAGTGGGTACAACCAGTATAGAAAAATCTGAAAAAATATCAAAATATTTAATTGAAAAAAATATTAAACATAATGTTTTAAATGCTAAGCAGCACGACAAAGAAGCAAAAATAATTGCTGAAGCTGGAAAAATTGAAACAATAACAATTG
Source organism: Pelagilacustribacter hypolimneticus (SeqCode) (assembly GCA_965235125.1). Lineage (GTDB taxonomy): Bacteria > Pseudomonadota > Alphaproteobacteria > Pelagibacterales > Pelagibacteraceae > Pelagilacustribacter > Pelagilacustribacter hypolimneticus. Next base: position 8,422 of record CBDDXH010000028.1, on the reverse strand, counting down.
CAACAAATATGGCTGGAAGAGGAACTGATATTCAGCTTGGAGGAAATAAAGATTTTAGAGATGAAGATAATCAAAAAGAATTAGTACAAATTCAAGAAGATAAAGAAAAAGTAAAATCGCTTGGTGGACTTCACATTATAGGTACTGAGAGACACGAAAGTAGAAGAATAGACAATCAATTAAGAGGTAGATCAGGTAGACAAGGCGACCCTGGAATTTCAATTTTTTATATTAGCCTTGAAGATGAATTAATGAGAATTTTTGGCGCTGACTCTATAGATGGTATGTTGAAAAAATTAGGGCTTAAAGAAAATGAGTCTATTGATCACCCTTGGATAAATAAAGCTATGGAAAGAGCGCAACAAAAAGTTGAAGGTAGAAACTTTGATATTAGAAAAACATTAATAAAATTTGACGACGTTATGAATGATCAAAGACAAGTTATTTTTGGTCAAAGACTTAAAATACTTAAAAGCGAAAACATTTCTGAAACGTTAGAGTCTTTCCTTGATGAGGTAATATCGAATTTAGCTAAAATAAAAAATGACTATCAAAAATCAAATGATAAAACTGTCTACTTAAACGCTGTAAAAAATATAACTGGAAATATACTAAATGATGAAGAATTATTAACTTTAACTAATATTTCTGAGGATGAATTTATTGAAAAACTTAAAAATATTTTTAAATTAAAGCACCAAGAAAGAATTAAACTAATTGGATTAAGTGAAAATAATGATATCGAAAAAAGAGTTTTTTTACAAATCATAGATTTCTCATGGCGATCTCATCTCCAATATCTTGAACAACTTAGGCAGGTCGTTGGCCTTAGAAGTTATGGTCAAAAAGATCCTTTATCTGAATTTAAGAAAGAGGCTTTTATGCTTTTTGAAGGATTGTTAGAAAAAATAAAAACTGATGTTATAAAATTTTTATTAAACTTAAATATTATTATTTCTCAAGAAAAAAAAGTAGAAAATAAAACACAGTCTAAGATACCTGACAATTGCCTTTTAAAATTAATGAAAAATCAAAAAGTTCAAAGAAATGAAAAATGTGCAGCAACAGGTAAAAAATTTAAAAATTGTTGTGGCGCTAATTTATAATCAAATTATTTTTTTATACTCTTAAAAGCAGCGAGAGCTGCATTTCTTGCTTCTTCATGATTAACAATAGGTTTTGGATAACTTTTTCCAAGTTCAAAATCATTGATGTCTTCATCTAGCTCCCAAGGTTTATGAATAAATTCTTTAGGAACGTTTGATAATTCTGGGACCCATTTTTTTACATATTCACCTTGAGGATCAAATTTTTCTCCTTGTAAAATAGGATTAAATATTCTGAAATATGGCGCAGCATCCGCCCCACAGCCAGCTACCCACTGCCAACCGGCAACATTATTAGCTTCGTTAAAGTCTAGTAAACAGTCCCTGAAGTATTTTTCACCTTCTTGCCAATGAATTCTTAAATGTTTTACTAAGAAAGAAGCTGTAATCATTCTTACGCGATTATGCATCCAGCCTGTTTCATATAATTCTCTCATGCCCGCATCAACAATCGGATAACCGGTCATGCCTTTTTTCCATGCTGTTAAATGTTGTGCATTATTTTGCCAAGGAAAATGATCAAACTCTTTTCTTAAATTACCTTTGAGCATTTCTGGAAAATAATTGATTAAACTGTAACTAAATTCTCTCCAACCGAGTTCATTAATATATTTTCTATATCCTCTACTTTTGTTTTGGATTGCCTGGCACTCTTCCCAAATAGTTTCTACATGAATTTGTCCAAATGCAAGATAAGGTGAAATTTTAGAGGTACCGTGAATTCCAGGAATATCTCTATTTTCTCCATATCCGGCTAGCCCATTTTTAATAAAATCCTTTATATTTTTTATTGCCTCTTCCTCTGATGGTTTCCAAAAATTTTCAAACTTTTTAGGCCATTTTTTTTTAGGCAATATAGCCTCTAATTGAATTGATTGATTTAAAAATTTAATCTTTTTATTTTTTGGTTTAATTTTTTCATTTTTTTTAAAACCTTTATCTAAATAAAATTTTTCAGCAGTTTTCCAAAAGGGTGTAAAAACTTTAAAGGGGGTATTGTCACTTTTTCTAATTTCATCTGACTCATTAAGAAGATTGCCTTTAAAAATTTTAAAATTAATATTTTTTAACTTTAAAAAATTAGATATTTTTTGATCAAACAATAGAAATTGGGGCTCATAAATTTTATTCCAATAAATAGAGAAATTTTTTTTTTCCGATATTGTTTCAAAAACTTGTTTATAAGTTTCTGCTTCAACTAATTCTAGAGTTATATTAAATTTATCTAAAATATTTTTAAAATTTTTAAGCGATTGAAAAAGCCACCATCTTTGGGATGATCTGTTATTAAAGTCTTTTTTCTTATAAATATACAATGCACAAACATGTTCGTGATTTTTGCATGCATAAATTAATGCGTCATTTTTTAAAACTCTAAAATCTTCTCTAAGCCATACGGTACCAATATTTTTGTCCATAACATTACTTACCAACTTTTAAAAAATATTTATATGTGGTTTGATGTGGTGGCCTTGGTAAGAATCGCACTTACGACACATACCTTTTCAGGGTACTGCTCTACTACTGAGCTACAAGGCCTAAAATCTAAAAGTTATTCTACCCTTAGTTAGATCGTAAGGTGTCATTTCAACCGTTACACTATCGCCTGCTAAAACTCTTATTCTATTCTTTCTTAATTTTCCAGCGGTGTGCGCTAGAATTTCATGGTTATTTTCTAGTTTAACACGGAACGTAGCGTTGGGTAAAAGTTCTGTAACTTTACCTTTAAATTCTAATGTTTCTTGTTTGGTCAGTTATTTTTCCTTTTTTTTATTAATCTTATTTTAATAGAATTTGCATGCCCTTCAAGATTTTCATATTCAGCTAGATTTATAACTGATGGACCTAATCTTTCAATGCCTTTTTTGCTCATTTTAATTACAGAATATCTTTTTAAAAAATCATAAACCGATAGACCAGATGAAAATCTAGCAGAACCAGAGGTGGGTAAAACATGGTTTGGGCCAGCTAAATAATCTCCAACAGCCTCTGGAGAATATTCTCCAATAAATATTGAGCCTGCATTTCTAACATCTTTTAAAATTTTATCAGAGTTTTTTGTCAATATTTCTAAATGTTCTGGCGCAATTAAATTTATTATTTCGGTTAACATTTTTCTATTATTTACCAATATTGATAAGCCGAAATTTTTTAAACTTTTTGCTGCTATAGCTTTCTTAGGTAAATTTTTTAATTGTTGTAACAAAAAATAATTGACCTTTTTAATAATTTTAATATCATCAGCCAAAATAATTGATTGTGAAGTTTCATCATGTTCTGCTTGAGCAATAAGATCAGCAGCTATCCAATCGGGTTTTGATGATTTATCTGCAACAATAGTTACTTCGGAAGGCCCTGCAATCATATCAATGCCAACATCACCAAATACTTGTTTTTTTGCACTGGCTACAAAAGCATTTCCTGGACCAACAATTTTATCAACTTTTTTAATAGTCTTAGTGCCATAGGCCATAGCAGCAATAGCTTGTGCACCTCCAATTTTATAAATTTCTTTTACGTTACATTTTTGAGCGGCATAAATTACAGCAGGATTATAAGACTTATTCATAGCTGGAGTGCTCATATAAATTTCTTTAACACCAGCTACGAGAGCTGGAATACAGTTCATTAAAACAGAACTTGGATAATTAGCTCTGCCGCCAGGAACATAAACTCCAATTTTATTCAGTGCATTAGATTTGTAAGCAAAAGAATTTTTAAATTTATCTTTAAAAATATAAGAAGATAATTTTTGTTTTTTATGAAAATTAAAAATTCTTTCAAAAGCTAAATCAATTGACGCTTTTGTTTTTTTATCTAATTTTTTTATTATTTTATTTCTTTCGGGATTTGAAAATTTAATATTATTTAATGAGATATTTTTTAGTTTTAAATATTTTTTTTCATATTTAATGAGAGCTATATCTTTATTGTTTTTTATATCTTGAATTATATTTCTAACTTTTCTATCAATTTTGGGATTTTGTAATTTTCTCTTTTGCAAAAAAATATCTAATTTTGCCAAAAAGTTCTTTTGATTAGCTTTAATTAATTTTAGCATCATAAAAAGTCATGTTTTGGTTGCGTTTTAGTATCCCAAGGTGAGCCTTGGTCATCTAAGGTTACATCAATTACCTCTGCTTTTATTTTAATTACGGAATCTCCTGAAAAAATCAATTTAATTTCATAGCTTTTATCAGGCAATAAATTGCTTTCAATAGTTAAAAAATCTAAAAAGCTTTTACATTCTTTTATATTAATATTTTTTGATGAAATATTAATAACATTGTCAAATTTTAGTATTGTTCTTATTCTTTTATTTTTTCTGAAAACACCTTTTTCAACATCTTCCCACATAAATCTATTTAGTTGGATTAAAAAAATTCTGTTCTTTTTTAAATTGGCAATATCTTGAACTGATACAATCGCATCTTGTAAGTGAGCAGCAATGACTCTTAAGTCTTCATCCGAGGTTGCTAGTAATTTTAAATTCTTAACTTTCATTTAGACTCTTCTTATAGCAGCTTTACATTTTTTTAACTTTTTTTCTAAATTTTCGTAGCCACGATCTAAGTGATAAATTCTATTAATAATAGTTCTGTTTTCAGCAATTAATGCGGCTAAGACAAGACTTACAGATGCTCTCAAATCGGTAGCCATAACTTCGGCTCCAGTTAAATTTGTAGGACCTGAAATAAATGCTATATTATTTATTACAGTAATTTTGGCACCCATTCTTCTAAGTTCTGGTACATGCATAAATCTATTTTCAAAGATATTTTCAATTATTTTTGATGTTCCTGAAGCTTTAAGCATTAAAACCATTATTTGTGCCTGTAGATCTGTTGGAAAACCAGGGTAAGGTTCTGTTTTAATATTTACGCTTTTTAGTTTATCTGATTGAAGTATTGTAATTTTGTTATTTTCTATCTTCATTTTAACACCCATTTTTTTTAATAATTTAATTTCAGTTTCTATAATTTTAGGTTTTATTTTAAGAAAAATTACTTTTTTTCCAATTAAAGCTGCAGCAATTAAGTAGGTCCCAAGTTCAATTCTATCAAATATAACTTCATGATTAACGCTTCTAAAATCTTTAATTCCGATAATTAAAATCTTTCTTTTACCAATAAAATTAATATTGCAGCCCATTTTTTTTAAAAAAAATATCATATCTTGTATCTCGGGTTCGATGGCACAGTTAGAAATTATTGTTTTTCCCTTGGCACTGACTGCAGCAAGAATAGCATTTTCTGTAGCGCCTACAGAAATAGAAGGAAATTTAATTTCAGCACCTTTTAATCCATTTTTTGCAGACGCGTAGATGTATCCATTTTTTATTTTAATTTTAGCTCCAAGTTTTTCTAAGGCAAATAAATGTAAATTAACAGGTCTAGTGCCAATGGCACACCCACCAGGTAGAGAGACTTTTGCTTTTTTATATTTAGCTAATAATGGTCCTAAAACTAATACACCTGCTCTCATAGTTTTAAGGAGATTATAAGGTGCTACAGTTTTTAATTTTTCATTATTGAAGATTTTCAAAGTTTTTGTTTGTTCTGAAATTTTTATCTTTAATCCAATAAATTTTAATAAGTTTAACATTGTATAAATGTCTTGAACAAAAGGTATATTTTTTAAAGTGATAGATTTATTGGCTAAAATAGTTGCCGCTAAAATAGGGAGTGTAGCATTCTTAGAACCAGAAATATTTATTGAACCAGATAATTTTTTTTTTCCTTTGATGATAAGCTTTTGCATCAATAAAATAGAACTTATACTTTAGGTAAAGTAACGCCTTTTTGTTTCATATATTTGCCTTTTCGATTGGCGTAAGTTACTTGGGGCTTCTCATTGCCTTTAATGAAAACAAACTGCGCAACACCTTCGTTGGCATATATTTTCGCAGGTAAAGGCGTTGTGTTAGAAAATTCTAAAGTGACATGACCCTCCCAGCCAGGTTCGAGTGGAGTTACATTAACGATTATTCCACATCTGGCATATGTTGATTTACCGAGACAGATAACAAGAACATCTTCAGGTATTTTAAAATACTCCATTGTACTAGCTAGAGCGAAAGAATTCGGTGGTATAATACATTCTTTACCGATTTTTGTAACAAAGCTATCTTTTTTAAAAACTTTTGGATCAACTATACCTGAATTAACATTTGTAAAAATTTTAAATTCATTTGAAACTCTTGCATCATAGCCGTAAGAAGATAATCCGAAAGATATTTTTCCTTTCCTAACTTGTTTTGCAACAAATGGTTTGATCATACCTTTTTCTTGAGCCATTTTTTTTATCCACCTATCTGATTGTACGGTCATTTTTTTTTGTTTTTTCTTTAAATTTTTTTCTTTTTTTTAAATTTGTTCTCAAAGCGATTTCACGCTTTATAAACTGAGCATCTTTTTTAGCAAGTGCTCTACTCATTATTATTTTAATTAGGCTTTATCAGGATTTGTTAGATCTTCGAGGGTAATGGGTTTATCGATATCGTGCATTCTCTTTTCTTCTTCTTTTTGAGAATCAGTACCTTTTCGAGCTCTTCTTTCTTCAATACGAGCTTTTCTTTTCGCCTCTTTCTTCATTGTTTTATCGCTTCTAGTAGATTTATAGTCGTAATGAATACCCATTTTAGATCCTGCATTTTTTTTTAATTTTACTTTGAAGATTGAATTTATGCAAGTCTCTTATAAAATAGTTATTCTAATTTTACGAAAAGCCCATATAGCTCAGTTGGCAGAGCATTTCCATGGTAAGGAAAAGGTCGCCTGTTCGATTCAGGCTATGGGCACCATGTTTATTTCATTTTTTTTATTAAAATAAAAATAATAGATAAATTTAGTAATATTAACCAAATAATACAATAAAGATTTTGCTTCTTTAATTATATTATAATTCAAGTTATTTTAGTCATTTAGGCTTAAAACAAATGGCCTCTACCCCGTTGCCTGCTATCTTTAGATTTATCTGAGTTCCGCCAATTTTTTCAAGGGTCAAGCTTATCTGATTAGGGGTTCTCAAATGCTTATACCAATCTGTTAATGCGTCATGTGTATCCAGAATTGACCAATCTCTCTGTAATGACTCTGGTAGATTTGGATATGATTGAAAATATGTCGTAATTGGAGAAATTCTAGAAAAAATTTTTTGTGCCAACGGCATGTTCCTAATTGCTCGATGTATTGGAAAAAAGATACTAACTAGAAGTTTAATTATTTGCATTCTACTTTGGTTTGATAAACGCTTGATAAATGGTCGAAGTAAATTGGCAGTTACTTTGGTCAACCGCCTAACTTCAGGCCTATAATGATCGATGACCAATATCCCTCCCCGTTTCACCTGACTAAATAGATTTTTAATTGTTTCTTCGGGATCTGGCGTATGTTGAACTACTCCAAGACAAAGCACCATATCAAATTGTTCCTTTTGAAATGGAGCTTGATTAATATCTGCTTGAACAATTCTGTGCCTTTCATCTTGACAAAAGTTTGATTGATTGGCCTCAACAGCATTACTAATATCAAGTGAAGTCACACGGGCACCGGAAAATTTTAAAAGGATCTCCGTAAATCGACCTGCCCCACAGCCCACTTCTAGTACATGGGCAGGATTACTAATGTTAGAAAGTATTTCTATACCTTTTTTATCTAGGCATCGGTAAAGTCGATCACGTGTAATAGTGGTGCCAGAAAAAGAATCTAATTGTGTAGTGCGCCACCTTAACCACTGATCACCAAATGCAGCAGCATAGTTTTCGCGCTGCAACAAAAGACGGGGAATGCCTTTGATTATTGGATATTTCTTTTGATCGTTATTTGTATCCTGGACCACATAATGGAAATCTTTCAAGCTTAAGGGTTTACCCGTTACTGGATCTACAAAAGGTGGAAAGTCTTTATGCGTCGTTTCAAAAATTTTCATAATATTTATTTTATTTTTTTTATTAAAATAAAAATAATAGATAATCCTACGGCAATTATAACATCATAAAGTGGCGAAGCGTTGGGATAACCATAATTCCATAAAATTACTAATATTAACCAAATAGCCCAATAAGTAAGCTCTTTGATTTTATTTTTCATTTTGATTTAAATTATGCAACCCGTCTCAGTACAATTTTGGTTAGCTTCTATCATTTTATAATAATCAATTGCTTTCAAACTACTGGTCATTAATGATTTATAGTTATTTAAATAACCATTTAAGCTATTAGATAATTCTTTAGCTTCATTTTTCATTCCTAATCTTGAAAAATTCATCAACATAATAGAATTACCATTTGGAATATTATGATCACTGATATCTAT
>CBDDXH010000027.1:0-12195 GCA_965235125.1 Pelagilacustribacter hypolimneticus (SeqCode) | reverse complement strand
TTTCAATTTTTCTTCTATTTCTTTTTTTTCAAACAAATCTGATTTATTAAATACAATAATCTCTTTCTTTTTAGTTAAATTTTTATCATATTTAGATAATTCATTTCTTACTTTTAAATAATTTTCTTCAATTTTTTCTTCAGATAAATCTATTAAATGTAACAATATTTTACATCTTTCAATATGGCGAAGAAATTTATCTCCAAGTCCAACTCCTTCATGTGCACCCTCTATTATTCCAGGTATATCGGCTAGAGTAACTTCTTTATTATCATAATAAGAAACACCTAAGTTAGGATCCAAAGTTGTGAATGGATAGCTTGCTATTTTAGGTCTCGCTCTAGTTATAGCTGCAAGTAAACTAGATTTCCCAGCGTTTGGCATGCCAATTATTCCAACATCGGCTATAACTTTTAATTGAAGCCACACCCAAAATTCTTCACCCAATTTACCATTTGTTTTTTTTGTTGGCGCCCTATTAGTTGAGCTTTTAAATCTGGTATTACCAAGTCCATGTCTTCCTCCCGCTGCCACTAAATATCTTTCTTTGTTTTTAGTAAAATCATAGATTAAAGTATTATTATCTTCTTCGTAGATTTGAGTGCCAACTGGAACTTTAATTATCAAATCTTTTCCAGCCGCTCCTGTTCGTTTTCTTTTAGTACCAATATATCCGTCTTCAGCTTTAAAATGTTGAGCGTATCTAAAATCAATTAATGTATTTAAATTTCTTTCCGATTCAAAAACAATTGAACCTCCATCCCCTCCATCACCTCCATCAGGTCCTCCAAATTCGATAAATTTTTCTCTTCTAAAGCTAGCTGATCCCGATCCTCCATTTCCAGCTTTAATATAGATTTTTGCTTGATCTAAAAATTTCATTGTAGATTTTTAAAATAAATAACTGAGGTTATTTATATGCTTAATTGGGAATAACAGAAACAAATGTTCTGTTTAATTTCGATTTTTTAAATTTAACTTTACCTTTTACTAAAGAAAATAAAGTATGATCAGTACCCATGCCGACATTTTCCCCAGCATGAATACGCGTTCCTCTTTGTCTTACTAAAATATTTCCTGGAACAACAGTTTGGTCACCATATATTTTAACACCAAGTCTTCGGCCCTTACTATCTCGGCCATTACGCGACGATCCACCAGCTTTTTTTGTTGCCATTTAATTTTTCTATTTTTTTAAATCTTTTTTAGTAGTTTTTTTATCTTGAGTCGATACTTTTACTTTTAAATCAATTGGTTTAGCTTCAGCTATAATTTTTCCATCTTTAGACAAGATTTTTGTAATTTGAATTTTTGAATGCCTTTGTCTATGTCCATTCATTTTTCTTGAATGTTTTCTTCTTCTTTTATGAAAAACTAAAACAGTTCTATCTTTAACATTATCTAGTAATTTGGCCTCAACAATAGCTCCGTCTATATTTGGATTTCCAACTTCTGTAGTTTTACTATCATTTAATAATAAAACATTTTTAAATTGAATAGTTTTACCTATTTCAGCATCCAACTTTTCTATCTCTATAATTTTACTCGCGGATGCCTTGTATTGTTTCCCGCCTGTTTCAAATATTGCAAATGACATAAATTTTTTTTTAAAAATTAATGCAATATAACTTGAAAGAATTTTAAGTCAAGGTGATACCGCTAAAAACCATCCTTGAAATCTCGAAGTTTTTTGAATATTTCCGCCTCTGATGCATTTTCCATACCTAAAGATTTTTTTATTGCAGGCGTATTACATCTCAAAAAAATATTTGTATTTAATTCTTCTTCAATAGAGACGGGTAATGTTGGTTTTTTTTTTATTATTTTTGAATTTACCCATATTTTTTTCTTTTTAAGAAAATGATTATTGGAATCAATTTCTAAACAAAAGTCTAGATTTTTTTTCGTATATTCGTGACCACAATAAATATTAGTATCTTTTGGTAAATTTTTAATTTGGTTAATTGACCCTAGCATCTGCGAATAAGTTCCTTCGAATACCTTGCCACATCCCAATGAAAACAATGTATCCCCAGTAAAAATAATTTTTTCTTTAATAGAGTAAAAACAGATATGACCACTTGTGTGCCCAGGAACCAATATAATTTTAAATTCAACATGTCCAAATTTAAAAACATCATTATGTTTCAATTTAATATCTATACCGGGAATTCTTTTTTCGTCTTTTGATGAACCTATAATTTTACAATTATATTTTTTTTTTAATTCTAAATTTCCACCTATATGGTCAAAATGATGATGAGTATTAAGTATAAAATCAATTTTATTGAATTTTTTTTTAATAATATTATCAATTGGTTTAAATTCGGAAGGATCAACAACTCCAACTATATTAGTGTTAGTATCTTGAATTATGTAACTATAGTTATCCTGAAGACAAGAAATAATATTAATCTTCAGCATTTTAACTAATTAAAAAAATACCAACTTCTGATAATAAGTTTTTTATTTCTAAGTTAATTTTAAAAATAGAAGATATTTTTTCACTATTGATTCCAATAACTCTATCAATTCTAATTTTTTTTTTTTCACAAAATTGATAAAAATCTTTTATAGAACACATGTGTAAATTAGGAGTGTCATACCAAGAGTACGGCAGAGATTTAGTTATAGGCATTGTCCCAAAAAATAATAATTTAGCTCTAACTTGCCAGTAACCAAAATTAGGTATTGAAATTACTACTCTATGACCAATTCTTAATAATTGTTCGAGTACATCTTCTGGCTGATTAAATGCTTGAAGGGTTTGACTTAAAATTACAAAATCAAAAGCTTTATTAGGAAATTGACTAAGCTCAGTTTCTGCATTTCCCTCAATTACTGGCAGTCCTTTTGAAATACATATTTTAACATTATCTTTATTAATTTCAATGCCTCTAGCATTAATACTTTTTTCATCAATAAGTGCTTTCATTAGAGTTCCGTCACCACAACCCACATCAAGTACTCTAGATTGAGATGGAAGAAAATTTGCTATAATTTTAAATTCATTTTTCATTTTTAAATATTTCAAAATTTGAGTCTAAAAATCCTTTAATAGTTTTTAAAAATTCAGGTTCGTCAACTAAAAAGGAGTCATGTCCTTTATCTGTATTAATTTCTGCGAACGCAACATTAGCTCCAGAAGCATTTAAAGCTACTACAATTTCTTTGCTATTTTTTGTAGGGTATAGCCAGTCTGAAGAAAAAGATATAACCAGAAATTTAGTTTTATGATTTTGGAATGCCTCGCTTAAACCATTTTTAAATTGTTTAGGTAAATCAAAATAATCCATTGCTCTAGAAATATAGAGATACGAATTTGCATCAAATCTTTCAACAAACACTTTGCCTTGATGTCTTAAATAACTTTCAATTTGAAAATCAGCATCAAAAGTGAATTTGTAATCTTTTTTTTCTTGAAGTTTACGACCAAATTTTTCTTGCAAACCTTTATCCGACATATAAGTAATATGTGCAGCCATCCTTGCTACCGTAAGTCCATTTTTTGGAGTTTGTTTGTCTTTATAATAATTACCTTTACTCCACAAAGGGTCGCTCATAATTGCTTGTCGAGCCAGCTCATTTAATGCAATTTGCTGTGCATTATGACTTGCGGTAGTAGCAATTGGTACAGCAGAAAAAGTTTTTTCTGGATATAAGGTGCAAAACTGCAAGAGTTGCATCCCACCCATTGAGCCACCTAAAACACTTAAGAGTTTATTTATTTGAAGATGTTCTAACAAAGATTCTTGTGCTCTGACCATATCTCTTATTGTAATCACTGGAAAATTTAATCCAAACGGTTCATTACTTTCTTTATTAATGCTCTTTGGTCCAAATGAACCCATACAACCACCTAAAACGTTTGCACATATAACGAAATACTTATTTGTATTTATTGCTTTTTCAGGACCTACAGCAGTATTCCACCATCCTTGTTTATTGGTTATTGGATTGATATTTGTAACAAACTGATCGCCTGTAAGAGCATGAAAAATTAAAATAGCATTATTTTTTTTTTCATTAAGGTTGCCATATGTTTCATAAGCAATAGGAAAATCTTTTATAGTTTGACCACATTCTAAAGCAAGTGGTTTAGTTATAATTATTTGTTTTATATTTTCAATTTTATAGTCCATATAAAAAAAAAGCCCAGCTAAACCGGGCAGGACCCTATTTAGCGAATTTTACTTAGCGCTCGCAATTTGGTTAAATCAGCGCTAATGCTTTGTACTAGATGGGATTAGAGTTGTCAATTTTATAAGAATTAAAAATGAAGATAGAAATAGTAAAGCTTTTTAGATATGAACTTAAATAAATTATGAAACTACCTAAACCTAAAAACCTTGATGCAGAAAAATATGTTGCTGGATTAAGTTTATTTAAACAGAAATTTGCTAAAATTAAATTATCTGCAAATGAATCTGCTCTAGGCCCAAGCCCAAAAGCTGTTAAAGAATATATTAAAGTTGCGAAAAACTTTAAAAGATATCCAGATTCAGATGGTACTTTTTTAAGAAAAGTCATAGCAAAAAAATTTAAATTAGACGTAAATAGAATTATTCTAGGTAATGGTTCAGATCAAGTCTTTGAACTTATTTGCAAAGCTTTTTTAAATAAAAACGACGAAGTTGTAATGTCACAATATAGTTTTATTATTTATAGAATTTATAGCAAAATTAATTTTGCAAAACCAATATACGCCTCTGAAAATAATCTTACTTGTTCTGTAGATAACATTCTCTCGTGTGTTACCGCCAGAACCAAAATCGTTTTCATTGCAAATCCTAATAATCCAACAGGAACTTATATAAGTAAAAATGAAATGCTAAGATTAAGAAAAAAATTAAGAAGCGATATTTTGTTAGTAGTTGATGATGCTTATTTCGAGTATATAAATTTTAATGATTATGAGAATGGACTAAAATTATTTTCTAGATCTAAAAATGTTATAATAACAAGAACATTCTCAAAAATCTATGGTCTTGCTGGTTTACGAGTAGGTTGGGCACATTCATCAAGAGATATAATAAATGCTTTATATAAAGTTAAACCTCCTTTTAATGTTAGCCGGCCAGCGTTATTTGCAGCTTCAGTTGCTTTAAAAGACGTAATTTGGCTCAACAAAGAGATAAATCATATTAGAAAATGGTCAAAAAAGTTTTACGAAATATTTGAACAATTAAATATTCATACAAATAGAACTAGCGTAAATTTTTTGTTAATTAATTTTGATAGAGTTAAAAAAAATTCAAAACAAGTTTTTTTTGCATTAGCTAAAAAAGGAATTTTATTAAGACAAATGGATGTATACTCTTTAAAAAATTCTTTAAGAGTTACCATTGGCAATAACAAAGAAAACTTAAAATTAATATCTGAACTAAAAAAAATTCTTAATGTTTAATACTATATCTATAATTGGCTGTGGTTTAATAGGATCTTCAATTTTAAGAGCAATTCAAAACAAAAATTTATCTAGAGAAATTAAAATTTTTGATTTGTCAAAAGAAGTAATTACATATCTAAAAAAAGAAAATATATGTTCAGATATTTCGATAGACATTAGACAATGTGTCAGAGATTCAGATCTAATAATTATTGCTACACCTTTAAGTAGTTATAAAGAAATAATACTATCTATAAAGGATGATTTAAAAAAAGGAACTATTCTAACCGATACGGGGTCAGTTAAAAAAGAAGTTATGAAAATTATTCATAATATGAATTTAAAAGATATTAATTGGATACCTTCTCATCCTATAGCCGGGACAGAAGAAAGCGGTCCAAAAGCAGGCTACGCAGATATGTTTGAAAATCGTTGGTGTATAATTTCGCCACCAAAAGATGTGGCTGAGCAACCAATAAAAATTTTAAAATCATTTTGGGAGGCCATTGGAAGTAAAGTGAAGATAATGACCCCAGAGGAACATGATGAAATCTTATCTTTAACCAGTCATTTACCGCATGCTATTGCTTACAATATTGTTAGAACTGTAATTAATGTTGAAGATAAATTAAAACAAGAAGTTATTTTGTATAGCGCTGGTGGCTTAAGAGACTTTACAAGAATAGCAGCATCAAACCCTTTGATGTGGAGAGATATTTTTTTAGATAATAATGAAAATATTTCTAAAGGTATTGATAAATTTATTGAAAAACTTCAAGAACTTAAAGAAGCTTTAAATGATAAAAATGGAGATAAACTTTATAAAATTTTTAATTCTACAAAAGAATTACGAAAAGAAATTATTAAAGCTGGGCAAGATACTAGTAAGCCAGATTTTGGTAGAAAAAAAGATTAAGAAAGTTTTTTCATTTCAGAATAAATTTTTTCTTCAAGTATTTTAATAAAAGCGTTTTTTTCTATTCCTGGTTTAATAGGTTCTAAAAAAGATATATGTATATCTCCAGAATATTTTAAAAAACTATTTTTAGGCCAAATTTTTCCAGAGTTTAACGCAACAGGTATGCAATGCAAACCAAGAGAGTCATAAATTCTTCCCACGCCTTTTTTAAAAGGAACTATTTCATTAAATTTAATTCTTGTTCCTTGAGGAAAAATTAAGAGAGGTCTGTTATTTTCATTAATAGATTTTTTAATTTTATCAAAAAAATTTAAATTTTCTTTTGTTGTTTTTTCTCTAATAATTTCAATTGAACCAATTTTTTTAAGATACCAACCAAATAAGGGAACTTTTAAAAGTTCTTTTTTAAGAATAAAAATAGGGAAATTAAGTGGCGCTTGAAAAACAAAAGTTTCAAACATGGATTGGTGTGCAGACGCGATAAAAAATTTTTCTACTTTTTTTAAATTTCCTAGTCCATGAAAGATAACTTTAGTATTTAAAAATATTCTTAATATGAGGATAATATAATAAGCTAAAAATTTACCGCAATATAGAGTCAATTTTGCAGGTAGGAGTAAAGTGGGTATAGCAGATATTAAAACTAATATTATTCCTAAATATAAAAAAAAATTAAAAATTAAAGATCTAATAAATTGCATTAAGCGTTTATTAATTTCAGCAAATCCTGTCTTTTTCTTATAATTTTAAATTTATTTTTATTAACAAGAATTTCTGAAATTAACGGTCTTGTATTGTAGTTGGAAGACAAAGAAAATCCATAAGCACCAGTATTTGTAATAGCAACAAAATCTCCTTCACTTATCTTTTGATATTTTTTATATTTTGTAAATTTGCAAGTAGACTCACAAATAGGCCCCACAAATTCTAGAGGCCCAGAAAATTTTTTAGACATTTTATTTACAGGCACAATTTCATGCTTAGCATCATAAAGGGCTGGCCTCATAAAATCATTCATACCTGCATCTAAAATAATAAAATATTTATTAGGACCTTTTTTAATATATTGAATTTTACTTATCAAAATTCCCGAGTTTCCAACTAAAAATCTTCCAGGTTCAAAAATAATATTACAATTTAATTTTTTTTGAAATTCATGCACTAGTTTTGCATAATGGTTTAAATTAATTTGCTTATCGTCTTTATCGTAGGTGATTCCAAAACCTCCACCAAGATCAATATATTTAAGTTTTATTTTTAAATTGTTTATTACTTTTAAAAGAATATTTAATGTTTTTTTGTACGGTACATCTGAAAGTATCTGACTTCCTATGTGTACGCTTAAAGCATCAACTTTTAAATTTTTGAATTGTTTAATATTTTTATAAAATGTATTAAAATTTTTTATTGAAATACCAAATTTATTTTCAGATTTACCAGTTGAAATTTTTTTATTTGTTTTTGCATCAACGTCAGGATTTAATCTAAAGCCAACAGATATTTTTTTATTAAATTTTTTTCCTATATTATCAATTAATCTTGCTTCACTTTCAGACTCAATATTTATTAACAATATTTTTTTTTTAATAGCTAACTTTAATTCTTCCTCGGTTTTTCCCACTCCAGAAAAAACTATTTTATTTGTTTTAATGCCTGCTTTAATAGCTTTAAGAAGCTCACCACCAGAGACAACGTCTACGCCAGCACCTAACTTTCCAAGTATTTTAATTATTGATAAATTTGTATTAGCTTTTGCAGCAAAGCAAATAAGAGGCTTTGTATTTTTAAAACTTTGGGCTAACTTTAAATAATTTTCTTTAATTTGATTTTCAGAATAAATATAGAAAGGTGTTTTATTTTTTTTAGCGAGATTTAAAACTGAAGACTTTTCTACAAAAAGTTTTGAGCCAGAATATTTTATATGAGCCATGTATTTTAAGATAGAACGATAATTATTTGTTTATTTTTTCCTTGGTATTTAGGATCTGATTTTTTGCCACAACTTTCTAATATAAATAAACTTATAACTATGAAAAAAAAAATTTTCATTTAATTTCGTTTTTATATTTTTTTATCATTTTCTTTATATTATTTGTAGAAGTTCCACCATATGAATTTTTAGAATTCATTGAATGAGTTACATCAAAAATTTTTAAAACATTTTTATCTAAATCCTTATGGAATTTTTTTAATTCTTCCAGAGATATTTGATCCAAAGTTTTATTTTTTTTCTCAGCAAAATTAACAAGCAATGAAGAAATATTATAAGATTCTCTAAAAGATAATTTTTTTTCTTTCACAAGATAATCTGCGAAATCAGTCGCGGTAGTAAATCCCTGGTTAGCCATTTTGTACATTCTTTCTTTTGAAACTTTAAGATTTTCTATTAGTTCATAAGACATTATTAAAGAATCTTTCAAGGTATCATAACCATCAAACACTAAAGCCTTATCATCTTGTAAATCTTTAAAGTATGACATTGGCAAACCTTTCATGATTGTTAAAATTGAGTTTAGCTTTCCGTAATTTATTCCAACCCTTCCTCTAATTAATTCTGCAGGGTCAGGATTTTTTTTTTGTGGCATAATTGAAGATCCAGTTAAAACGCTATCATTAAATTCAATTAATTTATAAGCTTCAGAATTTAAAATAATAAAATCTTCTGCTAATCTCGATAAGTGCATAGCACAAACAGCTGCTGCATATAAAAAGTCAATTGCAAAATCTCTATCAGAAACAGAGTCGATTGAATTGTCGGTAGGCTTTTTAAATCCCATTTTTTTTGCAGTATAATTTCTATCAATTTTATAAGATGTTCCAGATAGAGCAGCTGAACCCAAAGGAGATTCATCTAAAAGATTTAGATTATTTTCAAATCTTTTTTTATCTCTTTTTAGCATTTCATAATAAGCTAAAAGATAATGTGCAAAAGAAATAGGCTGGGCATTTTTTAGATGAGTGAATCCAGGCATAACAGTATCAATATTTTTATCAGCATTTTTTATTATTATTTTCATTACATTAGAAATATCTTTTAAGATATTTTGAGTTGATTCTTTTACCCACAATTTAAAATCTGTAACTACTTGATCATTTCTAGACCTTGCGGTGTGCATGAAACCAGCGGCAGGGCCTATAATTTGAAATAATTTTTTTTCTATATTTAAATGAATATCTTCATATTTCTCTTCAAAAATAAATTTACCATTATCAATTAAAGATTTTATCTTTTTTAAACCTTTAATGATCTTTTTACCTTTATCTATAGGTATAATTCTTTGTCTCATAAGCATTTGTGTATGAATAGTTGAAGAAAAAATATCCTGTTGATAGAGTCTTTTATCTACATTAATGGAAGAGCCAATTCTTTGTAAAGATTTAGAGATTTTACCTTTTAATCTTTTTGACCAAACTGTTTTAATTTTATTTTTCATTTTACTGTGTTAATTTTAATTTAAATTAATATGAAAATTAGTAAATCTTTTAAAATCTATATACACGTATTTGTTGCTTTTTTCCTAGCCCAGCAACTTCTAAGTGAAACAAATTACTCTAAAAATATAGTACTTCACAAGGAGCCCTTAGAAATTAAAGAATTAAAATTTAAAGATTTTAATTTAAATGATGTGGATTTAGCTGGCAAAAAAGGCAATATCATGATTTTAAATTTCTGGGCAACTTGGTGTGTTCCTTGCAAAAAAGAGATGCCGTCTCTAGATAGATTAGCAAAAAAATATCCAGAAATTTTGATTTACGCAATAAATTTAGAAAAACCAAACCAAGTAAAAGCAAAAAAATTTTTTACTGACTTAGAAATTTCTAAATTAAATATTTATTTTGACCCTGAGTTTTCTTTAGTTAAAATATTTAATATGCGGGGCATTCCCACAAGTATTCTTATAGATAAAAATGGCCAAGAATTTGGAAGAGTTATTGGCGAAGTAGACTTTTATGATAAATCTTTTACTGAACTTTTAAAAAAATACCTTTAATTTTTAAAAAAATAAGCAAGAAGGACCAAAACTATAATTGCAATAAATTGTAAAAGAACCCGGAGTTGCATTAGTTTATTGGAATATTTTTTACTGGTGTCACCTCCTTTAAATAAAGTATAAATACCTAGCACTAAAACAATTGCAACAGCACCTAATAAAATAAAACCTATAAAATTGAATAAAAAATTAGACATAAATAATTATTAATTAAATATCATGAGCTATTCGTTAAACACAACTATTTTAAATCCTCATTCAAAGGAAAAACCAAAAAACGCTGTAATTCTTTGTCACGGTTATGGTGGTGACGGGAAAGATATTTCTTTATTGGCAAGTTATTGGAGAACTTATTTACCTGATACATTATTTGTTTGTCCAGACGCACCTGAAAGGTGCGCAGTCAGCTCTGCAGGGTTTCAATGGTTTGATTTAATGGACCAAACTAAAGACCAAGTTCTTGTAAAATCTTTAGTAGCTGAAATTAAGTTAAACACTTTAATAGATGAAGTTATAAAAAATAATAATCTCTCAAGTGAAAAAGTTGCCATAGGGGGCTTTAGCCAGGGTTGCATGATTAGTTTACAAACCGGAATTAAAAGAAAAGATAAAATCAATTCAATAATAGGGTATTCTGGCAAAATTATTGATGAAAATCATTTAAAGAACAACATCAATTCTCGTCCAAATATATTGTTAATGCACGGGGACAAAGATGAAATCGTCCCAGTAAATTTTTTACTTGATGCAAAAGATTTTTTTAATAAAAATAGTTATAAAATTACAACAAAAATTTTTAAAAATTGCGAACACCGTATTCCAATAGAAGGATCAAGTTTAGGATTAGAGTTTCTAAAAAATAATTTGTATTAACATTATTTAACCGCAACAATTTTATAACTTGAAATCATTTTAGTAATCAGGTAGTTTTTTTTTATGATTATTTCAGTTAATGAAAAAGTACCATTAGAAAAGTGTCCTGCTTTAGTTTTAAATGCAGATTTTAGACCACTAAGTTATTATCCCTTGTCATTATGGTGCTGGCAAGATGCTGTTAAATCAGTTTTTTTAGATCGAGTAACAATAGTTTCAAATTATAAAAGAAAGATCAGGAGTCCTTCTTTTGAAATGAATTTACCAAGCGTCATCGCGCTTAAAAATTTTATTAAACCTTCAGAGAATCCTAATTTTACAAGATTCAATGTCTTTTTAAGAGATAAATTTACTTGTCAGTATTGTGGAAATAAAAAAGATTTAACTTTTGATCACTTGCTTCCAAAGTCAAAAGGCGGTCAAACAGACTGGGAAAATGTAGTTACAGCTTGTTCAACCTGCAATGTTCAAAAAGGAGGAAAACTTTATTTGGATTGTGATCTTATATTAGTTAAAAAACCTTTTAGACCTACCGTTGATGATCTACATAAAAATGGTAGAAATTTTCCTCCTAATTTTTTACACGAAAGTTGGATGGACTATCTTTATTGGGATATTGAACTTGAACCTTAATTAGATTTTTTCAGAAATTTTTATTGCTATACGCGAAGATGTTTTAATTATTTTATCTAGTAATCCGTACAAACCATCTTTAGTTGCACCATTTTTATAAGCAATATCTTTATGATTTAATTCATCATTTCTAAATTCATTAATCTTGTTTTTTAATTCTTTTTCATCTTCTTCGAGTTTGAAGGTTTGTCTCTTGTAATGATTATCGATAACTTCTTCGATTGATGCGGTACAAAGCATTGCAGCTTTCTCTCCTAGCATTGCTGTTCCAAAACCTAAAGATAACCCAAGTAAATCCCAAACAGGAAGTAGTTTTGTAGGTTTGATGTTTCTTTTTTGAATCTCCTGCACAAAAAATTCATAATGTTTTTTTTCATGTTCTTTCATTT
>CBDDXH010000026.1:0-12371 GCA_965235125.1 Pelagilacustribacter hypolimneticus (SeqCode) | reverse complement strand
AAAAATATTTTAAAAATAAATAAAATAAAAAAATCCTTTAATCATAAAAATGGAAAAATTGAAATTTTTAAAGATATAAGTCTAGAAATTAAAAAAGGCGATCTTGTTGCTTTAGTAGGTCCCTCAGGTTCTGGCAAATCAACTCTATTAAATATGATATCGCTTTTAGATACGCCAGATGCTGGTGAAATATTATTTAATAATATTAATTTAAGGAAATTAAATGATAATGAAAAAGATCATATTCGAAAAAAAAATATTTCCTTAATATTTCAAAACAATAATCTTCTCAATGATTTTACTGCAATAGAAAATGTTATAATGCCTTTAATTATAAGAGATGAAGATAAAAAAAAATCTTATGAAAAAGCCAAAACTATTCTTAATGATTTTAAACTATCAAATCGGCACGATCATTTTCCTGACGAGTTATCTGGTGGTGAACAACAAAGAGTTGCAATAGCAAGAGCTTTAATTTCTGAAACCGATTTAATCTTAGCTGACGAGCCAACAGGAAATTTAGATTACAAAACTTCTCTTGAAATTTTTTCTTATTTTTTAAAATTAAAAAAATTAAATAAAACTATAATTTTTGCAACTCACAATAGAGAACTTGCTAACAAAGCAGATTACAAGTTGAGTATTTTAAACGGTAATATAAAAAGAACAAATGTTTAATGGTAAAGTATTTAATAATTTTAAAGTTCACACTCAATATTCCGTCTGTGAAGGTGCTATAAAAATTGAAGATTTAAGCAATCATTGTAAAGAAAATAAAATTCAAAGTATTGGTATATGTGATAGCTATAATTTATGCGGCGCTTTAGAGTTTGCTGAAAAAATTAGTAAATCAGGCACCCAACCGATAATAGGAACTCAAATAAATTTTTTATTGGATGGTGTTATTGGAAGACTTCCCTTATTTAGCACCTCAGCCTTAGGATATAAAAATTTAATTAAATTATCTTCTAAAAGCTATCTGGAATCTGATGAAAAAAGCGATCCATGCTGCAAAATTAATGAGTTAAAAAGCATCAACCAAGATTTAATTTTGTTAAGTGGTAATCATTACGGACTTTTTGGTAATTTATTTAAACACAATAAACTAAAACAAATTGAAGAATTAATTAAAGAGTTAAAAAATATTTTTAAAGATAGTTTTTATTTTGAAATACAAAGGCATAATGAACCAGAAGAAGAAAACTTTGAAAATTTTATAATTGAATTATCAAAAAAAAATCAAATTCCACTTATAGCCACTCAAGAAGTATTTTATTTAACTAAAGATATGCATGAAGCTCACGATGCATTAATTTGTATAGGGCAAAAAAACTTTATTAATGAAACTAATCGAACAAGGTTTAGTGATCAACATTATTTAAAAACAAATGAAGAATTATTTGAATTATTTAGAGATATCCCAGAAGCAATAGAAAATAATTATAATTTTCCCTATAGATTTAATTTTAAACCAAAAAAATCATTACCAGTTTTGCCTACAATTCAAATTAACGAAAATGTTACCGTTGAACAAGAATTGCTATTTCAGGCAAAAGAAGGGTTAAAAAATCGATTAGATAATTTTATTTTAAAGAAAAACAAAGAAAAGGAAGAAAAAAAAATTTTTAAACTTTATGAAGATAGATTAATTCACGAAATTAACATCATTAATTCAATGAATTATTCTAGTTATTTTCTCATTGTGTCTGATTATATACGTTGGTCTAAAAAAAATAAAATACCCGTTGGTCCAGGCAGAGGTTCTGGAGCTGGCTCACTAGTTGCTTACTGTTTAGATATCACTGATATTGATCCTATTGAATTTGATTTAATATTTGAACGTTTTTTAAATCCAGATAGAATTTCAATGCCAGATTTTGATATAGATTTTTGTGAGGAAAAAAGAAATTTAGTTTTTGAATATTTAAAATCTAAATATAAAAATGGAGTAGCGCACATAATAACTTTTGGAAAATTAAAAGCCAGAATGGCTTTAAGAGATGTAGGTAGAGTTTTAGGTTTACCCTATGGTCATGTTGATAGAATAAGCAAAATGATACCCTTCGATCCTTCGAGACCATTGTCTCTTAAAGAGTCTATAGATCGTGAGCCTAGATTTAAAGAAGAAGTTAAAAATAATAAAAGAGTTGAAAAATTAATAGAGCTTTCATTAAAATTAGAGGGATTAAATAGAAACATGGCAACACATGCTGCTGGCGTTGTGATTTCTGGAGAAAATTTATCAGAGCAAGTTCCTTTATATAAAGATCATACTGCTAATTTAACTTTACCGTCTACACAATTCGATATGCATTCCTCTGAGAATGCTGGGTTAGTTAAGTTTGATATTTTAGGTCTTACAGCTCTTACTGTTATCGATAAAACAATAAAAATGTTATTAAAAGAAAATATTAATCTTGATATTAGAAATATTGATCTTCAAGATCAAAATGTTTTTAAGTTATTATCAACCGGTGAGACAACCGGACTTTTCCAATTAGAAAGTACTGGTGTAAGAGAAACTTTGCGCCAAATGAAACCAACCGAATTTAACGATATTGTGGCACTAGTAGCTCTATATAGACCTGGACCAATGAGCAATATTCCAATCTACAATGATTGTAAAAATGGACTTAAAACCCCAGATTACATTCATGAAACTTTAGAAAAAATTCTAAAACCTACTTACGGCATTATTATTTACCAAGAGCAGGTAATGCAAATAGCCCAAACTCTTTCAGGATTTACAGCTGGTGAAGCAGATATTTTACGACGAGCTATGGGAAAAAAGAAAAGAGCAGAGCTTGAAAAGCAAAAAGAAAAATTTGTAGCTGGAGCTATTCAAAATGGGATCAAAAGAGATGTTGCAAATTATGTATTTACTAAAATAGAACCATTTGCCGACTATGGTTTTAATAAAAGTCATGCCGTCGCTTATGCTTTTATTGCTTTTCAAACTGCGTATTTAAAAACTTATCACAAGGAAAAATTTATTGCGGCTTCAATGTCAACTATATTAACTAATACCAGCAAATTACGTGAATATGTTGAGGAGTTAAAAAGATTAAAAATTGAAGTTATAAGGCCATCTATTAATAAATGTTTTTCAGAATTTAAAGCAGAGGCTAATAAAATATTTTATGGTTTAGGAGCAATAAAGAGCGTCGGTTTTGAAGCAATTTCAAATATCATAAATGAAAGGGAAAAAAATGGAATATTTAAATCTTTTACTGACTTTATTAACCGTATAAATCCTAAAGATGTAAATAAACTTCAATTAGAAGGTTTAGTAAAAGCGGGGACTTTTGATGAAATTGACCACAATAGGAAAAAACTAATCAATTCTATACCAAAGATTATATCAACCATTAAAAGTAAATATGATGAAAAAATAAGTAATCAAAGTAATCTTTTTGATATCGATAACAATAAAGAAAATCAAAGTTTTGAATTT
This sequence comes from Pelagilacustribacter hypolimneticus (SeqCode), assembly GCA_965235125.1. Lineage (GTDB taxonomy): Bacteria > Pseudomonadota > Alphaproteobacteria > Pelagibacterales > Pelagibacteraceae > Pelagilacustribacter > Pelagilacustribacter hypolimneticus. Next base: position 8,917 of record CBDDXH010000026.1, on the reverse strand, counting down.
GAAACAACGGAAGAATGGTCTAAGAAAGAATTATTAGCAGAAGAATTTAACTCGCTTGGATTTTATATTTCAGACCACCCGTTAAATGAATATAAAGAGTTTTTTGCACAACTTGAAATAAAATCCTACAAAGATTTTATAAATAGCGATAAATCCGAAGCTCTAGTTGCAGGCACCATTATGTCCATTCAAGAAAAGAAAAGTGCAAAAGGATCTTCATTCGCTATTATAAAATTTAGTGACAATGAGAGTGAGTTTGAGATATTTTTATTCTCTGACCTTCTGAACTCGAATAGAGATAAATTAAAAGAATCAAATTCATTTGTTTTTACTCTAAAAAAAGAAAAAACAAATGCCGAAAATACTCAAGGCAGAATAAATATAAGAAAACTTATCGATCTTTCTGATTTAGTAAATAAAACCTATGAAAGTATTTCAATTGAATTAAATGACAAAAAAAAAATTAGAGAACTTTCTGAGCTGTTAATAAAAAATGGAGAAACCAAAATCAATATAATATTCAATGAAAATAATAAAAAACTTATGTTTGAGCTTAAACAGACCAGAAAGTTTGATTTTGATTTGTTCTGTCTTATTAAAAACAAGGAATATGTTAAAAAAATAAGCTTTTAGAAGCTTGATTTGTTAATTTTTTAAATGTATGAGTGCGTAATTTCGCACACAGCGCAAAGGATAAAATCCTACCGGTCTCGAAAGAGGTTTGCTGTGGTGGATTAACCGGAAAAATTATGAATATACCAGAAGTAAGTATCAAACAATTATTAGAAGCCGGAGTACATCTAGGCCATAAAACTCTAAGATGGAATCCAAAAATGAAAAAATTCATTTTTGGAGAAAAGAATTCAATTCATATAATCGATCTTACTCAAACTGTTGTTTATTTCAAAAATGCATTAACCGAAGTTTATAAATGTATTTCACAGGGCGGAAAGATCTTGATCGTATCTACAAAAAAACAGGCGTCTGAACAAATTACAAATTTAGCAAAAGAAACTGACCAATACTTCGTAAATTATAGATGGCTTGGTGGGATGCTTACCAATTGGAACACAATACAAAACTCTATTAAAAGATTAAAAATGTTAGAAAATCGACTTTCGAAAGAAGATACAGGTTTTACAAAAAAAGAGATTATAAAACTTACTAAAGAAAAAGAAAAACTTCATAGATCTTTAGGTGGCATAGCGGATATGAATAAATTACCGCAAATGATTTTTATCATAGACACAAATATGGAGTCACTCGCTGTAGCAGAAGCTCAAAAAATTAATATTCCTATAGTAGCTATCTTAGACACAAATTCAGATCCTACTGGTATACAATTTCCGATTCCAGGAAATGACGATGCACGAAGATCTATAAATTTATATTGTGATCTTTTAAAAGATACAATCTTAAGTGCTTCAAAATTTATAGAAAAAAAATCTTCAGAACAAAACAATCAAAACGATCAAGAAAAAGTAAAATCAAAAGAATCAGACACTAAAGAAGAAAAAGTTTCAATAGAAGAAAAAGTATCTATTTAATTTTTATTTTATGTCCAGCAAAGATACACTTGAAAGTGTAAAAAAATTAAGAGAGATCACAGGAGTCGGATTTAAAGATTGTAAGTTAGCTATCGATGAGACAGGTGGCGATATAGAAAAAGCAATTGATTTTTTAAGAAAAAAAGGAATAGCAAAAGCTTACAACAAAATGAGTCGTACAGCTTCTGAAGGACTATGTCTTGTAGAAGAAAAGGACGGAGAAATTTCTTTAATTGAGATAAATAGCGAAACAGATTTTGTAGCAAAAAATAGTGAATTTGTTTCTTTTTGTAAAGAAATTTCAGAAATCAACTTTAGGAACAGAGGGGATCTATTAAAAGTTAATAAATCTATTATGAAAAATAATTTAACTGTTGAAACAAATTTAATAGATTTAATTGCAAAAATTGGAGAAAAAATAACTATAAGAAGAGCTATTTTTTTTGATAATAAAAATGGAGCAAATACTTTTTACATACACGGTGCAATAGAAACAAAAATTGGAAAAATAGTCTCAATTGTTAAAATTTCAAAAAAAAACAGCAGTGAAATTGGAAAAAAAATTGCAATGCATATCTCAGCTCTGTCACCTATGTGCCTCGAAGAGAAGGATTTAAGTAAAGAAGTCGTAGATAAAGAGATAGAAATAATAAAAGCTGAATTAGTCAATTCCGGTAAACAACCAGAGATGGTAGAAAAAATTACAAAAGGTAAAATTAATAAATTTATTTTTGATAATACACTTTTAAACCAAATATGGATAATGGATTCTAAAAAAAAAGTTTCAGATATTTTGAAAGAAAATGATATAAAAATATTAAATTTTATAAGATATAAAGTTGGGGAAGGAGTTTAAGCCATGAGCGAAGTATTTAATGAAAAGGAATATTCTGCAAAAATGGACAAAACTATTCAGTCTTTTAAAAAAGATTTAGCTTCAATTAGAACTGGTAGAGCCAATGCTTCTATGTTGGATATAATTAAAGTTGATGTTTATGGTCAGATGATGCCTATAAATCAGTTAGCTACAGTGAGCGTACCTGAGGCAAGGTTAATTACTGTTCAAGTATGGGATCAATCAAATATTAAAGCAGTTGATGCCGCAATACAAAAATCTGAATTAGGAATAAATCCACAAATAGACGGATCAATTTTAAGGTTAAGAATTCCAGATTTAACTGAAGAAAGAAGAAAAGATTTAATCAAATTATTAAAAACTATTGGTGAAAAAAATAAAGTTGCAATTAGAAACATTAGAAGAGAAGGCAATGAAGAACTAAAAAAAATAGTCAAAGATAAAAAAATAAGCGAAGATGAAAATAAATTTTTTGAAAAAAATATTCAAAAAGTAACAGATGATCATATTGCAAATATTGAGAAAATATTAAACGAAAAAGAAAAAGAAATTCTCAAGGTATGAATAAACTCAATCACATTGCATTTATTATGGATGGCAATGGAAGATGGGGCATTAAAAAAAAAAAAAGTCGAAATTTTGGGCATCTTGCGGGAATTAAAACAGTTGAAAAAATTGTTAGAGCTTCAATTAATTTTAAAATTCCAATTATTACTTTTTTTGTTTTTTCTACAGAAAACTGGAAAAGGCCCAAACAGGAAGTTAATTATCTTTTAAATCTAATTAATATTTATTTTAATAAAGAGATTAATAATATTATTAAAAACAATATCAGAATAGTTGTTTCAGGAAGATTAAAAAAATTACCAATTAAGACATGCGATATTCTAAAAAAAATTATAAGTAAAACAAAGAGAAATAATAAATTAATAATTAATTTAGCTATAAATTATGGATCCAAAATTGAAATTATAGATACAATTAATAAAATTATTTATAAATCAAAAAAAATAACAGAAGAAAATATTAATAAAAATTTATATTCTGATTTAGTATTTCCAGATATTCTTGTCAGAACCGGAGGGCAAAGAAGGCTAAGCAATTTTATGCTTTGGCAACTTTCATATTCAGAAATTTTTTTTTTAGATAAATTATGGCCTGACTTTAACAAAAATGATTTAAAAAAGATTATAAATCAATATCATCAAATTAAAAGAAATTTTGGAGGAGTTTAGAATGAAAAGTGAACTTTTTTATAGAATTTTAACTTCTGTAATACTTTTGCCAATTTTGTTTTTAGCAACATTTTATTCAGAAATATATTTAATATTACTTTTATTATTATTTTATTTTTTATCTATGTATGAAATAATTAAAAATACTACTAATTTATTATTTATTTTTTTTTCATTAATTTTATTATTTTTTTCATTTTATTCTTTTTATATATTAAGAGGAGATACAGTTAGTTCTTTAATTATAATTTATTGGATATTAATTTCTACCTTTCTCTCTGATGTCGGCGGTTACTCTTTTGGAAAAATATTTAAAGGTAGAAAGATCACCAAAATTAGCCCCAACAAAACATATTCTGGAGTATTAGGATCTTTTCTCTTAAGTTGTTTGTCAATACCACTAATGAATCTATTACAGCTTATCTTATTAAAAAAAACAATAATTAACTTTTTAGAATTAAATTTTTTAATTATTACTATTTTAATATCTCTAGTGTGTCAGATTGGAGATTTATTTGTATCTTTTTTAAAAAGAAAAATAAATATCAAAAATATAAGTAATATGTTACCGGGCCATGGCGGTATTCTAGATAGAATTGATGGTTTAATATTCGTTTTATTATTTGCTTTTATATTAAGATTTTTTTTAATAATTTAGATGAAAAAAAAAACTATCGCTATATTAGGCTCAACAGGTTCAATTGGGGCGTCAACATTAGAGATAGTTAAAAAATCAAATCAGTTTAAAGTTGATTTATTATACGCTAATCAAAATTACTTTAAAATAATTAAGCAGATTAAAGTTTTTAAACCTAGGATATTTGTTGTCAAAAATGAAAAAATTTATTTAAAATTAAAAAAAAAATATAAAAAAATTATTATTTTAAATAATATAAATAATATCCAAAAATATATTAAGAAATTAGATATTTCTGTTTCAGCCATTCCTGGAATTGCTGGACTTGAGTCTACAATTATTTTTACAAAATTGAGTAAAAAAATTTTACTAGCTAACAAAGAATCAATTGTTTGCGGATGGAATTTGATAAAAAAAGAATCAGCAAAATATAATACAGATTTAGTACCTATTGACTCAGAACATTTTTCTATCAGTTCATTACTTAAAAATTATCCGAAAGATCAAATTGAAAAAATTTATATAACTGCTTCAGGTGGTCCTTTTTTAAACCTTAAACTTGACAATTTTAAAAAAATAAAACCTAAAGATGCAATAAGACATCCTAAATGGAATATGGGTAAGAAAATTTCAGTAGACTCAGCAACTTTAATGAATAAAGTTTTAGAAATTACAGAAGCTTTAAAACTCTTTCCCTTTAATCTTAGTAAATATGAGATCATCATCCACCCTGACTCGCTTGTTCACGCCATAATAAAACTTAATAGCGGATTATCTGTTTATCTCCATCATCTTCCAGACATGAAAATACCTATTGCAAATGCATTAATTAAAAATTTTAATTATAAAAAATTTTTTAATAAAAAAAATAAAGTTAATCATATTGCTCAAAATTTAAATTTTTTACCTGTTGATAAAAAAAAATTTCCATCTGTAACTTTAATATCTGAAATGAACAAACGTAAATCGTCACCAATTATCATAAATGCAGCTAATGAAATATTTGTTGATCAATTTCTTAAAAATAATATAAATTTTAATGATATTGTTAATTATTTGAAGCTTGTTTTAAGAGACAAAAACTATATAAAAATGTCGAATTTAGCCTCTAATAATATAAAAAAAATATATATAATAGATAACTGGGCTAGAAAAACGGCCTTTAAAATTATAAAAAAAAAAATATATGCTTAAAACTTACTCAATTCTTTTTTTTTTATTCTTTTTTCATGTATCTGCAGAGGTAATTCAAAAATTAGAAGTTAAAGGTAACAAAAGAATTAGTTCTGAGACTATAAAAGTATATGGAAACATTAATTTAGGAAAAAATTATTCTTCTGATGAAATAAATGAGATTAACAAAAATTTATATGAAACAAATTTTTTTGAAGATATAAGTGTTTTTTTATCTGATGGAGTTTTAAATATCACTGTTAAAGAATACCCAATTATTAATTTTGTTGATATTCAAGGAGAGAAATCTGACACAATAAAAAAATCTGTACTTTCAAAACTTAATTTAAAAGAAAAACAAAGTTTTATAAAAAATAAATTATCAGACGATATAATTTTACTTAAAAATATTTATGCAAGTATTGGATTTAATTTTGCAAGTGTAGAAGCAAAGGTCCAGTCATTTGATAACGAAAGAGTAAATCTTCTTTTTGTTTTAAATAAAGGAAAAAAAACAAATATCTCTCAAATTAATTTTATAGGTGATAAAAAAATTAAAGAGAGTAAATTAAGAGATATTATTGTTTCAGAGGAAATGAAATTTTGGAAATTTTTGTCTAAAAACACATTTTTAAATAAAAATAATATCGAATTAGATAAAAGACTTCTGATAAATTATTTCAAATCAATTGGTTATTATGACGTGCAAGTTTTATCAAGCAATGCTGAAGTTGGACAAGAAAACTCTACTCGTCTTACTTATAATATTAATGCCGGAACCAGATACAAAGTAAATAAAATTAGTACTAATGTGAGCGAAGTAATAGATTCAAATCTATTTATTCCTTTGAAAGATAGTTTTTCTAAAATGATAGGAAAATATTATTCTCCATTTAATGTAAAAAAGTTATTAGATGAGTTAGATATTTTAATATTAAATAATGATTTACAGTTTATTGAACATTCAGTCAGTGAAATTTTAGAAGGTGATACTATTGAAATTAAAATTAATATATTTGAAGGAAAAAAAGAGTTGGTTGAAAAAGTTAATATTATCGGCAATAATATAACTGATGAAGCGGTTATAAGATCGGAACTTTTAATCGATGAAGGTGATCCATTTAATAAAACAAAATTAGAACAATCTATTGCTAAACTTAAAGCAAGAAACATATTTGGGGAAATAAAAAATAAAATTATTGATGGGTCAAAAAAAGATCAAAAAATTCTTGAGATTGAAGTTGAAGAAAAACCAACTGGAGAGATTTCCGCTGGCGCAGGCATTGGTACAAATGGTGCATCATTTGCATTTAATATAAAAGAGAATAACTGGCTTGGAAAAGGCTTAAGTATTTCAACAAATTTAGACGTGAGTGCCGAATCTTTATCTGGTCAGTTATTTGTTAATAATCCAAATTATAATTTTTCTGGCAACTCTCTATATTACCAAGTTTCAAATACTATTAACGATAAAGCGACTTCTGGATTTAAAAATAATATTATAAGTACTGGAATTGGAACTAAGTTTGAGCAGTATAGAAATGTATATATTTCCTCAGGATTAAATTTTTCTCACGATAAACTAGAGGTTAATTCTAGTGCATCGCCAGCTTTAAAAAAACAAAAAGGTACTTTTACTGATTTGGCCTTTGATTATGGGGTCTCATTAGATAAACGTGATAAAGTATTTTCACCTACTGATGGTTATATTTCCTCATTTAGTGGCGCAATTCCAATTTATGCAGACGCAGGATCTATTTCAAATACTTATTCATTTAGCAAATATCAAGGGATAACAGAAAACGCGGTTGGAGCTTTCAAACTACAAGCTTCAGCAGTTAATGGTTTAAGCGATAAAGACGTTAGGTTAAGCAAAAGGCTATTTACTTCAAATACAAGATTAAGAGGATTTGAGTCAGGTAAAATTGGTCCTAAAGACGGAAAAGATTATATTGGTGGAAATTATTCTATTACTTCAAACTTTGAATTAAATCTTCCTAACCTTTTACCAGAGAGTACAAAAACTGATGTAGGTCTATTTCTTGATTTTGGTAATCTTTGGGGTGTTGATTATTCTAGTAGTTTAGATGATTCTAATAAGATAAGATCTTCAGCAGGGGCTAATGTAAGTTGGGTTTCCCCAGCTGGTCCAATGACATTTGTCCTTTCACAAAATTTGTCTAAAGCTAGCACAGACGTTACGGAAGGATTTAACTTTAGATTAGGAACTACTTTTTAATTAATTTAACTAACTAGAAAAAATATATGAAAACTTTAATTTTAATTGTTATAATTTTTTTTCTAAACTCTTTTAATTCTTTTGCTGATAATACATATTTTATAGATTTTAATAAGGTCTTAAATTCTAGTAAACCAGGATCTGAAGCTCAAAAAAAATTACAAGCAAAATTAAAATCAGAGTCAGAAAAATTTCAAAAAATAGAAACAGATATTAAAAAAGAGGAATCAGATATTATTTCTCAAAAAAAAATTTTATCACCTGAGCAGTATCAAGAAAAAATCGAAAGTCTTAGAAAAAAAGTTGCAGATTTACAATTAAATAAGCAAACTTCTTTTGATAGCGTGGCCAAATCTAGAAATGAATCAAGGGAGACTCTTCTTAAAGCTATAAATCCAATTATTCAGAAATATATGGAAAATAATAATATAAGAGTCATTGTTGATAAGAACAGCGTTATTCTAGGAGATGTAAAACTTGAAATCACTGATCAAATCATAGCGATTGTAGACAAAGAAGTAGCACCTTTAAAAATTAATTAAATTAAATGAGTAAAAATGTTTTCTTTAAGCAAAAAGGACCTTTTTTGCTTACTGAACTTTTTGATTTCACGAAACCAAAAAAAAAAATTAAGATATTTGATATAAAATCTTTAGAGGAAGCCAAAAGTACTGATTTAACTTTTTTGGATTCGATAACTTATATTAATTTTTCAAAATCAACAAAAGCCGCATATTGTTTAACGACTGAAAAGCTTAAAATTTACTTACCAAATAATTGTGAACCTATAATAGTTAAAAATGTGCTTTTTGAGCTATGCAAGGTTTTAAGAAAATTTTATCCCGATGCTGATATAGATACGCCTGACCCATCTTTAAAAAAGCCTACAAAATCAAAATTTTTAAATGTTAGATTTGGTAATAATGTTTTTGTTGGTCAAAATTGTAAAATAGGAAAAAATACAACTGTGGGAACTAATACAATAATTGAGCATGATGTTATAATTGGAGAAAATTGTACAGTTGGTTCTCAAGTAGTTATAAAAAATTCAATTGTTGGAAATAAAGTGGTCATACAAGATGGATGCAAAATTGGCTTAAAAGGATTTGGTTTTATACCTTTAAAAGATAAAAATTTAAGATTTCCGCATATTGGAAAAGTACTATTAAAAGATAATGCCGAACTTGGTGCTAATTGCACTATCGATAGAGGCTCTGTTGGAGATACTAT
>CBDDXH010000025.1:0-12844 GCA_965235125.1 Pelagilacustribacter hypolimneticus (SeqCode) | reverse complement strand
GTATCTATATTTTTACTTTTCTCTAAAACCGCTCTTCTACTTGTGCAAACATTGCCTCTAACTTTGTCGATTCGTGTTGCGATAACTTTTAATGGTATATTCATTAAGTGATCAAATCTTTTAAGTGGCTTAATATCAATTTGTGAAGCGGGCATAAATGTTGGAAGATTTTCGACCTGACATATAAATCCTCCTTTAACTTTTCCAGTAATAATTCCTGTTATTTCTTCTCCTGTTTCAAATACTTTTTCCAGTTTGCTCCAAGTATTCATTCGTCTAGCTTTTTCTTTGGAGATTACGATTTCACCCTTAAAACTTTCGATCCGTTCTAAAAAAACTTCAATTTTCGATCCGACTTTTAATTTTCCTAATTCGTCATCATTTTTAAATTCTTCAATTGGAATCATCCCTTCCATCTTGGCTTTGCAGTCAACGACGATAAAATTTTTATTGATTTCCGTTACAGTTGCCTTGATAATTTCACCTTCTTTAAGTTTTCGATCCTTAAAGTCATCATTTAGTAAACTTTCGAACTCCTTTTGAGAGCTAGATAGTTCCTGATGAAAAGTTTCAACTGCCATATTTTTCTTTAATTCTTTTTTCGATTATGTATGACATTTTATTAATCATACCTTTTATATTTTTTAATTTATCAGTCCGCACAATTATCGCATTTTTTGATTGAATCAAAGGAGAATTTTTACGATTTTTATCTAAATTATCTCTAATACGCATAGCTTTTTTAACTTCCATAAAGGTAATATTTTTATTTTTTTTCTTAAGTTCTTTAAATCTTCTTTTTGCAGCGGTATCTAAATTGCACTTAAAGAAAAATTTTATATCTGCTTTTGGTAGAATAACAGTACCTATGTCTCTTCCTTCAATACAAACTTTTTTAAATTTCATAGCAAATTTTTTTTGAAAAGTTTTTAAAATATTTCTTATTTTTTTTTCTTTTGCAATTATCGAAGTGTGTGCAGAAATTTCAGGTGAGTGTAAAAGTTTATTATTTAATTTTTTTAAATTTAAGTTCTTAAATTGTTTTTTTAAAAAAGATGTAATATTTTTTGGTTTATGTTTTAACAGTTGGTAACTAGCGTAGCGGTAAAGTAAACCTGAAGACAAAAATTGTAAGCCATATTTTTTTGAAATAAGTCTAGCTCCCGTAGTTTTTCCACTTGCAGCAGACCCGTCTGCAGCTACCACTAGTTTATAATGTTTTTTTAATTTCAAATTTTCCTCCCAGTAATTTAATAATTTTTAAAAAAGAAGGTGACGATGTTTTAACGGTCTCAAAGTTTTTAATTTCAGCTTTAATTCCTGTGGTCAAAGACAAAATTACAGTACTCATACAAATTCGGTGATCACCAAGATTAGGCACTTTAATTATAGCATTTTTTTTTATAATTGTTTGACCGTAAACTTTCATTTCATTTTTTGTTGATTTACATTGAATACCAATTTGATTTAATATTTTTCTCATCTCTTCAATTCGATTACTTTCTTTATTTGCTAAATCTTCAATACCTCTAAAAACGGATTTCCCTTTAGTTAGAGCGGCAAGTACAAAAAGAATAGGATATTCATCTACAGTTGAAGGAAACCATTTAGAGTCAGTCCTAATAGCTTTTAGTTTAGAACTTTGAACGTGGATATCACCAATCTCCTCATTATTAATTATTTTTTTTTTTAAGAATTTTATTTTAGCTCCATGTTTCTTTAAAATATTATAAAAACCAATTCTTCTAGGATTTAGTCCTACATGATGAATCGTTAATTTTGCACCAGCTGTTAATATAGTCAGTGCAGTAAAAAATGCAGCTGAGCTTGGATCACCTGATACATTAATTTTTAAAGGATTTAAGTATTCTTTACCAAAAACTTTAATATGATTTTGCCCCTTTTTATTTTTTTTTATTTTTAAAACATGTGGACTTTGCAAAAGCATATTTTCGGTAGAATTTCTAGATTTTTCTTCTTCGATGATATTTGTTACTCCATTAGCATTAAGACCGGCTAGCATAGCTGCACTTTTAAGCTGTGCTGATACACCGGCACTATATTTTATGCCGATCGGAATTGCTGAAGAGATAAGAGTTAGCGGAAAATTATTTTTATTTGGGGGTAAAAAAGTTGCGCCAAATTCACCTAGAAGATCAATGAGCTTGCTCATATTTCGTTTATTTAGTGAGTGATCTCCTTTGATTTTAACTTGAATATCTGGATTAGTAGAAAGTAAACCGCAAACTAATCTTGAAGTCGTCCCTGAATTTCCACAATCCAAAACTGTATTCTTTTTTGCATAAAGAGATCCAAGTCCTTTACCATAAACTAAATAATGCCCAGCTTTTACTTTATCAATTTTAACCCCTAATTTTTGACAGACTCGTATGCAAGAAAACACATCATCAGACTCTAAAACATTTTTTACTTCTGAAATATTATGGCTAATAGCCCCAATTAAAAAAGAACGAATAGAAATAGATTTATCCGAATCTACCTTAATGATTTTATTAAAAGGTTTAATTAGCTCAGAGACCTGAAGAGAAAAACTTTGATTTGGCATTTCAATTAAGCACTAAACGAAGATCCAAAATAAAGTTCAATAGCTTTTGAAGATTTTAAAATTTCAGCTGGTGTACCTTGTGCAATAATAGATTGTTCACCTAAAACATAGGCTTTATCAACTATTGAAAAAAGATTTTGAACTTGGTGATCTGTAATCATGATTGTTACACCCCATTGCTGAAGTTTTAAGATATATCGCTGAATATCTTGAACTATGATTGGATCTAATGCAGCTAACGGTTCGTCTAGCAATACTACGCTTGGCTTATTGATCAATAAACGAGCTAACATGACCCGTCTAACTTCACCACCTGATAAATGGGAAGCTTCTATATTTCTTAAGTGTTGAAGATTGAATTCATCAAGCAACTTTTCAGTTAATTTGATTTGGTTTTCTTTATCTTTAATAAACAACTGACAGATACCTAGTATATTGTCATAAACAGTAAGATCAAAGACGCTTCGTTGTTGACTTAAATAACCAATACCAGCTTTAGCTCTTAGATGGATAGGCAGATCCTGAATTTCTTTGCCATTTATAATTATTTTTCCTTCATCGGCGTATGTCTCTCCAATAATAGTAGAATATAAAGTAGATTTTCCTGAACCATTAGGACCTAATAAACCAACACATTCTCCAGGATAAAGCTCTAAGCTAATTTTTTTTAAAATGGGTTTACCATCATAAGATTTACTTAAATTTTTAATTTGAAAAATAGGTTTATCTTTTTTAAATTTTATGATTCTAAAATTTTTTTTCATTAATTTTTACGTTTACCTGTTTTGTACCAGACATTGAGAAATTTAAAGTTTTATCCGTTAAATTATATTCTAAGTTATCTGAAAAAAACTCTCCTTTATCTAAAGATTTTCCTCTAACATTTCCCGCTGCAATTAATTTAGCATTTAAATTTGAGTAAGACAATAAATCAGACAATAAAGTATGAGTTGAGTAATCAGCTTTAACATTATCTTTAAACTCGATATCCAGCGTTTTATTATTGTAAAGACCTAGATCGCTAGTCACTGATAAAATTGTGTTATCTTTTAAATAAAATTTTGCAAAAACTATTTTCATGTTAATGAGTTCTGGTGTTTCAGTTTTAAAATCAGCTTTTTCAGCTTGTAAAACGTATCTATTTCCATTTAAATCAAAACCTGAATATTCAATATCATTAAAACTATTAACGTTAGGATCTGTCTGAGCTTCAACTTGAAGGACAGGCTCTTCTTTTCTATCTTGGTAAGTTTTGTAAAGTAGAGTTGATGCAACAAAAAAAATAGTAAGTTGGATTATAAAAAGTTTTTTTTTTCGACTAATCACTTTATTCCAAATTGTAAAAGAGAATGAATGTGAACTATTCCTTTTAGTTGCTTAGATAATTTAGTTTTATTGTAATCTTTTTCGGTCGTTACCAATAAACTCGTAACTTTTTTTTCATTCATCAGAGACAATGCTTTAGAAGCAGTTGCTGTCTCAGAAATAAATAAAGGATTTGAAGTTATAAATTTTTTTAAGTGATCATCTTTAGAATAATATTTAATCCCTCTTCTAGCATCTCCATCAGTTAAAATTCCTTTTACTAAATTCTTTTCTGTAACCACTACTAGACCAAGTTTTTTATCAGCAATAACTTTTATAGCATCATAAATACTTTTAGAAATATTGACCAAGGGTAATTTATTTCCTGTAAGCATAATATCTTTAACTAGTAATAAAGTTTGACCAATTTGTCCTCCTGGATGGAATACTTTGAATCTCTCTTTAGAAAATCTCATTTTATTCATAAGTGCTACCGCTAAACAATCTCCTAACAATAAAGTGATACTTGTACTTGTTGTTGGTACCATGCCCGTTGGATCAGATTCTTTAACGTGCGGCAAAAGTATTTTCACGTCACTTGCTTTTAAAAGTAGACTATCTTTTTTTGAAGCCACACCAATAATTTTAATATTAAATCTATTTGCATAACGAAGTACATTTACAATTTCAGAAGTATTGCCTGAATAAGAAAAAATTAAAAGCAAATCTCTTTTATCAATTTGTCCAAGATCACCATGATTAGCCTCTGAAGGATTTAAAAAAAATGAAGAAATTCCAACAGAAGATAAAGTAGATGATATTTTTCTTGCAATTAGACCGCTTTTTCCCACACCAGCAGCAATGACTTTACCTTTACAATTAGCTATTAACTCAACTGCTTTAACAAAAGATTGATCAAAAATTTTATTAATTTTTCTAAGCTCTGATATCTGAATAGCGGCCGCTTTTTTTGCAATAGAGATATAATTTACTTTAGCCATTAATGCTCAAATATTGAAAATTTAAATCCTTTTTGGTCTAATTCTATTCTTGTATCTAAAAATTCTAGACATTTTTTATAGATATCCATGCGTTCTTCTCGTATTAACATTTTCTCTAACTCAGCTTTAATTTTATGAAGGTAAATCACATCATTTGCAGCGTATTCTAATTGTTTTTCATTAAGATCATTAATGTTTTTATTCCAATCACTTGAGCCTTGATTTTTGTCTATTTTTTTGTTGCAAAATTCTAGAACTAGATTTTTTAGACCATGAGCATCGGTATAAGTTCTACAAATTTTTGAAGCTATTTTAGTACAGAAAATATTTTTTATTTTACATTTTAGAAAATATTCAAGTGCACTTTTATCAAATCTTAAAAAATGTCCAATCTTAAGTATCTTTTCATTTTGCAAAATAGAGACCAAATTTGGCATCTTATAATTGGTTCGGTCCGGTTGAATGACATAGACGTCTCCCCCTTCATTGCAAATTTGAACTAAACTTAATTTATCTCTTTCTGGAATCAACAGACCTGTGGCCTCCGTATCAATGGCCACACTATCTTTAAATGATTTTGCAACTTCTGAACTTATGTCCCCTTGAATCCTATGTATTTTCATATAACTATCTTAAATACCATGAACGATTACCCAATAGCAACGATCCTTGGCGGTGGAGGATTTATAGGAAGGTATCTTGTCAGAAAAATGACTGAGAAGAATTACCAATGTATTATTCCAACAAGGAACGCTTATTTAAAAGGTTATTTAAAGACACAAGCCCCTCCGGGCGCTATAGAATTTATTGATTTTAATCTTAAAGATTTTTCTAAAATTGAAGAGGCAATCAAAAATTCAGATATCGTAATTAATTTAATTGGTATTCTTTTTGAAAATAGTAAACAAAAATTTTCAGATTTACATGCCGATTTGCCAGGTTTAATTGCTAAATATTGTTCACAGTCAGAAGTTAAAAAATTTATTCATGTTAGTGCCATTGGTGCTAATGCTAATTCAAAATCTTTATACCAACGATCAAAATTTGAAGGCGAGCAAAAAGCACTAAATAATTTTAAAAATACTATTATTATTAGGCCAAGTGTAGTTTGTGGAACGGAAGATAATTTTACTAATTTATTTGCAAAACTAAGTATGTCACCAATTATTCCAGTCGTTAAAACAAATTATAAGTTTCAGCCTATTGTAGTAAATGATGTAGCTACAGCCATTGTGGAAGCTATTGAGATAAAAAAAAATGAAGGGCAAATTTATGAAATTGGAGGACCTAAAATTATCAGCTTTGGCGACATGGTCAAATCTATTTTAAATACGATTGGTAAAAAAAGATTAGTTTTTGATTTACCTATGCCATTAGCAAGAATTCAAGCTTCACTATTTAGTTTAATGCCAAAACCTTTACTAACAAAAGATCAGTTGGAAATTTTAAATGAGGCAGATAATATCGTCTCCTTCAATCATTTAACGCTAAAAGATTTAAACATAAAACCAGAAGATGTTGAACAATCCATGTCTAAATGGCTTTGGAGATTTAGAGACGGCGGAGAGTTTGCTAAGATTTAAAATTATATATGGAATATTTATTTTATACAGCAATTGTAGCAATTCTTGGAATAGTTCTTTATTTAGGTCTTAAAGCAATTAGTACCGGACTTGATGCAAGAAATAAAAACAAAAATGACGGTACGCTTGATCAGAATAGACAAGATGATTACATTTTTGAAAGCAAAGAGGATGCTGAAAATAATAAAATTCTTGAAAAATTAAAAGATAAAAACTTATCGCCTGATGATCTCAAAAAAATGTATGATGAGATTCAAAAAAAAAAATAACTAAAATTTTTAGTTTATTATTTTAAGGAACCAGTAAATTAATATATTTATCGGTAGTTTGTATCTTTATACTTTCACTATAACCAAAGTTTTCTCCATCAACTTGGGAGAGTAATTGATGATTTACTTTATTAATTTTTAATTGACTTAAATCTTTGGTTAAAACACTTTTGGCTGAACTAAGATCGCCTTTTGTTAAAATTAACCAACAGTAATAAAGTAATTTTATTCGAGTTAAATTTTTAAAAATATATATTACTACCTTAGGTTTAAAAATATTAGTTTCATTAGTAATAGAATAAGGTCCCGCATAGTATTTTGAATTAGTACACAAGATCCAATCAGCCATTATTTTTTCATTATCAATCTCAACTTCCATTTTATTATTTTTTAAACATAAAAAATGTTGAAATCCTTTTAAAGCAAATATTATTTTTCCAAGATACTTCTTAATATTTGTATCAATGGACGCAACTATCTCAGAGTCGAAGCCAATGCCAGCCATTAGAAAAAAATACTTATCGTTTATCTTTGCCAGACTAATTTTCTTATGTTTTTCAGAGACAAGTATTTTGTAAATTTCTTCTGCTTTCTTTTTAATTTGAGTTTCAATTTGAAGAATATTTGCTGTTCCTGCTGGAATATAGCCAACCAACTTATCATCTAAGTTTTGATTTTTAATCATTTCATTAATTGCAAAACAAACAGAGCCATCACCTCCAGCCACTATTAGTCTATCGAATGTTTTAGTTGAGAGTTTTTTAAACACATCTTTAGCATGTTCTTCGCTTTGAGTTTTAAATAACTCGACGATATGTTTCTTTTCAAGAAGAGCTAAAACTTTATTAATAAGCTTAATTTTTCTACCGCCTGCTGCATTAGCATTAAAAATCACAGCAAAATTTAATTTTTTATACATATTTTAACAATTCTGTAACAGTTTTATGATTCTACTTACACTAGAGATTCGTTTTATAAAATTTATGAATACTATTCAAACAAATACTAAAGATAAGTTTTTACTTTACAAAAGTATTTTTATTTCTGATGTGCACCTAGGAACAAGAGGCTGCCAAGCAAAAAAACTTTTAGAGTTTTATAAACACACAAGATCAGAAAATTTATTTTTAGTAGGAGACATAATTGATATTTGGGAATTAAAAAAAAGTTTTTATTGGCCACAAGAGCATAATGATGTCATTCAAAAAACTTTAAGAAAAGCTCGTCACGGTACTAAAGTGCAATACATAATCGGCAATCATGATGAAATGTTTAGAAAAATGATCCCACTAAATTTTGGTGATATTAAAATGGTTAATAGATTAGTTTACGAGACTGTAGACAAAAAAAGATACCTCTTAGTTCACGGAGATGCTTGGGACGGCGTAATGAAGTATGCAAAATGGTTATCAAAAATTGGATCAGTAGCTTACAATTGGTTACTAAGTATAAACGTTGTAATTAATTTTATTAGACAAAGACTTGGAAAAGATAATTGGTCTTTAGCGATGTTTTTAAAAAATAAAGTTAAAAATGCCGTCAAATATATAGGCGAGTATGAAAAAACAATTGCAAACTTTGCTAAAAAAAAAAATTTTGATGGTATCATTTGCGGGCATATTCATAAGGCCGCTAATCAAGATCTAGATGGTATCAATTATTTAAATTGTGGAGATTGGGTAGAAAGTTGTACGGCTTTAGTTGAGCATTTAGATGGAAGAATGGAAATTATTGAGTGGGATAAGCTTAGAGAACAAGTGGTTAGTTATGAGCCTTATCTAAAAGTTGTAAATAAATAATGAAAGTACTTATCTGTACGGACGCATGGTATCCACAAATAAACGGAGTTTGTAGAACCTTAAAAAACTTAGGTGATGAGCTTAAAAAAATAGGTCACGAGGTTGTATATATCGAGCCTAATCAATTCTTTACCGTTCCTATGCCGAAATATAACGAAATTAAATTATCTTTAAATGTTTGGCCAAGAGTTGGAACTTTGATAAAAAAAGCAAACGCTGATATAGTACACATTGCTACAGAAGGACCGATTGGAATTTTTGCTAAAAGATATTGTGTTAAGAACAATATTAAGTTTACAACTTCATATCATACTCAGTTTGATAAATATTTAAAACTTTATTATCCTTATTTGCCAATAAAGTTTACCCAGAAATTCCTTAAAAATTTTCATTCGCATGCACAAAAAATCTTAGTGACTACCAAGAGCATGAAGGAAGAATTAATGAAAATTGGTTTTGATGAAAATAAAATGGTCATTTGGACAAGAGGTGCTGATCACGAGAGTTTCAAAGATGCTAAAAAAATTAATCTTGAGTATAAGCGCCCAATTTATTTGTATGTAGGAAGGGTCTCGATAGAAAAAAATATTAGAGCCTTTTTGGATTTAGATTTGAAAGGCACTAAGCTTGTGGTTGGCAAAGGTCCTGATTTAGAAAAATTAAAAAAAGAGTATCCAAGCGCTATATTTAAAGGGGAGAGAACTAATGGTGAGTTAGCATCATATTTTGCTTCTTCTGATGTTTTCGTTTTTCCAAGCAAAACTGACACATTTGGGATTGTCATAATCGAAGCTTTGCAATGTGGATTACCCGTTGCAGCCTTCCCAGTCGAGGGACCTAAGGACATATTCGAAGGCATGAAAACTGGAGCACTAAATGATGATTTGAAGAAAGCAGTTTTAGATGCCTTAAAAATTGATAAGCAAGCTTGTATTGAACATGCAAAAAAATATACTTGGGAAAATTGTGCAAATATTTTTCTAGAATCAGCTGTTACTAATTAGAAATAATTTTGATTAATAGATAAAGTAATAGAACGTAGTTGCAAAGATATTTTTATATTATCTAGATTAGAATATTGTTCAGACGATATGGGTAAGCCACATTTAATCCAAAACATTTTATTTTTTTTATTAATAAGTTCTTGGGCAAATAAAATTCGCCTTAATTTGTAATTTATTATTCCAATTAACTGAAATAGAAAACTATTCTCACCTTCAAATTTAACAGGATAAATTAAGCATTTTGTTTTTCGGATAATTGATCCTAGTAATGGTTTCCATTCTTTTTCCACCGCTTTTTTTAAAATGTGCTCTCTAGTAGCCACTTCGCCTGAAGGAAATACTATTAAACAACCACCCTGATTAATAAATTCAATGGCTTTATTTTTAGATAAAATATTATGTTTTATAGATTCTTTAGTATTTTCAAATTTGAATGTTAGTAAATGATTTTTTATATGATTAATTGCAGTTAGCTCATCATTAATCAAAATCTTAAAATCTTTTCTAATATTGTTAATTTCGTTAGCAATAATCAGTCCATCAAGAATACCAAAAGGGTGATTGCAGACGATGATGCTAGCACCATATTTAGGTAGATTACGTCTATCATAGAACTTGTATTTAATATTAAAAAGCTGAAGGCATGTACCCCAAAAATTTTCTTGTAAATTGGGTAGGTGATAGTTTTTTTGATAAATTGTTTTAAGATGGCGATCGCCAAATGCAAATTTTAAAAACTGGCCGAGCATATTAGAGTATATTTAAATAAATTTTTTGAGGTAAGCTTCGTTGATTGATGAAAATGGCAGATGAATAAAAATATCTGTTGTTTTAAAAATTGGATCAACAACAGCCCCATCTCCTACTTTTGCACCAAGTCGCAAATAGGCTTTAACCAAAGCTGGCAATCTTTTGATAATGGATAATTCAGAAATATTTTCTAAATTGGAAGTATCCATTGCAACTTTTCTACTTGGTAAAGCTTCGACTCTAATAGACTCATCCATTAAAAAATTTTTATGGATATAACTTAATTCAACTTTTATATTATCTGTATTTGCATCTAAAAAACTTGCCATACCAAATAAAGTTTCAATATTATTAGTGAGTATGTATTTGTGAATTTCTTTCCACATCAATTGAAGGAGATTTTTTTTTCTAAATTTTTCATCTATACATGATCTGCTTAATTCAAGAATGTTTTTTCCATTAGACACAGCAATCATTTTACTAATATCAAATTCTTCGGATGAATAAAATCCACAGTACCTTTGCGCTACTCTACTTTGAAGTAATCGATAGGTTCCAATTACTTTTGTTTTGCTAAATTTAGAATTTTTATGCGTGATGATTAAATGGTCTGCATACCGATCAAATTGATCTACATCTTTTTTAAAACTTTTTAGATCAAATAATCTTTTTTTGCTACGTTCAGCAAAAAAAACTTTAAACCGCAATTGCTGCGCAGCTTTAATTTCTTTTTTACTTTCTGCAATATAGCACTCGATTTTTGGTTCAAAAAAGCTAGATCGAATAATATAGAACTTGGACTCTAGATATTTTTTTTGCAAACTCGAAAGGAACATAAAGTCCTAATAGAGTAAGTTTGTTATTATTTTTTTACAGTCTTGTTTCAAAAATATGAATGATTTATTTAAATTACTTTAATATAAGAAAGTTATAGGTTTTTATGATGTATTTAATTTTTGCTTTAATTATTTTAACTACGTTGATTGGTTTTATGAATAACCAAATTAATATTAGCTTTACTGTAATTATTGTATTTTTAGTATGCCTAGCCCTATTTTTGCAAAAAAGAAAAAAATCAAGAACATCAGAAGTAAAAGAAACGGTTTCTTCTAAAACACATTCAGATCTTGAGCTGCAAAAAAATTATATAGATCTAATTGAAGATTTAATCATAAGCATTAATTCATTTAATATTATCACTCTTGCAAATAACGCAGCCAAAACATTTTACTCTCCAGATATCGTAGGAAAAAATATAATATCACTTATAAGAACTCCAGAGCTTATAGATAAAATTGATAATTGTAGATTTTCAAAAAAATCTCAATTAATTGAATTTGAACAGAACATTCCCATATTTCAGTTTTTTAAAGTTAGAATTTCAAATTTGGATGAACAGTCTCTTCTACTGGTGATTAAAAATTACACAGAGATTAAAAAAGCAGAGACGTTGCGAACTGATTTTATTGCGAATGTTTCTCATCAATTAAAAACACCGCTTGTTTCTATAAAAGGATTTTTAGAATCTCTTGCTGGACCCGCAAAAGATGATGAAAAAGTCAGGTATAAATTTATTAAAATTATGCAAGAAGAATCCAACAAAATGGAAGATCTAATTGAGGACTTAATGTCTCTTAACAGAATAGAATCTCAGTCGCATATTCAACCAAAAGATAAAGTTGACATTCAGTTGATCTTGAAAAATTTAGTAGAAAGCACAACAAAGGTTGCTGAAAAAAAAGATATCACCATTGAATTAAATATGAATCACAATAATCATTATGTGTTAGGCGACAGTATAAAAATAAGTGAAGTATTTCAAAACATTTTGGATAATTCGATTAAATATAGCGATAAAAATAAAAAAATTTATATTTCTACTTTTGTAAAAAAAGAAATTTTAGAAACAGAGACAATTGTTATTTCTATTAAAGATGAAGGAATGGGAATACCAGAAGAGGAAATCCATAGAGTTACAGAGAGATTTTATAGATCTCAAAATGCAATCAAAAATAAAATTAAAGGAACGGGCCTTGGACTTTCTATTGTAAAACATATTATTAATCAGCACAGGGGTGATATGCAAATTTTCAGTAAACTGGGTGAGGGAAGTGAGTTTATTATTTACCTATTAAAATACTAAAAGATTGGAATTTTAAATTATTTGAATTTTATATTAAATAATACGCTTTAAGATAAACCATTTAAAAACAATCTAAATGAACAAAAGTAATAAAAATGGCTATCAAATACAACTATAAAGTTAGCTATTTTAATAAAGTTGTCACAAATATTTAATATAAGTAATATTTTTTAAAATTATAAGTTTCGCTCAAAACAATAAAATAGGAGAGTTAAATGAAAAAACTAAACTTTATTTTATCTTTAGTTGTTGCTTTAGTTGTCACTTCTTATGCTTCAGCAAGAGATCAAATTAAAATCGTTGGATCTTCTACTGTTTACCCTTACGCAACTGTAGTTGCTGAAAAATTTGGTAAAGGTGGAAAATTTAAAACGCCGGTAATTGAAAGTACAGGAACTGGTGGTGGAATGAAATTATTCTGCGG
>CBDDXH010000024.1:0-13307 GCA_965235125.1 Pelagilacustribacter hypolimneticus (SeqCode) | reverse complement strand
ATAGCTTCTAAAATAGCATTTTTAGTAATTTCATTAAAAACTACTCTCTCTAATGTTTTATCTTTTAAAGCTTTGGTAGAATTTAAATATTCTTTAACATGCCATGCTATAGCTTCACCTTCACGATCTGGATCAGTTGCTAATATTATTTTATCAGAATCTTTAACAGCATCTGTTATTTCTTTTAAATATTTTTTTGAGAAAGAATCTATTTCCCATAACATTTCAAAATTTTTTTCAGGATTTACAGAGCCATTTTTAGAAGGTAAATCTCTTATATGTCCATAACTTGCTAAAACTAAATAATCTTTTCCAAGATATTTGTTAATTGTTTTCGCTTTTGCAGGACTTTCAACAATAACTAAATTCATTCACGTATCTACTTACAAATCTCCATACGTTTGTCAAATATTAGAATAATTTTATGACAAAAAGTCTTTTAAAGAGTGATTTTATTTTCTTTTTTATTTTTAAGACGAATTATATTCTCTCTATGGGTATAAATTACAATAACAAGAATTATAAAAAAAAATAAGCTTTCAAAAGAATTTTTTAAGTAAATCGAATATAAAAAAATTAATCCTGTAGACATTAAAGAAGAAACTGAAGAATATTTTGTTAGATATAAAATTAAAATCCAAGAAATTATAAAAATTATTCCAAATTTAATTGATAGACCAAAAAGAATACCTAAAAATACTGCTATTCCTTTACCGCCTTTAAATTTTAACCAAACTGGAAATATATGGGCAAGAAAACATATTAAAGCAGATAAATAAATATAATCAGGGAAATAAATAAAAGTTATATTAAGTGCAATATATCCCTTTAATCCATCTAAAAATAAAGTAAATACACCTAAAGATTTTTTACCAGTCCTAAGAACATTAGTGGCGCCTATATTACCTGATCCTATTTTTCTAAGATCTTCATTTAAAAAAAATTTTATTAAGACATAACCAAAAGGTATAGATCCTAAAAGATAAGAGTAAATTGAAGTATATAAAATTTCTATATTCACTATAATTTAAATGTTAGATCACCATTTAAAAAAGTCATAATAACTTTTCCTTGAAGCTTTCTTCCTTCAATAGCTGTATTTTTTGATTTAGATTTTAAATCATCACCATTAACTACCCATGGTTTATTCAAATCAAAGACGCAAATGTCTCCATCTGCTCCTTTTTTTAATGTACCTTTATTTATTTTCAAAATTTTAGCTGGATTTATAGTTAAAGTTTCAATTATCTTCATAAGACTAAGAGACTCGTTGTGATGCATCTCTAAAGCTAGCGGAAGAAGAGTTTCTATTCCTATTGCTCCAGTTGAGGCTTGAGCAAACGGAAGCCGTTTTGCTTCCTCATCTTCAGGCGTATGATCAGATACAATCACATCAATCAGACCTGATTTTACACCCTGGACTAACGCTACTCTATCATCTTCAAGTCTAAGTGGAGGAGAAAGTTTTAGAAAAGTTTTAAAATCTCCTATGTCATTTTCATTTAGTGAAAGATTATTAATAGACACACCCACACTGAATTTTAATCCTTTTTCTTTATTTTTTTTAATAACCTCTAGAGATTCTTTCGAGCTGATTTGATTGATATGATATCTGCAAGGAAATTCACTTAACAAAGATAAATCTCTCTCTATGATTATTTTTTCAGCTATATAAGATATTCCCTCAAGGCCTAATCGTGTTGAAACCTCGCCTTCATTAATACAACCATCTTTTGAAAGTTCGTAGTCTTCTGCATGTTGCATAATTAAAACGCCTAAATCTGAAGCATAGTCCATTATTCTTGCCATAGTTTTAGTATTTTGAATTGTTTTAATTACATCGCAAAAACCGATAATTCCTTTTGCTGAAAGCAGACCAAACTCAGACATTTCTTTTCCGCCTATTTCTCTAGTTAAAGTGGCACAGGGGAATAAATTGATTGAGGCTTTATCTCTACCTCTTCTAATTATAAAGTCGACCATTGAAACGTTGTCAATAAATGGTTTAGTGTTTGGCATGGTAACAACTGATGTTACACCGCCAGCTAAAGCCGCCTGGCTTAATGTCCTAAAATTTTCCTTATATTCAAAACCAGGTTCTCCAACAAATGCCTTCATGTCAACGATGCCTGGAATTACAATATGATTTTTTACGTCTATAATTTCTACCGAAGAAGAAGCATCGGATTTTTTTACAGTTTTTCCTATTGCTTTAATTTTCCCCTTATCATCAATTATAATTGATCCATTCTCATCCATTTTTTGTGAGGGATCGATAATGTGAGCGTTAATTAATATTTTTTCTTTCATTTATTTACAATAAATTTTTAAACATGCCATTCTCACCGCAACACCTAACTCAACTTGTTCTTTGACAAGACTTACATTGATGTCATCAGCTAGTTTTGTATCTATTTCAACACCTCTATTCATTGGTCCAGGATGCATTATTAAGGCATCTTTACTTGCGAATTTTAATTTTTCTGGAGTTAGCCCGAAGAATTCATAATATTCTCTTTTGGATGGCAGAAAAGAACCTTGCATTCTTTCATTCTGCAATCTTAACATCATTACAATGTCGCATTTATCTAAACCTTTTTTCATATCAGTAAAACTTTTAACACCTAGTCGTTCAATTGATCTTGGCATTAGTGTTTTTGGTCCAATGACATTTACTTCTGCACCTAGCATGTTCATTAAATAAATATTTGACCTTGCTACGCGCGAGTGAAGAATGTCGCCACAAATAGCAATCTTCAATCCTTCAATTTTACCTTTTCGATTAATAATTGTTAGAGCATCTAATAGTGCTTGTGTTGGGTGTTCTCTTCTACCGTCCCCGGCATTAATTACAGCACAATTAACTTTCTGAGAAAGTAAATTAGGTGCACCTGAGTCATGATGTCTAATAACAATGATATCTGGGTGCATTGCATTTAAAGTCATTGCTGTGTCCATTAAAGTTTCACCTTTTTTAAGAGCTGAGTTATCGATATTCATTGTCATAACATCAGCACCAAGTCTTTTTCCGGCTAAATCAAAAGAACTTTGAGTTCTCGTTGAAGGCTCGAAGAATAAATTAATTTGTGTTTTTCCTCTTAAAATATCTAGCTTTTTTGAAGGACTTCTATTTAAGGATATGTAGGTTTTAGCTTCTTCAAGAATTATTTTAGCGTCTTGAATGGATAAATTTTGAATACCTAAGAGATGTCTTGGAGTGCTTTTAATAGCCGAAGTCTTTTTTTGAACTGCCATTAAAATCAACTCTATAGGCCTTTTGTATGAGGAGATCAAGCATTTTTTCTGCTTAAATAATCCAAAGCTCCTTGAAGAATAAAAGCAGCAGAATTTTCATCCAATTTGCTTATTTTTTTAGTCGTATTAACATTTAAATCATTGGATAAATTAAATGCACCTCTACTTGAAAGTCTCTCATCCCACAAAGTGATAGGTATCGTAATATTTTTTGACAGATTAATAGCAAGATCTTTTGCGGATTGAGAAGAATGACTGGTCGATCCATCTAGGTTAATAGGATTTCCTACAATGATACCTTTAATATTATTTTCTTTAATAATTTTATTTATTTCATTTAAGAATTCCGAAAAATTATTTTTAATCAAAGTTGTATAAGGAGTAGCTATAATTTTATTTTCATCACATATTGCTATACCCAATCTTTTCTTACCAGGATCTATCCCTAATAATCTTGATTTTTTGTCTATTTTTTTTTCAAATTCTTCAATATCGAGCATGATTGTGTTATAAATTATGATAAAAGTTTCCTAAAATAAACATAGATCACAAATGTCCATAGATAAAGATAAAATTAAACACACAAGCAAACTAGCCAGAATATCATTAGATGAGAAGAAGGCAGATAACCTTTCAAAGGATTTGTCTAATATTTTTAATTTTATTGAAAAATTAAATAAAATAAACACTACCAATGTAAAACCCTTAACCTCAATCCTTGATCATTCTTTAAGAATGAGAAAAGACAATGTAAATGATGGAAATATTCGAGATAAAATTTTAGAAAATGCACCAAATAAAAATGAAAATTTTTTTATTGTGCCTAAGGTTATTGAGTAAATGTCAGACTTAACCAAAAATAGTTTAATCGAAAGCATTGACTTAATCCGAAAAAAAGAAATAAAATCTGAAGAGTTAACTCTAGCTTATATAAATAATATAAAAAAAGGAAAAAAACTTAATTCATATATTACTGAATGTTTTGATTTAGCCACAACAAAAGCAAAAAATTTCGATCAAAAACCAAATTATGATTGTTTGTTACCCGGCATACCTCTTGCTGTTAAAGATTTATTTTGTACAAGTGGCGTGAAAACCACCGCTGCTAGTAAAATGTTATCAAACTTTATTCCCAGCTATGAATCGACAGTTACAAATAATTTATGGAAGGAAGGAGCTTTTCTTTTAGGTAAATTAAATTGTGATGAATATGCTATGGGTTCTTCTAATGAGACTAGCTTTTTTGGGAATGTTATAAACCCCATTAAAGAAAATACAGTTCCTGGAGGTTCATCTGGAGGTTCAGCTAGTGCACTTGCTGCAGATCTTACTCCTGCAACTATTGGAACTGATACCGGTGGTTCTATAAGGCAACCAGCATCTTTTACTGGCACAGTAGGTTTGAAACCTACTTATGGTCTTTGTTCAAGATGGGGGATAGTAGCTTTTGCTTCATCCTTAGATCAAGCAGGTCCAATGACAAAGACGGTCTCTGATTGTGCTTTAATGTTAGAAGCTATGGTCGGTTTTGATCCTAAAGATTCAACTTCTATCGATAAAAAAAAAGAAAATTACTCAAAAAATTTATCAAAAAAAGTAAAAGGCTTAAAAATAGGAATCCCAAAGGAATACAGAGTTATTGGTATGCCTAACGAAATAGAAGAACTTTGGGAAAAAGGTAAAAAAATTTTAAAAGAAGAAGGTGCCCAGATAATTGATATCTCATTGCCTTATACTGAATACGCTCTTCCCACATACTATATTGTAGCGCCAGCAGAAGCTTCCTCTAATTTAGCTCGTTATGATGGCGTTAGGTACGGCTACAGATCTTCAAAGGGTAAAAATTTAATTGAAATGTATGAGCATACTAGATCTGAAGGTTTTGGCGATGAAGTTAAAAGAAGAATACTTATAGGAACTTATGTTCTTTCATCAGGTTACTATGATGCATATTATTTAAAAGCACAAAAAGTAAGACAATTAATAAAAAATGATTTTGATAAGGCATTTAATCAAGTGGATGCAATATTAACTCCATCTACTCCAAGTGCTGCTTTTAAAATTGGTGAAAAAACAGATGATCCTATTTCTATGTATTTAAATGATATTTTTACTGTACCTATTAATTTAGCTGGTATACCGGCTATGTCCGTACCAGCAGGTCATGACAAAAATAATTTGCCTTTAGGTCTACAGTTAATAGGCAAACCACTTGGTGAACAAACTATATTAAATTTAGCTTATGCAATTGAGAGCAAAGTTAACATTAAACAAAACATTTCTAAATGGTGGGAAAAATAAATAATGAGTAAAGATAATTCAAAATATTTGATAGAAGGTAAAACTGCAAAATGGGAAGTAGTTATTGGACTTGAAGTTCATGCACAAGTATCCTCAAATTCAAAATTATTTTCAGGTTCCTCGACTAAATTTGGTGCTGAACCAAATACACAAGTAAGTTTAATAGATTCTGCTTTTCCAGGTATGTTACCAGTTATTAATGAATTTTGTATTCACCAAGCAATAAAAACAGGTTTAGGATTAAATGCTAAAATTAATTCTTACTCTGTTTTTGATAGAAAAAACTATTTTTATGCAGATCTACCTCAAGGTTATCAAATATCTCAATATAAAAATCCAATTGTGGGAGAAGGTGAGGTCAATCTTGATTTATTATTTGGTAGCAAAAAAATTGGTATCGAAAGACTTCATCTAGAACAAGACGCAGGAAAAAGTATTCATGATTTAGATCCAAGCAATACATTTGTTGATCTTAATCGTTCTGGAGTTGCTTTAATGGAAATAGTTAGTAAACCAGACCTGAGATCTCCTGAGGAAGTAAATGCATATATAAAAAAACTACGATCAATAATGAGATATTTGGGGACATGTGATGGCAACATGCAAGAAGGATCTCTTAGAGCCGATGTCAATGTTTCTGTTAGAAAACTAGGTGAAACAAAATTAGGAACAAGATGCGAAATTAAGAATGTAAACTCAATAAAATTTATGCAAATGGCAGTAGACTATGAAGCCAGAAGACAAGTTACACTCTTAGAGTCTGGTCAATTTATTCATCAAGAAACCAGACTTTTTGATATAAAAAAAAACGAAACTAGATCAATGCGATCTAAAGAAGATGCTCATGATTATAGATATTTTCCGGATCCTGATTTATTACCTTTAAATTTAGATGAAAAATTAATTGAAAAAATTAAAAATGAATTACCTGAGTTACCGGATCAAAAAAAAGAAAGGTTTATTAAAGATTATTCTTTAAGTCCTTATGAAGCCAATGTTTTAGTTTCAGAAAAAGAAATAGCCGCATATTTTGAGGAGGTAATTAAAACCGCTGATAGAAAATTAGCTACCAATTGGATAATTGGAGATTTTTTTGCTTCGCTTAATGAAAAAAATATATCAATATCTGAATCCCCAATTAAAGCTAAACAAATGGCAAGTTTGATAAATTCTATCTCATCTGGTTTAGTTTCAGGTAGAGCTGCAAAAGATGTTTTTGAAGTTATGAAAGAAAAAGGAGGAGATCCTATTAAGATTATTGAGGAAAAAGGATTAAAACAAAAAAGTGACCCTAAAGAATTAGAGATAATTATTGAAAAAATTTTAACAGATAATAAAAATGAGGTCGAACAATATAAATCTGGTAAAGATAAATTATTTGGTTTTTTTGTTGGACAAGTAATGAAAGTTTCTGGTGGAACTGCCAATCCTCAATTAGTTAATGATATACTCAAGAAAAAACTTAAGTAGCTAATTTAAATGGGTCAAAATTTAGAAATTACAAAAAAATTAGAAACTTATATAGAAAAACATAGTAAAAAATTGCATCCAATCCAAAAAGAAATAATTTCCTACAATGAAACCCTTGGAGATATTAAAAGAATGCAAATATCTCCTGTTCAATGTCAATTTTTAGACCTTATAATTAAAGTTTCAAAAGTAAAAAAAATTTTAGAAATTGGTACATTTACAGGCCTAAGCGCATTATCGATGGCATTAGCTCTACCACTAAATGGAAATATTATCGCTTTAGATAAAAATTTAGAAACTAATATAATTGCAAAAGCTTTTTTTAAAAAAGCAAATCAAGAACATAAAATTGAAACAATAATTAACCCCGCATTAGAGTCTCTTATGGATTTAAAAAAAGAAAATAATATTTTCGATCTTATATTTATTGATGCCGATAAAGAAAATTATAAAAAATATTATGATTACGCCTTAGAATTAACCAATAAAGAAGGTTTAATTATTATAGACAACGTTCTTTGGCACGGAGAAGTTGCTGATGAAAATAATAATGATAAATTTACTCATATAATTAGAGATTTTAACGAATATGTTAAAAATGATAAACATACTGAACAAATTATTATTCCTTTAGGAGACGGTCTTACTGTTTGTAGAAAGATATAATGTTTAGCATCCTTGGTTTTTATAAGTTTACACAATTAAAAAATTTAAAAAATAATAAATATCTTTTACAGACTTCAATGATTAAAAATCATGTTAGGGGTACTATCATTTTAGCTAATGAGGGTATCAATGGAACTATTGCTGGAAAAAAAATTAACTTAAACAAAATACAAAAAAAAATATTTACAATATTAAAAATTAAAAATTTTGATAATAAAAATAATTCTTTATCTAGATTTCAACCTTTTCATAGAGCACAAGTTAAAATAAAGAAAGAAGTAGTGCCGATTGGTTTGCAATTAGATAAAAAAACTAAGCAAAAAAATCAATATATAGAACCTGACAAATGGAACGATATAATTAAAAATAAAAAAACTTTTCTAATTGATGCTAGAAAATCTTTTGAATATAAAGTGGGCACTTTTCAAGGTGCAGTAAATCCAAACGTTAATCACTTTAAAGATTTCCCAAAATTCCTAAAAAAAATAAAAAAAACTCAGCCCGTAGCAATGTTTTGTACTGGTGGGATTCGATGTGAAAAAGCCTCAGCATATTTGTTAAACAAGGGATTTAAAAATGTTTATCAACTTAAAGGTGGTATTCTTAATTATTTAGATAAAGTAAAAAAAGAAAAAAGTTTATGGAAAGGTGAATGTTATGTGTTCGACAATAGAGTTTCTGTAAAGCACAAACTTGAGCAAGGTACTTACTCAATATGCGGTGGCTGTAGAACGCCAATATCTCTATTAGAGAAAAAATCAAAAAAATATGAAGAGGGCGTTTCTTGTCCTAATTGTCACGATAAATTAACTCCAAATCAAATGGAAAGATTTAGGATGAGACAAAAGCAGATAAGCCTTGCTAAACATTTTGGAACAAAGCATATATTCCAAAAAGAATTTAAATAATTTTTAATAGCTTCATTTTATGGATTTAACCAAAGGTTCCATCTGGCCACTACTTAGAAAAGTTACTGTGCCAGCGAGCACAGGGTCTTTGTTTATGACCTTTTACAATTTAGTTGACACTTATTTTGCTGGAAAAATATCACCAGAGGCCCTTTCTGCAGTAGCGAAATCTTGGCCAATTTCTTTTATAGCTGTTTCCATAGGGATCGGGATCCAGGCTGGAACTCAGGCTTTAATTAGTAATGCAATTGGAGCAAAAGAAAATAAAGAAGCCTCTTTATATGTTGCTCAATCAGTTACTTTTGCAATTATAATTGCTTCTTTAGTCACTTTTCTTGGTCTCAATTTTTCAGATTTTTTGTTAAAAATAATAGGCTCTACAGCCGAAAGTATAATTTTAACACGCAAATACTTAGATGTTATTTTTTATGGTTCAATAATTTTATTAGTCCAATTATCTCTTAACGGAACATTAACCTCTCAAGGGGATACTAAAAGTTATAGAAATGTTTTAATATTTTCTTTTTTTGCAAATATTTTTTTAAATCCTTTATTCATTTATGGATATGGAATTATACCTCCTTTTGGAATAGCTGGTTTGGCTATTGCAACTTTAATCGCTCAATCTTTAAGCACAATCTATTTAATTTATAAAGTTTACAATTGTGAATTAAAAAAATATTTAACACTACAATGTTTTGTTCCAAAAATAATTTATTTACAAAATTTATTAAAACAATCTTTACCCATTATGTTTACCATGTTGTTGATTATGTTTGGTATATTTAATATTTTTTATTTTGTTGGTAAGTTTGGTGAACTAGCTACCGCCGGATATGGAACTGCTGTTCGAATTGAACAAGTTTTACTATTACCTATCATTGGATTAAATACAGCAGTTTTATCTATAGCTGGACAAAACTTTGGTGCAAAAATTTACACTCGTGTTAAAGAAGTTTACGTTAAATCATTATTTTTTGGTATTTGCTTTATGGCAGTAGCAGGAATTATTATTTACTTTTCTTCAACTATAGTGATTTCTTTGTTTACAGATGATCAGAAGGTAATTGAAAGTGCAGTTATTTATTTAAAGATAGCTGCTTTAATTGGTCCTGCTTATCCAATTTTTTTTGTCACATCTGCATTATTTCAAGCTATAAAAAAACCAATTTTTAGTCTTTACATGACCATATTAAGATTAACATTGCTTCCTTTTCTTTCTCTCTGGTATGTCATCAATATTCAAAATGGAGACTATAAAGATATTTTCTACACAATTATGGTTACAAACTGGGCTATGGGATTAATTGTTCTCTTATTTATTCCTTTTTTTCTAAGAAAACAGCTTAAGTTAAGTTTTAATAAGTTATTTGTATTTTAATTTATTTTCTAATTTTCTTACGAAATAAGAAACTATTAAAATCAAAATTAAATATTCTAAAATTAAAAAAGTATATATTTCTAAAGGTCTATAGGTACTGACAACTAGTTCATTAGCTTTTCTTGTAAGATCTGCAATACCAATTATAGAGACTAGAGAAGACATTTTAAGCACATAGACAAATTGATTAGCTAAAGCAGGTAATATTGTTTTAATGGCTTGGGGCAGTATTACTAATCTCATTTTTTTCCAAAAATTCATACCTAATGATTCCGCAACTTCGTGTTGTCCTTTATAGATACTATTGATACCAGCCCTAAAAATCTCTGCTTGGAACGCACTATCACTAATAGTTAAGGCAATAATGCCAGATACAAAAGGTGAAAAGCTAATACCCAACATTATAGGTAAACCATAATAGATCCATAATATTAAAACTAATAAAGGAATTGCTCTTATAACTTCAACATAAAATATATTCAGATACGTTAAGAATTTATTATTTACCAGCGAGGGTAATGCAACCATTAATCCTAGAGTCATAGAAAGAATAATTGAAATAACTGATATGTAAATGGTAATTGCAAAACCACTTATTAAAAATTTTACATTAGTAAGTCCTTTAATGGTATTTGGATCTAATAAATACCAACTCCATTCAAAAGTTGAGCTACAACCTGTTATGATAAGAAATAAAATTAGATATTTTGAAAATTTCACTTAATAATTATAATTAAATAAGTAAAGAATTAATACGTAAATTATAAACTTTTAAGATTGTACTTAGCTAAAAGTTCATCAAAAAAACCTGATGTTTTTTTAATTTCAATCCAGTGGTTAATATAATTTATCCATACTTGATCGTTCTGATCAATCAACCAGGCTAATGAGGCTGGATTTTTTCCCCCATCTTCAACTATTGATAATTCGGGATATGTTTTAATTAAAGCATAAGCTTCTGTGGAACTTGTTATATGTCCATCAGCTCTTCCAGATAAAACTTCTTGGTAGTCTCTTGCTGGTGCCTCGATAGAAACTAATTTTGATTTAGGAAAAAATTCTTTTGCTTTAGCCTCTTGAGAAGTACCTAATGTTGTAGCTATTATAACATTTGAATTATTTAAGCTTTCCCAAGTTGGAAACTTATTTTTATTTTTTTTTAAAACTAATGGAACAGTCGCGTATTTATAATATGACATGCTAAAGCCAGCTTGTAGTGCTCTTTGAGGATTTATTGTAGCGCTTGTTGAAATATCATACTTATCAGCTGCGATACCAGACACGATAGTTTTCCAATCCGAAGGAACATAAGTTACTTTAACACCTAAATCTTTTGCAAGTTCCGTTGTTACATCTATATCAAAACCTTTATATGTATTTGTAGCAGGATCTTTAATGCTCATTGGTGGGAAGTCCCCAGTTGTTCCAACACGAAGCTCTCCATTTTTTAAAATTTTTTGAAGTCTACTTTCAGCGTTAGCAGTTACTGTGGTAAGTATTAAGATTGTAGCAATTAAAATTTTTTTCACATTGATTTAATCGCATGTTTTTAGTCTCTTGTCTTTAGACCATTTGACACGTTTTTTAATTAAATTTTTTGTTTGACTTTATCACTTCATAAAAGATATAAGAGAACAAAACAAGAACATTATGAAGCTAAAAATACCATTTTATTTACACAAAGTAGGGGCCGGTTTTCCTTCCCCTGCAACTGATTATATTGAGGATGATTTAGACTTAAATACTTACTTAATAACAAATGCGCCCGCAACTTTCATAATAAGAGTTCAAGGAAAATCCATGCAAGAAGCAGGTATTTATGATGGAGATCTTTTGATTGTAGATAAAAGCATTAATCCAAAAAATTTTTCAATAGTCATCGCAAACGTTAATGAAGAGCTAGTTGTTAAAACACTTATTAAAGAAAAAGAAATTAACTATCTAACATCGGGATCAAAAAATATTATTGATAAAATTAATTTAAGTAAAAATCCTGAGGTTATAATTTGGGGAGTTGTAACTTATGTCATACACAAACTACAGTAAAAAAAATAATAATATCGCTTTAATTGATTGTAATTCATTTTATGTTTCATGTGAGAGATTATTTAACCCTAAAATAATTAATAAACCAGTTGTAGTGCTTTCAAACAATGACGGGTGTGTAATTTCCAGATCCGAAGAAGCCAAAAAAATTGGCATTAAAATGGGAGAGCCTTATTTTAAAGTAAAAGAATTAGTTAAAAAAAATAATGTTCATATTTTTTCTTCAAATTTTGCTTTATATGGTGATATTTCTAGAAGAGTTATGAAAATTTTAAAAGAATTTTCTGACAAAATGGAAATATATTCAATTGATGAAGCATTCTTAAACCTAACATTTGTCGAGCAAAAAAGACTTGAGGAGTTCGGCAAAGAAATTAGATCAAGAATTTTAAAATGGACAGGCATACCAACTAGTATTGGAATAGCTAATACTAAAACATTAAGCAAGGTGGCAAACCATATAGCTAAAAAAAATAAAACAGGAGTAATGATTCTATATGAAAATATAGATGAAGAGTTAAAAAAATTTCCTATTTCTGATATTTGGGGCGTAGGGAAACAATTGTCAAAATTATATATGAAAAATGGTATAGATACTGCCTACAAATTAAAAAACATATCTAATACTTGGGTTAAAAAAAATACAAATGTAACTGGAGCTAAAACAGTTATGGAACTTAGAGGTATACCTTGTATCAATTTAGAAACGGAAGAATTAAAAAGAAAAAGTTGTTGTGTTTCTAGATCTTTCGGAAAGAAAGTAGAAAGCATTGAAAAGTTAAAAGAATCTATAACAACACATTGCTTATCTGCTGCAGAAAAAATTAGAGGAGATAATCAGTTAACAAAATCAATAACTGTTTTTATTAGAACAAGTCCTTTTGACAGGCATAGAGAATATTATTCTAATTCAACAACAATAGATTTGCCTGTAGCAACGAGTAATAGCCTAGAGTTAATTAAAGCAGCCATCGAAGGATTAAATACTATTTATAAATATGGCTATTTTTATCAAAAATCAGGAGTAATACTTGATAAGTTGTGCGATGCCACGAAAAATGAATTTAATTTACTAACCCCGCTATTGGAAAATAAATCAAAATCATTAATGAAAGCTATAGATTGCACAAATAAAAAGTACGGAAGGAATTCAATTAGTATAGTTCAGGCGGGCTTAAATAATAGTTGGAAAATGAGAAGAGAACATTTTTCTAAAATAGACACATCTTCCTTTGAAGAGTTACCGGTATTAAGATTACAAAGTTGACAAGAAAAAAAAT
>CBDDXH010000023.1:0-13657 GCA_965235125.1 Pelagilacustribacter hypolimneticus (SeqCode) | reverse complement strand
CCCTTTAGAAATGATTTTGGTTTAGGAGTTATAACTTTTTTTCTAAATAAGAAATAATGACCGGCAAACAAAAAGCCCATCAAACCAATAATAAATTTTAATAACGATTCTGAAAAATAAGTGAAAGTGATTGATGCAATAAATACTCCAATAGCTGCACTAGGTACAATTAGTTTTAAAGTTCCAAGATCAAAATTTTTTCTAAATCGATAAACCGCAACCATATCAGATAAAATTAAAATTGGCAAAATAATCGCAAGCGCTTGACCGAGAGGCATCACCACCGTCATTAAAGGAATAGAGATTAAAGTCATGGACCCGCCAAGACCTGATTTAGAAATACCGAAGAGAATGATAGCAGGTACTACACAGAGAAAAAATAAAAAATTTATCTCCATTAATTTTCAAACTTTTAAATGGTTTGGAATTAATATCTGAATTTCCAAATCTTTTATTTTAAGTTTTTGTTTTGAGAATATTTTAAATTCTGGATCATAAAGTTTTATCAAAGCAAAAGGGTATTGATCACCAATTAAAACTCTACCTACAAGTTGGTCGTTAAATTTAATTTCATCTGAAATATTTACAGGCATTTTTGAAACAATAGGTAAAAGTCTTCTTCTTAATTTATCTTTAAGTTTCATTCGTGCTGTATTTTCTTGTCCAACATAACAACCTTTTTTATAATCAATTGCATTTAATTCTTCAAAATTAGACTCTAAACCAAAAAGATTATTCTGAAGATTCTTCACTCCTTTAATAGCTACTCCTTGAGTATGAGCCAGTTTTAAATAATTAGATTTATCTATAATTTTTAAATCTAATTTTTTTATAGTTAAATGAAGTCTTTCAAGACTAGATAAAATTCTTGCACCTAAAAAAGGTAATCGAGAATCTATAAAACATGGACTCTCCCTATATATTACTGTTTTTTCCTTAGAATTAAGTTCCTTTTGAATTTCTTCAAATTTATCTTTACTTATTATTCCAACCACATGTGAAGAAGATAAATCTTTAATTTCAATTTTTGATCTAAGTTTGTATTTTAAAAGGTGTTGAATCAAATCATCTTTGAGTTCCATATGGCAATCTAAAAGATACCCTTTTTTATGTTTGATAATGAAAAATTCATAAAGATATTTTCCTTGGGGAGTAAAAATTCCTGAAAAGATTGAATGAGACTGATTTACTTTATTTATATCGTTACTAATAATATTTTGAAGAAAGTCTTTAGCTTCACTCTCTTCAACTAAAATTAATCCTCTATCTTCAAGTATAACGATCTGATTTTTTTCCATATTTGCAAGTTCTTAAGGTATAATATATTTAATTACGCGTGTCTGACAATTTTAGCCTAATTATTAAAAACGGATCTTGCTATATTAATGGCAAGTTAGAAAAAACAGACATTGGAATATCAGCTAATAAAATTAAAAAAATTGGAAAAATAGAGATAAATCGCTCAAAAATATTTGATGCTTCTAACAAAATAGTTCTACCAGGTATTATTGATACTCAGGTTCATTTTAGAGAGCCCGGTTCAACAGATAGAGAAGATTTGGAAAGCGGAAGCAGAGCAGCAGTATTAGGAGGTGTTACAGCAGTCTTTGAAATGCCAAATACCAATCCACCTACGTCCAACCTAGTTGAGTTTGATAAAAAATTAAATCTAGCAGAAAATAGAATGCATTGTAATTACGCTTTTTATTTTGGTGCTACTCCAGAAAATGTAGATCAACTTGCAAAACTCAAAGGATTAAAAGGTTGTTGCGGTGTTAAACTTTTTGCAGGTTCCTCAACTGGCAATCTATTAGTTGCAAAAGAAGATGATATTGAAAAAGTAATTTCTAATAGTGATAGAGTCGTTTCAATTCATTCAGAAGATGAAGAAATTATAAATTTAAGAAAAAAATTTATTAAAGAGGGAGATGTTCATTCTCATCCAGAATGGAGAAACAGTGAATGTGCTATGTCTTCTACAAGAAGGGTGGTTAAAATAGCTGAACGATATAATAAAAAAATTCACGTTTTACATGTCACCACTAAAGAAGAGGTTGATTTTTTAGCGATGCATAAAAAAAATGTTTCGTTTGAAATAACCCCGCAACACTTAACTTTATATGCACCAGATTGTTATGATAAACTTGGAACCTTTGTCCAAATGAATCCACCGATTAGAAAAAAAGAACATTATGATAGGCTATGGACTGCAGTTAAAAATTCTATCGTTGATGTATTAGGCTCAGATCACGCCCCTCACTCTAAAGAAGACAAAAATAAAAAATATCCAGCATCACCATCGGGTATGCCTGGCGTTCAAACTATTTTACCCATTATGCTCAATCATATTAACAATGAAAAATTGAGCTTAGACCAATTAATTAAATTTATGTGTGAAAATCCTTGTAAAATTTTTGGTATTAAAAATAAGGGTTATATTAAAGAAGGATTTGACGGTGATTTAACAATCGTTGATATGAATAAAAAACAAATCATTAAAAATGAAATGATGGCTAGTAAATGTGGTTGGACACCATTTCATGATATGACCGTTAAAGGCTTTCCTATCGCAACTATCATAAATGGTAAAATTGTTATGGATAATGGAAAAGTGGTTGAAGAGGGATCAGGACAACCTTTAGAGTTTTAAAATATTATTATCAATTAAATCTTTTTTGATTTCATCTAATATAGCTGGATCATCTATTGTAGGCGGTATGTTATAAGGTTCATTGTCAGCAATTTTTCGGACCGTTCCTCTTAAAATTTTTCCCGACCTTGTCTTTGGAAGTCTTTTGACCACTATTGCAATTTTAAAAGAGGCAACTGGACCAACTTTCTCTCTAACCATTTCTACACATTCTGAGATAATATTTTTTTTATCTTTAGTTACACCAGTTTTTAGTGAAACTAACCCAATAGGAACTTGCCCTTTTAATTTATCTGCTATCCCTATAACCGCACACTCCGCAACATCTTTATGTTCTGCTAAAACTTCTTCAATTGATCCTGTCGATAATCTGTGACCTGCTACATTTATAATGTCGTCTGTTCGAGACATAATCCAAACATAACCATCTTCATCGATATGACCCGCATCATAAGTTTGATA
This sequence comes from Pelagilacustribacter hypolimneticus (SeqCode), assembly GCA_965235125.1. Lineage (GTDB taxonomy): Bacteria > Pseudomonadota > Alphaproteobacteria > Pelagibacterales > Pelagibacteraceae > Pelagilacustribacter > Pelagilacustribacter hypolimneticus. Next base: position 10,545 of record CBDDXH010000023.1, on the reverse strand, counting down.
ATAACCAGGATAATTGCTCATATAATTTTCTTTATATCTTTCATTAGCTTTCCATAACGTTGGAAAGGTTCCGGGTGGCAGAGGCAGCTTGATTACAATATCTCCCATTTTTCCTGGTTCTAATTCTTTACCTTCTTTATTTAAAACTTTTAAATTATAACCAGGCACAGGTTTAAACGCCGAACCATATTTAACAGGAAAAGATTCAATTCCAGTACAATTTCCAGAAATGGCCCAACTAGTTTCGGTTTGCCACCAATGATCTAATACAGGAACCTTTAATAATTTTTCTGCCCACTTGATGGTATCAGGATCTGCTCGTTCACCAGCTAAGTATAGATATTTAAAACTACTAAGATCATATTTTTTAAAAAATTCACCATTAGGATCTTCTTTTTTAATAGCTCTAATTGCCGTTGGTGCTGTGAAAAGAGATTTAACTTTATGTTCAGATACTACTCTCCAAAAGGCACCAGCATCTGGTGTGCCTATAGGTTTACCCTCATAAAGAATAGTTGTGCATCCATAAAATAATGGACCATAGACAATGTATGAATGTCCAACGACCCAACCAATATCACTCGCCGACCACCAGATATCATTTTGTTCCATGCCGTAAACATTTTTCATAGTCCATTTTAATGCAACGATGTGCCCAGCAATATCTCTAACAATTCCTTTGGGTTGCCCTGTTGTTCCTGACGTATAGAGTATATAAGCGTAATCACTGCCTCTCATTTTTTCACATTCAGCAGGTTTGGCATCTTTTAAAATTTCTTGCCAGTCCACATCTATTTTAGAATCTAAATTCGCTTTAAAATCTTTTCTTTGAAAAATAATACATCGTTCTGGTTTATGTTTTGCAATTTCAATAGCTTTATTAAGTAAGGGTTTATATTCAACCGTTCGCCCAGGTTCATAACCACATGATGCGGAAATAACAATTTTGGCTTTAGAGTCATCAATCCTACTTGCTAATTCATGCGAAGCAAAACCTCCAAACACAACTGAATGTATTGCGCCAATTCTGGCACAAGCTAACATGGCTATGACTGCTTCTGGTATCATAGGCATGTAAATAATTACTCGATCACCTTTGATAATTCCTTGATTTTTTAGAGCACCTGCAAACAGCGCCACTTTTTCTTTAAGCTCTCTAAAAGTATAAGTTGCTTTAGAGTTAGTGACAGGACTATCCCAAATTAAAGCATTTTTTTCTCCTAAGCCATTATCGACATGAAAATCTAAAGCATTATAACAAGTATTTGTTTTACCATCCTCAAACCATTTATAAAAAGGAGGGTTATCAGTATTTAAGATTTTTGTAGGTTTTGAGTACCAAAAAATATTATGAGAAATTTTTTTCCAAAATTCTTCTTTATTTTTGATAGAAAGATTATAAATTTCTTTATAATTTTCTGACATTATTAAATCCCAACATATAATTCTCTATTATTTAAATTAACAACAAATGAGAGAAAAAATCTAATAAATTAATATCGAAATCAAATGAGAATTTTAGACTTTTTAAAATTTTACTCTTTAATTTGTCGCAAGTTTAAATCCTTGCTCTAATTTATTTAATACTTATATTCAGCTTAATGCCAAAAATCACATATATTTCATATGCAGGAAAAAAAAATACAGTAGAAGTTGCTGTAGGACTTACTGTTATGGAAGGAGCTATACAAAATAATGTTGAGGGTATTGATGCTGATTGCGGTGGCTCTATGGCATGTGCAACTTGCCATGTTTATGTCCCAGAAAATTGGTTAAATAAATTAGAAGAAGCTAAAGATGCTGAGCAAGATATGATTGACATGGCTTATGAACCAAAAAAAAATAGTAGATTAAGTTGTCAAATTATAGTGACCAATGAACTTGATGGGCTAGAAGTAATCACGCCTTCAAAACAAACTTAATGATAAAAACTGATGCAATTATAATCGGAGCAGGCCCAACAGGTTTGTTTGCCGTTCATCAGCTTGGCATTATTGGTCTTCAATGTGAGGTGATTGATAATTTAGATAAAGCAGGCGGTCAATGCATTGAACTTTATCCAGATAAACCCATTTATGATATTCCTGGAATACCAGAATGCACAGGAGAAGAATTAACAAAAAATTTATTAAAACAAATTAAACCATTTGAAACTAATTTTCATTTAAATCAAAGAGTTGAAGAAATAAAACAAGAAAACAATTCTTGGATAGTAAAAACAAATACAGGAAATCTTTTTCTTGCACCTAATATTATAATTGCAGGGGGCGTAGGTTCTTTTGAACCAAGAAAATTATCCTTAAAAGAAGCAGAAAAATTTGAAGGCAAACAAATATTTTATTCAGTAGCTAATAAAGACTTATTTAAGAATAAAAAAATATCTATATTTGGTGGAGGTGACTCAGCATTAGATTGGGCATTAGAGCTTTCTAAATCAAATGAAATTACTTTAATTCATAGGAGAAATGACTTTAGAGGGGCTGCGCACACTTTAAGCGAAGTTAAGAAGAGAGAAAAAGAAGGTAAAATAATAATAAAAACGCCTTATAGTTTAAAATCAATAGAAGGTGATCAAATCCTAAATGGAATTGAAATTGAACATGAGGAAGGCAAGATAGAAAAAATCAAAACAGATTACATTTTAAGTTTTTTCGGCCTTATAATGAAATTAGGACCTATTGCTGATTGGGGATTAAATATAAGCAATAAAACTATTCCCGTTGATACCGAAGGTTTTCAAACAAATAAAAAAGGAATATTTGCAATAGGAGACATCTGTACTTACCCTGGTAAATTAAAACTTATTTTATCAGGTTTTCATGAAGCTGCCTTAGCTGCAAGGGCCTGTTTTAAAAGAGCAAGACCTAATGAGACTTATAGATTTGAATTTACTACTGGTTCAAAATCTATTCATGAGAGATTAGGTGTAAAAAAGTGATCGAGGTTTTTACCGCAGACACACCTAATGGAAAAAAAATTTCTATTATGCTTGAGGAAATAAAATACGATTATAAAATAACTAAAATAAATATTTCTAAAAACGAACAATTTGAACCAGAGTTTAAAAAAATAAGCCCCTTTAGCAAAATACCTGTAATTAAAGATCATAAAAATAATGTTACTGTTTTTGAGTCTGGTGCAATTTTAATTTATTTAGCCGAACAAAGTGGAAAGTTTTATGATCAAGACAAAAAGACAATTATCAATCAATGGTTAATAGGCCAAGTTGCCTATATTGGCCCTATGCTTGGTCAGCATCATCAGTTCCATCATTACAATCCTGGAAAAAGTCAATTTGGCGAGGAAAGATATTTTAAAATTTGTACTAGAATTTATGAAGAATTAGATGAAAGATTAGCCCAGAGTGATTATTTAGCCGGTAACTTTTACTCCATAGCTGATATCGCAACTTTTCCTTGGATCGCAAGACATGAATGGCACGATATTGGTTTAAAGAATTATAAAAATTTAACTCGTTGGTATCAACTTATTGGAAAAAGAGAAGCTGTTCAAAAGGGGTATGACCTATTACAAAAAGGTGAGAAAATTCCTGTTGTTTAATCTTCTATAAAAATCTTTTCATCTCGCTCATGTCTTTCTTGGGCCTCGATAGAAAGAGTAGCAATTGGTCTTGCCATAAGTCTTTTTAATCCTATAGGCTCAGATGTTTCCTCACAATAGCCATAAGCATCAGATTTAATTCTAAGTAAAGCTGCATCAATTTTTTCAATAAGTTTTCTACTTCTTGCCAATGCTTTCACTTCAACTGATTTATCTGTGAATGAAGAAGCTTGATCGACCATGTCAGCCGATGAAATATTATCGTCTGAAGAATTTAGAAAATTAGTTAAAGAATTAGATTTAATAATATCTTTTTTCCACTTTAATAACTCTTCGGTAAAGAACTCTTTGTGTTTAGCACACATATATTTTTCTTTATCATTTGGGATATAAAGTTTTTGTTTAGTTTTTTTTGAGACTTTTGCTAAAGGCTTTACTATAGGTTTTTTTGGCATATTTAAAAAAAATGGAGTATATGTTTCAAATTATAAGTGTCAATAGACTTTAAATTGTATTAATTAGATTAAAATAATGAACAAAAATATCCATTTTGTATTTAATATATTTTTGTTCTCACATTTATTAATTTGGACACTTGTTCCTTTTTTATCTAATAAAAATTTACCCTTAGACGTTATCGAAGCATTAGCTTGGGGAACTAATTTAGATTGGGGTTTTGAAAAACATCCCCCTTTAAGTGCTTTTTTTCCAGAAATTTTTTACCAAATATTTGGCAATCAAGATTGGGCTTATTATCTTTTAAGTCAGATATTTATTGTTATTTCATTTATTGTAATTTTTAAGCTGGCAAAAGAATTTTTGAAAAATGAAACTTATGCATTAATTTCGGTTTTTTTGTTGGAAGGAATATATTTTTATAATTTTACATCTCCAGAATTTAACGTAAATATTTGTCAAATTCCTTTCTGGTCATTAACAATTTTTTATGCTTGGCAAAGTTTTAAACATGATAAAATTCACGATTGGATATTATTTGGATTATTTGCAGCATTAGGATTTTTATCTAAATATTTATTCATTTATTTATTGATAGGTATAATATTTTTTTTTATTTACTATTGGCTTAAACACAAGAAGTTTAGTTTAAAATACTTTGTTCCCCTTATAGTTTTTTTGTTAATATTAAGTCCCCATATTGCGTGGTTGGTAGAGAACGATTATACAACCATTGCCTATGGATTAAAAAGAACAGGTTTAGAAGAAAGCATTTTTTTAAATCATATAATTTACCCTTTAAAATTTATTTTTAAGCAAATAGTTACGTTATTACCTTTTTTTGCTCTTCTAAGTTTATTGCTTAAAAAATATAAATTTAAAATTAATCAACGTGATGAAAAATCAATTTTTTTAATTTTTATTACTTTAGTTCCAATCTTTTTAATGGTTTTAACTTCTTTAATTTTTGCAGCCAATATTCGTACGATGTGGGCGACGCCTTTTTATTTATTTTTAGGTTTATTTTTTATTTATCATTTTAAATCTAGTATTAATTTAAATTCTTTAAAAAAATTTTTAATTTGTTTTTTATTTATCTTTGTTCTTTCGCCAGCGATCTATCTGTACATTTCACTTTCAAAGGATAATAAAAGAACGGATTATCCTGGCAAAGAAATAGCTGAATTAGTTCAAGATAAATGGGACAAAAGCTTTAGCAACAATATTGCAATTGTTATCGGAGATGAGTGGTTAGCTGGCAATCTATCTTATCACCTTCGATCTAGACCTAAGTGGTTTAATAATTTGAGCCCTAAACTAAAAGATTTAAAAATAGAAGGTGGAGTTATTTATGTCGGCAATAAAGATATTTTAAAATCTGTTTGTCCAGGAGAATTTGGAAGTATTAAACTTCAAGGTTTTTGCATGATAGGTGCACGGTGAAAAAATTTGTTATTTTAATTCCAATTTTTAATGATTGGGAATCTTTAAACCAACTTCTAATTGAGATTAATGATAATATAAAAAACTTAAAACGAGCTCGTTTTGATTGTCTAGTGATCGATGATTGCTCAGCAATAAAAAATAAAAAAATTAACATTCCTTCTCAAATTAATTCAATCAAAATTATTCATATGGGTAAAAACAAAGGTCATGCCAGATGCAATGCTTTTGGTATCAAATATTTATCTGAGAATGCAGATCTTGATTATTTAATTTTGATGGATGGAGACGGCGAAGACCGACCTGAGGAAATAAAATCATTAGTGGCTAAAATATTTAGTGAACCTGATAAATCAGTTGTAGCAAAACGAATTAAAAGATCAGAAGGCTTCTTTTTTCAAATGCTTTATAGATTCCACAAGTACTTAACTTTATTTACGACAGGTAAACTTATTAATTTTGGAAATTTTAGCTGTCTAACAAAGTTAGATATAAAAAAACTTTCTTTAAAAGCAAGTTTGTGGAGTAGTTATTCTGGCACCTTTAAAAAAAATATAAAAAATTATAACGAAGTGAATTCTATTAGAGGAATAAGATATTTTGGACCATCACAAATGTCATTATTTAAACTACTTATTCATTCTTTTTCTATTATAGCAGTTTTTAAATACCGGGTTTTTATTTTATCAATGATCATTTTAAGTTTACTTTACTATCTAGGTTTTTTAGTTGAATTTAATTTTTTATTTTTTCAACTATTGATTATTTTATTTAATATTTTTATTTTTATTGTCTCTTTTAGAGAAGATGAAAAAGAGCTTGAAAGCAGTCATCTTGATATAGTTAACATAGAGAACCTTACACACTAAAAGGTTGTAAAATGAGTCCAGACTAGAATCAAAAGTGAATCAAAACGTGAACATCCAAACTACATGTAGATTTTTTGTGGATAAGTATAACAACATATATTTTGCTAAATATTTGCTAAAATAAATAAATAAGATTTAATTCATTTATAAAAGTGAAAATAGAATATTTTTACAGCGCTTCATCACCATTTGCTTATCTTGGCTCAGTAAGATTTCAGTCTATAGCAAAAAAATATAACGCAAAAATAGTTGAAAAACCCTGCGATTTAGGTGGAGGGATATTTCCAAAGACAGGAGGCTTACCTTTACCTCAAAGATCTCCACAAAGACAAAAGTATAGATTAGATGAATTAAAACGATGGAGTGAATTTTTAAATATCAAAATTAATCTTAAACCAAAATTTTTTCCGCCTAAAGATGTTCACTTACCAAGCAAGTATATAATTGCAGCTAATCTATTAGGTGCCCAAATCGTATTTGGTCATAAGATTTTAGAACAATTATGGAGTGAGGAAAAAGATATTTCTGATGAAAAAAATATTGAACATATAAGCAATCTATTTAAATTAAATTTTAAAGTATTATCTGATTTAGCTAAGTCAGATAAAGTATCTAAAATTTATCAAGATAACACTGAAGAGGCTGTTACAAAAAATGTTTTTGGTGCACCTTCTTATATTTATAATAATGAATTATTTTGGGGACAAGATAGATTAGACTTTTTAGAGCGGGCTTTAAGTAAATCCTAAAATGTTAAATACTATTTCTGAAAAGTTTTTAGAAAAAAAATATTTAGATTTTTTAGCTACTCAAGAAGCACAAAGTGAGCCATTTTATAATAAACTAGGCCAATTAAAAAATTTTTATCTGCCTATTTGTGAAAGGATATATCAAGACTACGTAAAAAGTAAAAAAATTAAAATTATTGGTCTAACCGGCGGTCAAGGAGCTGGAAAAAGCACTATTACTCAAATTATAAAATTAATACTTAATTACAAATATAATTTAAAAGTAGTTTATTTTTCTATTGATGATTTTTATTTAACATTAAAAGAAAGAACTAACTTAGCAAAAAATATTCATAATTTATTTAAGGTAAGAGGAGTTCCAGGAACCCATGATACTCAATTACTAAAAAAAACTTTTTCAGATTTAAAAAAAAAAAAATTTAAGTCAATTTTAATTCCGCGCTTTGATAAGTCTAAAGATGATAGATTTATCAAATCAAAATGGCAAAAAATAAACTATCAACCTCAAATTATAATATTTGAAGGATGGTGCGTTGGTGCAAAACCTCAAAGAAATAAAGATTTAATCAAGCCCATTAATATTTTAGAAAGAAAACAAGATTCAAAATTAATTTGGCGTAATAAAGTTAATCAAGAATTAAAAAATGAGTATAGAAAAATTTTTGATCAAATAGATAAATTAATTTTCTTAAAAGTACCTAATTTTGAAAGCGTATATAAATGGAGATTTTTGCAAGAAAAAAAACTCCAATTGACTTCTAAAGGTAAAAAAATTATGTCTTCCAATCAAGTGCGTCAATTTATTATGTATTATGAGAGAACAACTTTGCAAATGCTCAAAGACTTACCAAATAAAGCTTATGCCGTTCTTTATTTAGACAAAAAACATAGATTTAATAAAATTAAATTTAATTAATATGAAATTTTTTATCGTTATTATCATTCTTATTTTTAATCTTAACTCAGCTTTTGCCTCTGATTTTTTAACTTATTTGGAAAGTGCCTACAAAAGCAATCCAACATTAAATGCAGAAAGAGAAAATTATAAAGCGGTTAAAGAAAATATTAATATTTCAAGGAGTGAATTTTTACCAAGTGTTTCTATCTCAGGTAGTCAAGATAGCGAACAAAGCACCAATAGAACAAATCAAGCAGGTGTTAGACAACCTGATGCCAGTACTAATACCGAAACACAATCTGTTTCAGTTGATCAAAAAATTTTTCAAGGACTTCAAGGTTATAACTCTGTAAAAAAATCACAACTTGAATCAGAACAAGCGGCAATAAAATTAAAAAATGTTGAACAACAAGTTTTATTGAAATCAGCCATTGCTTATTATGACTTAATTTACAAAATTAAAAATAAACAATTTAATTTAGCAAATGTGGATTTATTTGAAAGGCAAGTAGAAACAGACATCTCAAGATTGCAGAAAGGAGAAATTGCTTTAACAGATTTAGCTCAGTCAGAGTCTTCACTTGCTGATTCCAATGCAAAACTAATTACAGCTGATACAGAGTTATTAGCCGCCAAAAGTAATTTTGAGAGAATAATCAGATTAGCTGTTCCAAATGAAATAGCTGAAGATAAATTTATAGAAAAAATGAATTTAAATTTTCCAGCTGGATTAAATTCAGTTTTAGCCTTTTCAGAAAAAAATAATCCAAAATTACTTCTTGCTAAATTAGATTATGAAATTTCTGAAAAAAACGTGAATATTGAAAAATCTAAGTTTTCTCCTTCAGCATCGGTTAATTATACAAAATCACAAAATAAAGATTTAAGTTCTACAATTGATCAGTCAGATCAAGAGAATCTTAAAGCAACCGTAACTATTCCAATTTTTAAAGGTGGAGAAAATTATTCTTCATTAAAAAAATCACAATTTAAAAGAGAGCAAACAAATTTAATTTTACAAGACACTTTTAATGAAGTAAAAACAGATACAGCTAATGCCTGGTCTGTTTACCAGTCTTCCGGAAGTGTTTTAAAATCAACCCAAGCACAGGTAAAAGCTGCAGAGATTGCAAATGAGGGAATTACATTAGAGTATGATTCAGGAAATACACGAACCACTCTTGAAGTTATTCAATCCAGAAGTCTTCTATTAAACGCAAGAATAAGTAATGCAAAAGCGGAGAGGGATTTTGCAATATCTAAGTTTGAATTATTAGCTGTCATTGGTGATTTGACTTTAGAAAATCTTAAAAAAACTTAAATATAAAAAAACTTATTAAACAAGTGAGCTTGGCTTGATTACTGTTACAACGTGCTCCAAGTCTTCTTTTAATTCGTTTATGCCTTCAAAAGTAAAGTAAACTGCCATTTTTATCGTACTTGATAAAAGAGAACAAAGTGTGTACATTTAAATCAACGATTCGAACAAAAAAAGGATAAAAAATGATTAAAAACAATTTAAAAGTAGTTAAGTCTGACAGTAAAAAAGAGCAGGAGTTAAAGGAAAAAAACAAAGCTTTAGAGGCGGCTATTAGCCAAATAGATCAAAATTACGGTAAAGGCTCAATAATGAGACTTGGGCAACAACAAGCTTTAGATATTGAAGCTATTTCAACAGGATCTTTAAGTTTAGATTTAGCCCTTGGTATAGGCGGTTTGCCAAAAGGCAGAATTATAGAAGTTTATGGACCAGAGTCATCTGGGAAAACAACATTGGCTCTTCAAGTAGTAGCAGAAGCTCAAAAAAAAGGTGGAATTTGTGCTTTTGTTGATGCTGAGCATGCAATGGATCCAATCTATGCAAAAAAATTAGGCGTTAAAACTGGAGAGCTATTAATTTCTCAACCAGACACAGGAGAACAAGCGTTAGAAATAGCTGACACTTTAATTAAATCAGGATCAATTTCTGTATTAGTCATCGACTCTGTAGCAGCATTAACTCCGAAAGCAGAATTAGAAGGAGAGATGGGAGATCATCACGTTGGTCTTCAATCTAGATTAATGAGCCAAGCTTTAAGAAAAATAACTGGATCAGTATCCAAATCAAATACGATGGTTATTTTTATTAACCAAATACGTATGAAGATAGGTGTTATGTTTGGTAATCCAGAGACAACATCAGGTGGAAATGCTCTAAAATTTTATTCTTCAGTAAGAATGGATATTAGAAGAATTGGAGCAATCAAAGATAAAGAAGAGATCATTGGTAATACAACAAGAGTTAAAGTAGTTAAAAATAAAGTTGCCCCACCATTTAAAGTAGTTGAGTTTGATCTTATGTACGGCAAAGGTATTAGTAAATCAGGAGAATTAGTAGACCTTGGAACAAAAGCCGGTATCGTAGAAAAAGCTGGAGCTTGGTATGCTTATAAAGGTGAAAAAATTGGTCAAGGTAGAGAAAATGCAAAAATTTATCTAGAACAAAATCCAAAGGTTGCTGATGAAATTGAAAAAGTGATTAGAGATCAAGCTGTTGCGTTAGCAAAATCTCTTGATGGAAATCCTGCAC
>CBDDXH010000022.1:0-15362 GCA_965235125.1 Pelagilacustribacter hypolimneticus (SeqCode) | reverse complement strand
ATCTTTTAATTTTTCAAGTAGTCATTATATACACTCAACATGTTTAGTTATTTAAACTCTATAAAATCAAGAGATCCATCTGCAAAATCTATTTTAAGTATCATTATAACTTATCCTGGGGTTAAAGCTGTTTTCTTTCACCGTATTGCAAATTTTTTTTATTTAATTAAATTTGATTTACTTTCTCGTATAATTTCTCAAACCACAAGATTCTTTACAGGAATTGAAATTCATCCAGGTGCAAAAATAGGAAAAAATTTTTTTATCGATCATGGCATGGGTGTTGTGATCGGAGAAACTTCTGAAATTGGTGACGATGTAACTATGTATCATGCCGTAACGCTAGGCGGCATCTCTCCAAGTTTAAACTCTAGTTCGCAAAAAAATCAAAAGAGACATCCAACCATTGGAGATCAAGTTGTAATTGGATCAGGTGCTCAAATTTTAGGGCCTATTAAAATTGGCAGGTGTTCAAAAATTGCAGCGAATGCTGTTGTGTTAAATGATGTCCCAGAGTTTGCAACTATGGTTGGTGTTCCGGCAAAAGTTGTTAAAATTGATAAAGTTTATTCAGATAATCAAAAAGTTTCCTTTACACCATATGGCGTCGATGAGAAAATAAAGGATGAGTAATAAAGACAAGAATTTTAATTTAACTCCAGAACAAAATTGTATTTTAAGAGAGGAGGGAACAGAACCCGCAGGTTCTAGTGCTTTAAATAATGAAAAAAGAGAAGGTTCTTATCACTGCGTTGGCTGTGGTACAAAACTATTTGAATCTAAGACAAAATATGAAAGCGGCTCAGGTTGGCCATCTTTTTATGATGCTTTACCCGGTGTATTTGAAACTAAAACAGATTTTCATATTGGTTATTCAAGAACTGAATATCACTGTAAGAAATGTGGCGGACATCATGGACATATATTTGAAGATGGTCCAAAACCCACAGGTAAAAGATATTGTAACAATGGAGCCTGTTTGGTATTTAAGAAAAAGTAATGAAAAATTACACTCAAGATATTATAAACGCAAAAAAAATACTTCGAAATAAGTCAAAAAACTATAAAGAAAACTTTAAAAAAATCGAAGCTTTTATTAAAAAAGAAGTTCAAGAAATTAAACAATTACAAAAATCTAAATTACCAATTATTCCTGAAATAAATTTTAAAGATTTAGATAAATTAGATAATACCAAGATCATTAATGAAATTAAAAAAAAAGGATGTGTGATTGTAAGAGATGTTTTTGATGATAATCAAATTCAAGAGTGGAACAGAGATATAGAAGAATATATTGAAAAAAATAATTACTACGAACTTCAAAAAGAAAAAGCAGACTTAGATAATTATTTTAGTGATTTAAAATCTGGTAAACCTCAAATTTTTGGACTTTATTGGTCTAAAACTCAAACGAGAATAAGACAATCTGAAGAACTTGATCATGTAAAAAAATGGATTAATCATCTTTGGAAGTATCAGTATGATGGCTATCAGGTATTTGATCCAAATAAAGAATTAATTTATGCAGACAGAGTAAGAAGAAGAGAGCCAGGGGATTCAACATTAGGTTTATCACCGCATTGCGATGCTGGATCAATTGAGCGATGGATCGAAAGCAATTATCAAAAAATTTATGAAAAAGTTTTCTCCGATCAGTTTGAAAAGTATGATCCATTTGAAGCAAAATACAGAGAAAAAACAGATTTAATTCAATCACCAGCAGTAAGTAATACTTTTAGAACTTTTCAAGGTTGGACAGCTTTAACTAAACAAGGTCCATCAGACGGAACACTACAATTAATCCCAATTGCAAAAGGCATGGCATATGTTTTAACAAGAGCATTGCTTGAGGATGTTCCCGAGAATGAATTATGTGGCTCAAACCCTGCTCGTGCTCTTTCAGCAAATAAAACATATCACTCTTTATTGTTAGAAGGTTTAGTTTCTATTCCTGTTATGAACCCAGGTGATACCATTTGGTGGCATCCTGATATTATTCATGCTGTTGAGGACAATCATACCGGCAAAGGTTATTCTAATGTAGTCTATGTAGGCTCAATGCCATTATGCGAAAAAAATTTAGAATACGCAAAAAGACAAGCTCAAAATTTTCTAAAAGGTGAAAGCCCACCTGATTTTGCTGCTGAAAACTATGAAACAGGTTTTATTGATCGAGCAACCTTAGAAGACTTAACTAGTTTGGGAAAAAAACAATTAGCTTTATTAGATTGGAATTAAAGATTATTAATTTATTAGACCCATTTTTCTCTCTCTTTGGATGATAAATAATCCACTTAATACAACGATTGTTCCACCTATTAACATATTGATAGATGGAATTTCATTAAAATAAAAATAGCCAAAGAACATTCCCCAAATAATAGTACTGTATCTAAAAGATGATGTAGTAGACATCATTGCTGTTCTAATAGTTATAATCGAAAAGAAATAACCAATAATTAAAAATATCGCGGATAATATTATAATTAAATAATCATTTAAATTAAAATTAATAAGTTGAGGACTGGCAATTGCACCAATACCAAATACCAAAGTTACAACAAGAGACGTTAAAAAAACACCTTGCATAATATTAAAATTATTTTTTATTTTTCTTGTATACGTATCTCTATAAGCGATAAAAAATGCTGAGATAAGAGGAAAAATAAAATAAAAACCAAATTCTAATTTAGTTGGGTTGATTACGATTAATACTCCAATAAATCCTACAATAACTGCTGACCATCTCCTCCAGCCAACTTTTTCAGATAAAAATATAGCTCCTGCGAATGTAATCAAAATAGGCGCCAAATTTAATAAAACGTATACATCGGCCATAGGCAAACTATACAGGCCAATAAAAAAGAAAATCGCAGTGACACTTTCCATTAATCCTCTAAATTGTAATTTAGTATTTGTTGCCAAATCTTTAAAATTAAAGTCACCTGAAAAAAATAGGACTATTCCTAAAATAAAAGTAGCTATAATTCCTCTTACAAAAATGATTTCGTCAATTAAATCTAAAGTGTTAACTTTGATTATTATTTTTTTTATTAACGCATCATTAGCTGTAAAAAAAAGCTGGCACAAAAGCATATAGATGATGCCTTTAGTTTCTGTACTTCTTTTTTTAAAATATTTCATAGAACTTGTTATGTGTGATAAAATTGCATTAAATAATTATACTAATTAACACAAATAACACTTATAAATATAATATTCATATGATTATTAAGTTAGCTATCGCTTTTGGTGCTGGATTTATAAGTTTTTTATCTCCGTGCGTACTTCCTATTATTCCTGGCTATGTTTCTTATATTACTGGAAAAAAACTTGATGAAATTCAACAAAATAGAAAAATAGTTTTATTAAAAACTATTACTTTTTCTTTAGGGTTTTCTTTTATCTTTATTATACTGGGCATTGGAGCATCTTTTATTGGCAATGTATTAATTTTTTTTAATAAAGAACTTAGAATTGCTGCAGGAATAATTATTATTATTTTTTCTTTAAATTTATTAGGAATTTTAAATTTTAACTTTTTAAATCAGGATAAAAGATTTGAAACAGGATCTTATAAAGATAATTATTTTTTTCCTTTTGTAGTAGGTGCTGCATTTGCTTTTGGTTGGACACCTTGTATTGGTCCGGTTTTAGGGTCTATTTTAGCTTTGTCCGCAAGTGAAGCTACAATATCCAATGGAATTATTTTACTTTCTTTTTATTCTTTAGGATTAGCTATTCCATTTATTTTATCAGGCTACTATATGACTGTATTTCTAAATTCAAAAAAAGGTTTTGGAAAATATTATGGGCGTATTACTAAAACTGGTGGGGCACTCCTTTTAATAACTGGATTACTTATTGCAACTAATCAAATACAAGTTATTAGTTATTATATTTTAACAATCTTTCCATTCTTTGCTACTTTTGGTTAATTAAAAATAGCGATTAATCTATTCGCTATTACTTTATTTCCCTCTTTATTAAAGTGCGTATCGTTCCAAAAATAATATTTTTTATAAACTTCAAGATATGAAGTTTTTTCTTTTTCTTCAAAAAAGAAAGGGAAAAAATTAATAAATTTTTCACATCTTGTAATACAAAATTCTTCCCACTTTTTAACATGTTTTGAATTAACCACATCACGCTCTAACTGTTGTGGCCAGGGATAAACGGCTAGACTTAGTTTTATGTTATTTTTTTTCAATAAATCAGAAAGTTTTATCATATTATTAACCATTTCATTTTCAGTTTTCGAAATTGGATCTTCATATCCAGGAATAGAGTCACTTTTTTGATAAGTCCACATGGCTTTAAGATTTGCTTTTTCAGTAAAAATTGGAACCTCACTTATTAATGGTGGAACCTCTTTATTAAATTTTTGATTCATTTTTATTACATATGTATAGAAATTTATTAAAGGGAAGTTTTTTTTTAAGAATTTTCTTCTTTTTAAATTTTTTTCTTTAGCATTTTTTTCAGTTACCGAAAGATCAGAATTGAGTTGGTAAAATACATTATCATCGTAAAGATCACTTATATCTATAAACAAAATTAAGTTTTTAAACTTATAGTTATTTTCTAAAAGAAATTTAACTTTAGATAAATAAATACTTGGCGAATATGAAGTAACACCTAAATTAGCAACAGATACATTGTTTTTTTTTTCAAATATTCCAACAAATGTTTCACTATAATTTAAAGCAACTCCTTCAACAAATGAGTCACCTATAAAAGCATAGTCAAATTCTTTTTCTCTTTTTTTATCACAATCATACTTAAAACCATGATTGTCTGTACATAGAACAAAATAATTATCAAAACTTTTAGCTCTTTCATATTTTACATTAGGTCTTAATGCATGGTGATAATAGGGGTGATCAATTCTTATTAATCTTTCGTAAAAATCTGTTGAAGAAAAATATCTATCAAATTTAGATAAAATTAGTTTTCCAAATAAAAAATCTATAACTAAAATTGACACCAATGTTATAACTGTAGTTCGAAATATCAATTTAAACATTTTTAGATAATAATTATTATAGAGAAAAAAATAATTAATTAGACAACAATTTGTCTAGCTCACCACTTCTATTTGCTGCTTGAAGTTGGTCATTACCACCGACGTAATGATCACCAATAAAAATTTGCGGAATAGTTCTTGCACCATTAGTTCTTTCTAACATTTCTTTTGCTTTAGCTTCATCTTTCCTAACATCAAATTCTTCAATTTCAACGTTTTTAGTTTTAAGCACAGCTTTTGCAGCAGCACAGTATGGACATGGGCTGCCTGAATACATTGTAACTTTTTTCATATTTAATATATATCGTCCATTTTTATCTTTTCAATCATTCTTTTTCTTGAGTCTTTAAATTTAGCCCTATGTTTAATACTTTTATTATGAACTCTTTCTCGCCAAAGTTTAAATGAAGATGGTTTTAAGTTTTTTCTCATAATCTTAATAACTTCAGATTCAGTTTTTCCAGTTTTTTCTTTAATTTCCTCAAAAGTAATTCGATCTGCCCAAGCAGCCCAAATAATCCAATTATCATCTTTAATGTTTGGCTCTGGATTTTTAACTTTTGTTTGAGGAATTAAACTTTTTTTTTTCATTATTATTTTTTAATCTATTTATTTATTCTCATAAGCCAATAAATCAAATTTAAATAAAATATTAATTTGTAAATAGGCTAATTAATTTATTTATAGTCTTAAATAGATCTTTAATGCTACTTGAGGTTGAATAAATTTTAAAAATATTATTTATTAATTTTTTAAAAAAACATGTTAAAATTTTAAATGGAACCAATATTCCTTGTTTTTATTGTTTTGTGGTTAGTTGGAATTTCGCAATAATTTTTTTGAATAATTTTTTTCTTATCTAATCTATATTAAATAAGTAAGCTTCGTTAATCTACAATTTCATATGAATATTGGATTTATTGGCACTGGAAAAATAACATCATCAATTATCCATGGGATCTTTAAATCAAAATTAAAGAGCTCAAAAATCTTTATTTCTCCAAAAAATAGATCGATTGCTAATAAACTAAGTAAAAAATTTAAATCTGTTAAAATAGCAAAAAATAATCAAGAAGTTATTGATCGTTCAAATTTAATTTTTTTAGCTGTAACGCCAACTGTGGGTTTAAAGATTTTAGGTACACTGAAATTTTCTTCAAGTAAAAGAATTATCAGTTTTATATCAACTATAAACATAGCCAATTTAAAAAAAATGATAAAAAACAAAAATATCATAAGAGCTATACCTTTGCCTCCTATTGAAATTAAAAAAGGACCAATAATAGTCTGCCCTCCTAATAAAATAGCTAAAAATTTCTTTAGTCATTTAGGTACCGTTATAGAAGTTAAAAATGAAAAAATTTGTAATAAGTTTTGGTCAATCTCTGCTTTGATGGCGCCATTCTATGAACTTTTAAAAGTAAGTGATGACTGGTTAGTCGGCAAAGGCGTAGAAAAGTCCAAAGCTACTAGTTATGTAACAGAGTTATTTTTAGGACTTTCGCAAGATGCAGTAAATAAAAAATCTGGCGGACTTAAAAAATTAGTTTCTGAGTCTCAAACACCAAAAGGACTTAACGAGCAAGCATTAAGAGAATTAAAAAAAGGTAAATTTTATAGCAAACTAAGTATTGCTTTAGATAATATTCACACAAGATTAAATAAGGTAAAATAGAATGGAATATTTTATTCAACAAACTATTAACGGTGTTACACTTGGTTCTATTTATGGATTAATCGCCATCGGTTACACCATGGTTTACGGTATTATTGGTATGATTAATTTTGCTCACGGTGATATTTTTATGGTGGGAGCCTTTATTGCTTTAATAACATTTATTATTTTTGGATTAACTGGGATTGCTCTACCTATTGTTTTGCTTTTAGTTCTATTAATCTCAATGTTTTTTACAGCCTGTTATGGTTGGACAGTTGAAAAGTTAGCTTACAAACCTTTACGAGGATCTTTTAGATTAGCTCCACTTATTTCTGCATTAGGTATGTCAATTATTTTGCAAAACTTTGTGCAAGTTGCACAAGGTGCAAGAACAAAAACATTACAACCTTTAATCGACGGCAAGTTGGAGTTTTTTAAAGATTCTGAGTTTGTTGTAATTGTTAGTTATCTGCAAATATTTATGGTTTTTTTAACTGTAGCTCTCATGGTTTTATTTACCTATCTAATCACCAAAACAGATTTAGGTAGAGCGCAACGTGCGTGTGAACAAGATCAAACTATGGCTGCATTACTTGGGGTCAATGTTGATAGAACTATATCGGTTACATTTATTATTGGCTCTTCTTTAGCATCAGTTGCTGGAATGATGTTTGTCCTTTATTACGGTACTATTGATTTTCACATTGGATTTTTAGCAGGTATCAAAGCATTTACGGCTGCAGTGCTCGGGGGCATTGGTTCTTTACCAGGAGCAATGTTAGGCGGATTAATCATAGGACTTATTGAAACTATGTGGTCTGGTTATATTGGCGGTGAATATAAAGATGTAGCAGCTTTTAGTATTCTAATTATAACTTTGATTTTTTTCCCAACAGGTTTTCTTGGCAAGCCAGACATTGAAAAGGTTTAAATTGGCATGCTATCTGAAGATTTAAAAAAAAATATAAAAGATAGTTTATTTACAGGGCTTATTTCTCTAATTTTATTTGGTCCTATTGTTGGACTTAGAACAAAATTACAGAAAGAAGGTTTGTATATAGATCCCCAATGGGAGTTAACTGCTTTTTTAGTCATCGTTTGTACTATTGGTCGTTTTTTAATTAATTTAAATTCGAGTAGGAAAGAAAAAATTATTTTTCTCTCAAATATTACAAATAATATATCGGAATTTTTTTCAGGTAAAGGCAAACAGTTTGCAATCACAGGAATATTGTTTGCACTTGTATTTCCTTTTCTACCTTTTACCGATCTATATATTTTAGATGTTGGGATATGGGTCTTGACTTACATTATGTTAGGATGGGGACTTAATATTGTAGTTGGTCTTGCAGGTTTATTAGATCTTGGCTACGTAGCTTTTTATGCTGTAGGTGCTTATTCATTTGCATTAATCTCAACGACTTTTGGTTTGTCATTTTGGATTTGTTTGCCGCTCGCTGGAATTTTTGCAGCTTTTTTTGGAATCTTATTAGGCTTTCCAGTTTTAAGATTACGTGGAGATTATCTAGCTATAGTTACTTTAGGGTTTGGAGAAATTATAAGAATTATACTTATTAATTGGAATGATTTAACTAACGGACCAAATGGAATAGGAGGGATTCCAAAAGTTTCTTTTTTTGGTTTAGAATTTACAGAAAACCCAAAAGAAGGAAGTATACCTTTCCATACTTTTTTCAATTTAGAATTTTCTAACTCTCATAAAATGATATTTCTTTACTATGTCATTTTAATTTTAGCGTTAATCACAAATTATTTTACCTTAAGAATAAGAAGACTGCCTGTTGGCAGAGCTTGGGAAGCTTTAAGAGAAGATGAAATTGCCTGTAAGTCACTTGGAGTTAATCCAACGAATACTAAACTTACTGCTTTTGCTATTGGTGCTATGTTTGGTGGGATTGCTGGATCTTTTTTTGCAACCAAACAAGGCTTTGTAAGTCCTGAGAGTTTTACATTTATTGAATCTGCAATTATTGTTGCAATAGTTGTTTTGGGAGGCATGGGTTCACAAACTGGCATAGTTCTTTCTGCTATCTTTTTAATTGGCGTTACCGAAATCTTTAGAGAGTTAGAACAATTTCGAATGATCGCTTTTGGATTGTCCATGGTTTTAATTATGCTTTTTAAACCTAAAGGAATTTTAGATAATAGAGAGCCCACAATTAAGTTATTCGGAGAGAAGAAATGAGCCAGCAATTATTAGCTGTTAAAAATTTAACAATGAAATTTGGAGGCTTAACAGCTATTGACGATTTAAGCTTTGCAGCAAATCATAATGAAATCACTTCAATTATAGGACCTAATGGTGCCGGTAAAACTACAGTTTTTAATTGTTTGACTGGTTTTTATAAACCTACTCTCGGTGAAATGTTGCTAAATAATAATAATAAAACAATTTTACTAAACAAATTTAAAGATTTTAGAATTGCCGCACAAGCTAAAGTCGCTCGAACTTTTCAAAATATAAGACTTTTTCCAGCTATGTCGGTTTTAGAAAATTTACTAGTTGCCCAACACAATGAGCTTATGAAAGCATCTGGTTATAGTATTTTTGGTTTGTTAAATTTGAAACGATATAAAGATAAAGAAAATGAAGCTGTAGCTAAAGCAAAATACTGGCTTGATATAGTTGGATTAACTTCAAGAGCAGACGATGATGCTGGAGATTTATCATATGGAGATCAAAGAAAATTAGAAATTATTCGAGCGATGTGTATTGAACCAAGACTTCTTTGTCTTGATGAACCTGCAGCTGGGTTAAATCAAAAAGAGTCAGTGGAGTTAAATAAACTTTTAAAATTTATTAAAAATGAAAAGCAAACAGGCATTTTGCTTATTGAACACGACATGAGTGTGGTTATGAATATTTCAGACCATGTCATTGTTTTAAATTACGGAAAAAAAATATTTGAAGGAACACCTGAAGCAACAACTAAAAATAAACAAGTTATAGAAGCTTATCTAGGAACAGAGGAATAATGTTAGAAATTAAAAAAGTAGAAACTTTTTACAATAAAATCCAAGCCCTTAGAGGCGTTGATATAAAAGTTAATAGTGGAGAAATTGTAACTTTAATTGGTGCTAACGGAGCAGGTAAATCAACTTTATTGATGACGATAAGTGGAGTTAATAAATCAAGAACGGGATCTATTATCTTTGAAGGCAAGAATATTGAAAAAGAAGATCCTCATACTATTGTTCATTTAGGCATTTCACAAGTTCCAGAGGGAAGACGTATTTTTTCTAAACTTACTGTAGAAGAAAATTTAAAAATTGGGTCTTATGCTTATAACAAAGGGAAATATTATAACAAAGATGTAAAAAATATTTTTGATTTATTTCCTATTTTAAATGATAGAAAAAAACAAAGAGGCGGAACTTTATCTGGCGGTGAACAACAAATGTTAGCAATCGGCAGAGCTCTTATGAGTAACCCCAAGATGTTATTGTTAGATGAACCATCTTTAGGGATAGCTCCTAAATTAGTTAATCAAATATTTCTTGCTATTAAAAACATTAATCGAGAAAAAAAAGTAACTATATTTTTAGTAGAACAAAATGCTAAAAAAGCTCTTGAATTGGCGGATAGGGCTTATGTTCTTGTTAACGGAAAAGTATCTATGCAAGGAACAGGACGTGAATTGTTAAATAATAAAGATGTGCAATCAGCTTATCTTGAGGGCAGTGTCAAAAGCTCTTTTTAATAAGTCTGTGTTGCATATTTAAGCCATTTACAATTTTCAAACACTATTGTTAAATAACACATTAATTAATTAATCAATCAACGAAGGAAAAATATGTTAGGCAATTTAAAAAAAACTATCTCTTTGATAGCTGCTTTTTTGGTGCTTGGAAACTTTGCAGTAAGAGCTGATATCGTAGTTGCTTCTGCAGGTCCTATGACCGGAGACAACGCAGTATTCGGAGAGCAAATGAAATTTGGTGCAGAAATGTGGACCAAAGACGTTAATGCCAAAGGCGGAATTAACGGCCAGAAAGTAAAATTAGAAGTCGCAGATGATGCTTGCGATCCTAAACAAGCTGTTGCAATTGCAAATAAACTTGTTGGATTAAAAGCAGTTTTTGTTGCAGGTCACTTCTGTTCAAGTTCTTCTATTCCTGCTTCAGCAATTTATTCTGAAAATGGTATAGTACAAGTATCTCCAGCTTCAACTAATCCAGACTTAACTGACAAAGCTAAAGGAGACAACGTATTTAGAGTTTGTGGTCGAGACGATCAACAAGGTGAAGTTGCTGGAAAATGGATAGCTGATAAATACAAAGGTAAAAAAGTTGCAATTGCTCATGATAAATCTACTTACGGAAAAGGATTAGCAGATCAAACTAAGAAATTCATGAATGCAGCTGGTTTAACTGAAGCTATGTACGAAGCTTATACTGCAGGTGAAAAAGATTATTCTGCTTTAGTTTCAAAATTAAAATCAAACAATATTAATGTTTTATACATTGGTGGTTATCACACTGAAGCAGGTTTAATTGCTAAACAAATGAAAGACCAAGGCATGTCTGTTCAAATCATAAGCGGAGATGCTTTAGTTACTACAGAATATTGGAGTATTGCTGGTGATGCTGGTGAAGGTACGTTAATGACTTTTGGTCCAGATCCTAGAAATAAAGCAAGCGCTACTGCCGTAGTTAAAAAATTTGAGTCTGCAGGCTTAACGTCAGAAGGATATGTATTGTATTCTTACGCAGCTTTACAAGTTTTTGAACAAGCAGCAACGAAAGCTAAATCTGTAAAAAGCAAAGATCTAATTAATGCGATGAGATCAAACACTTTTGATACTGTTATAGGTAAAATTAGTTTTGATAAAAAAGGCGATGTCGTTGCAACAAAAGAAGATCCGCTTTACATTTTTTATAAATTCTCAAAAGGAAACTACAAACCTCTATAATTTATAAATAAAACTTATTTAAAAGGGGGCGAAAGCCCCCTTTTTTTTGAAAGGAGCAAAAATGGAAATTAAATATGAAGATTTTAAAAAAGTTAATATTAGACTAGGCACAATCATTGGGGTTAAAAAAAATGAAAAGGCTAGAAAAGCATCTTTGGTTTTAAAAGTTGATTTTGGATCCGAAATAGGTATTAAACAATCTTCTGCTCAAATAGCTGATTATTACAATGAAAAAAGTTTAGTGGGCAAACAAGTGATGGGCGTTTGTAATTTTCCAACTAAAAACATAGCAGGAATTATTTCTGAAGTCTTAGTTTTAGGCGCAATAGAAAAAGATGGTAAAGTAGTTTTGTTACATCCTTCACAAAAAGCAGAAAACGGGCTTGAAATAGCTTAAGTAATTTTTTTTAAGATTTTATCTTTTAAAACCAAGTGATGAAACACTACGGCAAGTATGTGAAGCAATATTAAAGCTATCAATATGATATTGCTCAATTCATGCATTGTACTAAAAAAATCTGAAAGTTTAAAAACGGTCTTTGAACTTTGAATGTTAAAAAAGAGTAAATTAACCGTTGCCTCAATATAAAATTTTTTTAAAACGCCAGAAATAATGATCATCAACATAAAAACGTAAAGTAAAAAATGATTAATTTTAGCTATAAACATTTGCCACAAAGGTACCCCTAAAATTTTAGGTGAAGGATTTAAAAACTTCCAAATTAATCTTGCTAAAACAATGTAAAAAATAACTATTCCGCTTAAGCTGTGGTAGTTTTCAAAATTTGCTCTTTCCATTGAAAATTCAAGTTCGCTTATATAAAAACCAAAAGGAATTTGGATGATTAAAAAAAAGAAAGTAACCCAGTGAAATATTTTTGCAATTAAACCGTATTGAGATATATTGTTTCTAATCATTAAATTTATAATAAAGAATGAAAAAAATTTTTCAACTAAGTTTCGTTATTTTCTTATCAGTAATATCTCTTACTTCAGTTTATTCTTCAGAGGAAATTATAAAAGAGAGAAAAGCCATATTTAGTAAAAATTATAATACAGCAAAAGCTGTATCAGCATCCATTAAAGCAAAAAATTTTGATCAAGCTAAAAAATATTTGAGCGAAATGTCTGAAAATTATAAAAAGTTGCCAGATTATTTTCCTGAAAACTCAAAAACGGGATTTAAAACAGAAGCTCTTCCCAGCATCTGGGAAAATAAAGATGAGTTTAATGCTTTGATGCAAAAATCTTCATCAGATGTTTTAGAATTAGCTAAGAAATTAAATACAGAAACTTCCGATCTGACTGCATTAGAAAAAGAATTAATGTGGGGAAACTGCACCGCTTGTCATAAAAAATTTAGAGTGCCGCAATAAGCAATAAATGTATTCTCAGTTAGTTCCACTTATTTTATTTGGTATAGCAACTTCTTATTCACCTGGGCCCAATAATATTATTGCTTCGCATTCAGGATTTAATTTTGGTTTTAGAAAAACGCTACCTTTAATACTAGGTGTTGGTTTAGGTTTTCCTTTTCTTTTGATTATTTTTGCATCCGGATTAATTGTTGTATTTCAAAAATTTCCTTTCTTACAAAATATTATTAAAGGTTTAGGTACACTTTATTTAATTTATCTGGCTTACAGTATATCTTTTGTGAAAACAGAAGAATCAAAAGAAACTAAAGCTCCTGTTACTTTTATTAATATGTTTCTTTTTCAATTTGTAAATCCAAATGCCGTTCTGCTTGCCATGCTCATTGTTTCGACTTTCATTAACCCAAATGAAAATTATTTAAGAGATTCTTTTTTTGTAATTTTTGTTATGCTCTTTATGGCTTTCACGAGTATCAGTTTTTGGTGTTTACTTGGAAAATACCTGAGAAAATTTGTCTCGAATGAAAAATTTATAAAGACTTTCAATTATTCAATGTCTTTTTTGCTTATCCTTTGCATGATATTGTTTTATGTATAGCGCATGCTGAAAAAGAGTAAAAATTCATTTCAATGCTTAGACGAGATTAAAGTTTCCTCAAAGAATTATAAAATTTTTAATCTCAAAAAAGCAGAGGAAAACGGACTAACAGGTATCTCAAAACTTCCTAAATCGCTTAAGGTTTTATTAGAAAATTTACTTAGACACGAAGATGATTTAACAGTTAATAAGGAACAAATTTTAGCTCTTAAAGAGTGGTTAAAAACTAAAAAATCAAATACTGAAATAGCTTACAGACCCGCCAGAGTTTTAATGCAAGATTATACGGGCATCCCCGCAGTTGCTGATCTAGCGGCAATGCGTGATGCTGTTAAGGCTAAAAATAAAGATCCTAAAAAAATAAATCCTTTGTCAACCGTTGATCTCGTGATCGACCATTCGGTAATGGTTGATGCATATGCAACAAAAGATTCTTTTTCAAAAAATGTCGCTCAAGAATTTTTAAGAAATGGTGAACGATATTCATTTTTAAAATGGGGCCAGAAAGCTTTTAATAATTTTAGAGTAGTTCCTCCAGGCACAGGAATCTGCCACCAAGTTAATTTAGAATATTTAGCTAAAGTGGTTTGGTCGACCGATCTAGATGGAGTTTCTTATGCTTATCCGGATACTTTAGTTGGCACAGACAGTCATACTACAATGGTTAATGGTTTATCAGTTTTAGGTTGGGGCGTTGGAGGTATCGAAGCAGAAGCTGCGATGTTGGGCCAACCTATCTCCATGTTAATTCCAGAAGTTATTGGTTTTGAATTTAAAGGTAAATTAACAGAAGGAACAACAGCTACAGATTTGGTTTTAACAGTTACACAAATGTTAAGACAAAAAGGAGTCGTTGGAAAATTTGTTGAATTTTATGGAGCAGGTTTAAAAAATTTAACATTAGCTGATAGAGCAACGATTGCTAATATGGCACCAGAGTATGGGGCAACATGTGGTTTCTTTCCAGTGGATGAAGAAACATTAAAATATTTAAAATTTTCTGGTCGAGATCAAAGTACTATTGATTTAGTTGAGACTTATTCAAAAGCTCAAGGTTTTTGGTCAAGTCATGATATGGTTTTCACCGACACCTTATCTTTAGATTTAAAAACAGTTGTACCAAGTATTTCAGGACCCAAAAGACCACAAGATAAAGTTTTACTGACAGAAGCTGCAACTTCATTTGCAAAAGTTTTTAAAGAAAATACAAAAAGAGATAAAGTTATAGAAGCCAAAGTTGAAGGGACGAACTATAGTATAAAAGATGGCGATATCGTCATTGCCGCTATTACGTCTTGCACCAACACTTCAAATCCAAGTGTCTTAATTGGAGCAGGTTTACTAGCAAAAAAAGCTATCGAAAAAGGATTAAAAGTAAAACCTTGGGTTAAAACTTCGCTTGCTCCTGGTTCACAAGTTGTAACTGATTACTTAGAAAAAGCTGGATTAAATAAATATTTAGACCAACTTGGTTTTCATCTAGTGGGTTATGGCTGCACAACTTGTATTGGTAATTCTGGTCCATTAAACCAAAATATTTCTGATGCTATTCAAAAACAAAATCTATATGCCGTCTCTGTTTTATCAGGCAATAGAAATTTTGAAGGTAGAATTAACCCAGATGTAAAAGCTAATTATTTAGCATCCCCTCCACTCGTTGTTGCTTACGCTTTAGCAGGTACAATGTATTTTGATTTGTACAAAACACCTTTAGGCAAAGATCAATCGGGGAAAGATATATTCTTAAAAGATATTTGGCCGACTAATAAAG
>CBDDXH010000021.1:0-15927 GCA_965235125.1 Pelagilacustribacter hypolimneticus (SeqCode) | reverse complement strand
AAAAAAAATAAACAACATTATTAAGTTTCCAAATAGTTTAAATAAATTAGAAAAACAAGTTGAGGCAATCCTATTTGCTGCTGATGAGCCTTTAGATATAGAAACTATTGAAAAAAGAGTTCAAAGTACAAATAATATTAAGAAAATTTTGGAAAATTTACAATCTGACTATACTCAAAGAGGAATAAATTTAGTTTGTATTAAAGATAAGTGGTCATTTAGAACCTCTAAAGATTTAGTAAATCTGATGTCACTTCAAAAGTCCACCGAAAGAAAATTATCTAGAGCTACCTTAGAAACATTAGCAATAATTGTTTATCATCAGCCCGTAACAAGATCAGAGATAGAAGAAATTAGAGGTGTCGCTTTTGGCACTAATACAATTGAAATATTGCTCGAACTTGATTGGGTGAGACCAGCAGGCAGAAAAGATGTGATTGGTAAACCTATTCAATACGCTACTACTGAAAACTTTCTTCACCATTTTAATATTCAGAAATTAACTGATTTACCGAACGTAGATGAACTTAGTTCAGCCGGTTTGATTGATATGGCAAGTATTGATTCATCAATTTTTGGTACTGGCAAATTTTACAAAGAACAGTCTCAAAACAAGAAGGAAGATATCTACTTAAATATAGAAAAAGCCATAGATGAAACTTCAAATTCTGATTAAATAAATATTTATTTAAATCAAAATATTGTATATAAGAAACTTATGAGTATCGGTCCATGGCAAATTGCAATAATAGTTGTTTTAATCGTCCTTTTATTTGGTCGTGGAAAAATATCTGAATTAATGGGGGATGTAGCAAAAGGAATAAAAAGTTTTAAGAAAGGTTTGTCTGACACACCTGATTCTACAAACGAAAAAAAAGACGATCAAGACAATTCCAATAAACATTAATTTCAATGCCACAAATTGGATGGTTTGAATTACTAATTATAGTAGTCGTAGCAATTGTTGTTATTGGACCAAAAGATTTTCCAATTGTCTTAAAAAAAATAGGAACTTGGATCAGAACAATCAAAAATTACTTTTCTGATGTTCAGTCAAATATAAATCAAATTACAAATATTGAAGAAAATAATTCATTATCTACTAAAGAAAAAAAAGACACAGATCAAGATGACATCAAATGACAATCAAAATGATAACTCAGGAAGTTTTGTTGGTCATTTAACAGAATTAAGATCTCGACTTATAAAATCATTTATTTTTTTTATATTTATTTTTTTGATTTGTTGGTTTTTTTCTGTAGATATTTATCGTTTTCTTGTTCAACCTTATTCAGATGCTTTGTTGTCAAATGAATTAGATAGAAGATTAATATTTACAGCTTTACATGAAGCTTTTCTAACATACTTAAAAGTAGCTTTTTTTGCTGCTCTTTTTATATCAAGTCCAATTTTTTTAACTCAAATATGGAAATTTATAGCACCAGGTTTATATAAAAATGAAAAACAAGCACTTCTTCCTTATTTAATAGCAACCCCAACTTTATTTATTTTGGGAGGATGTTTAGTTTATTATTTTATAATGCCAGTAGCGATAAAATTTTTTTTAAGTTTTGAAACAGTAGCCGAACCAGGAGTCATTGCTATTCAACTAGAAGCAAAAGTAAATGAATATTTATCATTAATAATGACATTAATATTTGCTTTTGGCATAACTTTTCAACTACCCATTATACTAAGTTTATTGGCTAGAATTGGTGTAATCGATTCTGAGTACTTAAAAAAAAGAAGAAGATATTTTGTGGTTATAATTTTTATAGTAGCAGCTCTTTTAACACCACCAGATCCAATTTCCCAAATTGGTTTAGCCGTACCATTGCTATTACTCTATGAATTATCTATTTTTATAATTAAATTTATAGAGAAGAAATAAGATGCACAATATAAAAGATATTAGAAAAAATTTAAATTTTTATAAAAAAAAAATTTCCGAAAGAAATACCCTTATAAATTTTGATGAATTGATCAAATTAGATGAGGATAATAGAGAAATAATTCAAAAAAAAGAAAAAAAAGAACAAGAAAAAAAACTATTATCTAAGACAAAAGATAAATTAAACTTCAATCTTTCTAAAAAGTTAACTACCGAAATTGATTCTTTGTTTAAATCTCAAAGTCAATTGCAAAATAAAATTTTTAATATTTTATCTCATATTCCAAATATCGCTCTCGATGAAGTTCCGATTGGCAAAGACGAAAAATCAAATAAACTAATACGTTCTAAGGGTAATATAAGAAAGTTTAATTTTCCAATTAAGTCCCATGTTGATATCGGAGAAAAAAATAATCAAATTG
Source organism: Pelagilacustribacter hypolimneticus (SeqCode) (assembly GCA_965235125.1). GTDB lineage: Bacteria > Pseudomonadota > Alphaproteobacteria > Pelagibacterales > Pelagibacteraceae > Pelagilacustribacter > Pelagilacustribacter hypolimneticus. Next base: position 13,614 of record CBDDXH010000021.1, on the reverse strand, counting down.
ATTTCAAAAACTCATCAAAACTTTCAGGCTCACGTTTTGTCATACTTAATTCAAATTTTGCATTATTAGAAAGAGCATTAATTAATTTTATGTTAGATGTACATACAGCTAAGTTTTCATATAAGGAAATTTCTCCACCACTTTTAGTTAATGAAAATGTTATGTTTGGAACTGGTCAGTTACCAAAATTTGAGGAAGATCAATTTGAAATTAAATTAAATGAAGAGGAAGAAAGAAAATTTTTAATACCCACCGCTGAGGTCGCCTTAACTAATTTAGTTCGAGATTCAATTATTGATTTTAAATTACTACCTTTAAGATATGTCGCAGCAACTCCATGTTTTCGTAAAGAGGCAGGTAGTTATGGAAAAGATACCAAGGGGATGATGAGACAGCATCAATTTTATAAAGTTGAATTGGTAAGTATAGTTGATCCCAAAAATTGTCTATTCGAATTAGATAGGATGTTAAATTGCGCTGAGGAAATATTAAAATTATTAGAAATTCCATATCAAGTTGTTTTATTAAGTTCAGGTGATATGGGTTTTAGCGCTGAAAAAACTTTTGATTTAGAAGTTTGGATACCATCAGAAAATAAATATAGAGAAATATCAAGCTGTTCTTCATGCGGATCTTTTCAAGCGAGAAGGATGAATGCTAAATTTAAATCATCTCAAGAAACAGATTTTGTAGGTACATTAAATGGCTCCGCTTTGGCCGTGGGAAGACTAATGATATCTTTAATCGAGAATTATCAGAATGCCGATGGATCAGTTTCAATTCCAAATGTTCTTAAAAAATATATGAATAATTTAGATAAAATTTAGTATTTACTAATTAATTTCTTGTTATAATAACTTATATATTATAATTACCTTTAAATTATGAACGGACAAGGAATAGTTCAATTTATACCTTTAATATTAATCTTTGTAATTTTTTACTTTTTTTTAATTAGACCTCAGCAAAAAAGAGCTAAAGATCATTTATCGATGGTAGCATCACTTAAACGCGGAGATGAAGTAATTACTTCTGGGGGAATCATAGGAACAGTTGATAGAGTAATGGATGATGATAGAATTGAAGTTATATTAGGCGATAATGTTAAAGTACAAATTATAAAATCCACCGTCACAAGTTTACTAAAAAAGAATTTATCTAATTAATATTTTTTGTGCTTAATTTTACAAAAAAAAAAGTTTTTCTAATATATTTTATTCTTTTAATTGCTATTTTTTTTTCTTTTCTAAATTTCAAAAATAATAATTGGATTAACAAAAAGCTTAATTTAGGACTTGATTTACAAGGTGGATCTTATATTTTACTTGAAATAGATACCTCGCCATTAATAAATCAAAAATTACAAAGTAAAGTTATTCCAATTAAAAAATTATTAAGTGAAAATGAAATATCATTTCAAGATTTCTTGATATCTAAAGAAAATATTTCTTTTTTAATTAATCAGGAACAACAAACAAAATTAAAAAATTTTTTTTTTTTAAAAAATAAAGAAAATTTAATTAATAATTTTATATCTGAATATAATACTTTTGAACTTGATTTAAATTTTGATCAAAATAAAGCTATAATTAAATTTTCTAATTACGGTCAAGTGAGTCTTAATAATGCTGCTTTAAAACAATCAATTGAGATAATTAGAAGACGAATTGACGATATAGGAACTAAAGAGCCAACTATATTACAAAGAGGCGATAAACAAATATTAGTAGAGCTTCCAGGTATAGATAATCCCGAGAGAGTAAAAGAATTACTTGGTAAAACGGCTCAACTAACTTTTAGATTGGTTTCAAGTGATGATGAATTTGGATCAGAAAAACTTATTTTAGCAGAAACCAACGAGGAGCTCACGGTCAATAAAAGAGTAGTTATAAGTGGTGATAATTTGGTTGATGCACAACCTAAATTTGACAATCAATCCAATCAACCGTTAGTTATTTTTACTCTTGATAGATTAGGAGCTCAAAAATTTGGCAAAATTAGCACTGAAAATGTAGGAAGAAGATTAGCAATAATACTTGATAATAATGTAATTAGTGCTCCACAAATTCGAGAAGCAATTACTGGTGGCTCAGGAACTATTTCAGGTGGTTTTTCTTTTCAAGAAGCTACCGATTTAGCTTTACTGCTAAGATCTGGTGCCTTGCCGACACCAATTAAAATTGTTGAAGAGAGAACAGTTGGACCAGATCTTGGAAAAGACTCTATAGATGCAGGTATTTTTTCATTCATAATTGGTTTTGTCTTAGTTGTTTTGTATATGCTTTATAAATACAAAATTTTTGGTTTGATTTCTAATATTGCACTTATTTCAAATTTAATTTTATTAATGGGTTTTCTAACAGCAATAGAAGCTACTCTAACACTTCCTGGAATAGCTGGAATTATTTTAACAGTTGGTATGGCAGTTGACTCAAATGTTTTAATTTATGAGAGAATAAGAGAAGAATTAAAAACTGAGAAATCTATAATCCATGCTTTTGATGTTGGTTATAATAAAGCTAAAATTACAGTAATTGACGCAAATCTAACAACTTTAATAGCAACAATTATGTTATTTATTTTTGGCTCAGGTCCAGTAAAAGGATTTGCAATTACTTTAGGCGTTGGAATTATAACTACTCTTTTTTCTGCATATTTTATTGCTAGACACTTAACGTCAGTTGTTGTTTTGAATGATAGACAGGGGAAATATTTTAATTTATAATGAATAATTCAACCAACTATTCTAAATTTTTTAAAACAGCAATTATTTGCTCATTTATAGCTATGGTTGTTAGTCTTTCTTTCCTATTTTTCAAAGGACTTAATTATGGTGTAGATTTTAAGGGTGGAACTTTAATAGAAATTAGAGTTTCTGATAAAAATATTAAAATTCAACAAATTAGAGAATCTCTTAACGCAAATAAACTAGGCGAGGTAAATGTCAAACAGTTTGGTAAAGAGAATGATTTTTTAATAAAATTTGAAAAAAATCCTGAGGAAATTGAAAAATTTATTTCTGAACTTAAAAATAATATTTCAAAAAAAATAGGTTCTGAGGTAAATTTCAGAAGAGTGGAGAGCGTTGGTCCTAAAGTAAGTGATGATCTGCTTAAACAAGGTATAATTGCAATAGTTTTATCCTTTGCCGGCATTTTTTTTTATTTATGGATACGATTTGAATGGCAATTTAGTCTTGGTTCTATAATAGCATTGATTCACGATGTTATTATTACTCTTGGAATATTTTCTATTCTGTCTTTAGAAGTGAACCTCTCTATCGTCGCAGCCGTTTTAACAATAGTTGGTTACTCCATTAACGATACTGTAGTTATTTATGATCGTATAAGAGAAAATTTGCTCAAATATTCAAAAATAAATACAAATGAAATAGCTAATATTTCAATAAATGAAACTTTTTCAAGAACGATAATTACGTCTGGTACTACTCTTTTAGCGGTCGTTTCTATATTTGTTTTTGGTGGTGAAATTTTAAGGGGTTTTTCATTTGCAATGATTTTAGGTATTATTATTGGAACTTATTCTTCAATATTTATAGCTAGCCCAGCTCTAAATTATTTTAAAGTTACACAAAAAACTTTGCTTAAAGAAGAAAATATTTAATTATTTAGTAAAGATTTTGAGCAGCTACCATCGAAAGCAGCATAGGCAAAGATAGCAAAGCATTAGTTCTTGAAAACAACATTGCAGTTCTTGCAGATTTAGCTTTTTCCTCAGGTTGACAATCAACCATCCCTAAAGCTTTTTTTTGATTTGGCCAAATTACAAACCAAACGTTATAAGCCATAATTATTCCCAACCACATTCCAATACCAACTACCGTATTTTTTCCATAACCACTTCCAATGCCAAGTTTCAAAGCTTCATGGGCATAACCATTTAAATGCGCTAGAATTAAGCCAGACACAACAGTAAACGCGGCAGCCCATCTGAAATAGAGTAATGCAGCAGGAGCTATTACTTTTGTTATAGCAGGTTTTTGTTCATCAGAAATTTTAGACATATTAGGAATTTGAACAAAATTAAAATACCACAGCAAACCAATCCACATAGTTGCTACGATGACATGTACGTATCTTGATAACCAACTCCAAAATATTCTGTCAAATGCAAAACCTTCGCCAAAAAAATGCATTCCAAGAAAAAGTAAAATAGCTAAAATAACCGAAGCATGAACTGTTTTAGATAGAGATTGTAATATATTTCCCATGATTCCATTATAACATAATTAAAAAAATTATGCAGTTTTTTTCATTGTATCCCTAAATAAAATATTCTTGAGAAATTCTCCAGTGTAACTTCCTTTAGTTTCAGCTACTTTTTCTGGTGTTCCTTCAGCTATAATTTTACCACCTTGTACACCTCCTTCAGGTCCCATATCTACAATCCAATCTGCAGTTTTGATTACATCTAGGTTGTGTTCTATTACAACTACTGTATTTCCCGTATTTACAAATGCTTGAAGAATTTCTAAAAGTTTTTTTATGTCATGAGCATGTAAGCCTGTAGTTGGCTCATCTAAAATATATAAAGTACGACCCGTTGATCTTTTAGATAGTTCTTTTGCCAATTTTATTCTTTGTGCTTCTCCACCCGATAATGTGGTGGCTTGTTGGCCTATTTTTATATAGCCCAATCCAACATGTTTAAGTGTAATTAATTTAGAACCAACTGATTGAATATTTTCAAAAAAAACACAACCTTCATCTACTGTCATATCTAAAATATCAGCTATATTTTTATCTTTAAATCTTATTTCCAAAGTTTCTCTATTATATCTTGTGCCCTTACAGTTATCACAAGGTATAAAAACATCTGGTAAAAAATGCATTTCATAGGTAATTACTCCGTCTCCTTCACATGTTTCACATCTTCCACCTTTAACGTTAAATGAAAATCTTCCTATTTTGTAACCTCTTGCCTTCGCTTCTGGCAGAGATGCAAACCAGTCTCGAATAGGACCAAATGCTCCTGTGTAAGTAGCTGGGTTAGATCTAGGCGTCCTACCAATAGGAGACTGATCGATATCTATAATTTTATCTATTAACTCAGTTCCCTTATAGTTTTTAAAAGATTTAGGTGTTTTTCTAGATTTATTATTATTTAAAATTAAATTTAGAGCATTAAAAAGTGTGTGTAAAATTAGTGTAGATTTACCACTTCCTGAAACTCCCGTTACACAAGTAAAAGTACCAATTGGAATTTTAAGATCAACATTTTTTAAATTATTACCCGAAGCTCCGAGAATTTCTAAAAATCGACCATTCTTAGCATTTCTTCTTTTTTTTGGTAAAGAGATATATTTTTTTCCAGATAAATAATTACCAGTAATGCTTTTTTCACTTTTAACTATTTCTTCATAATTTCCTTGAGCAACAATCTCACCTCCATATATTCCTGCTTCAGGACCTAAATCAATAATATGATCAGCGTTTTCCATTGTTTCCGTATCATGTTCAACAACTATAACAGTATTCCCAAGATCTCTAAGTTTTTTTAAAGCAGTAATTAATTTTTTATTATCTCTTTGGTGTAAACCAATTGATGGTTCATCCAAAACATAAAGTACTCCTGTAAGTCCTGAGCCAATTTGTGATGCGAGTCTAATTCTTTGTGATTCACCACCAGATAAGGTTCCAGATTCCCTTGAAAGAGTTAAATAATTTAGTCCAACATTCAATAAAAAGTTAAGTCTTTCATTTATTTCTTTTAATATATGTTGTGCAATTTTTTTATCTCTTTCATTCAAGATTGTATCTAAATCATCAAACCAAATTTTTGCATCATCGATAGATTTTTTAGTAACTTCACTTATATTAAGATTATTTATTTTAACGCACAAAGATTCTTCTTTTAATCTTTGACCATTGCATTTTTCACAATTCGATTCACTTTGATATTCAGCTATTTCTTCTCTTTTCCATTCGCTGTCAGTTTCTAAATATCTTCGTTCTAGATTATTAACAACACCTTCGAAAGTTTTTTTTGTTTTGTAAGACTGGTAATTATCATCATAAGAAAAACTTATTTCTTCTTCATCGGAACCAAATAGAATTACATCTTGTATTTTTTTTGGAAGCTTTTTCCATTGGTCTGACATGGAAAATTTATAATGTTTAGCTATTGAAGCTAAAGTTTGAGCGTAGTATAAAGATGAAGATTTAGACCATGGTGCAATAGCACCATCTTGTAAACTTTTTCTATCATCGGGTACAACTAAGTTTGGATCAATATTTAAATTATGACCTATCCCTTCACATTCCTCACAAGCTCCATACGGGCTATTAAAAGAAAATAACCTAGGTTCAATTTCTTCAATAGTAAAACCGCTTTCTGGACAAGAAAATTTTGATGAAAAAGTTATAGATTCTATTTTTCTAAATTTTTTAGGAACAGTTTCGTCTTCATACTCTATTACCAAAAGTCCACTAGATAGATTTAGCGCACTTTCTACGCTATCCGCTAATCTGTTTCCTGTGCTTGAGTTAATTATTATTCTGTCAACAATTATGGAAATATCATGTTTTATATTTTTATTTAGATCAGGAAAATCACTTATCTCATAGTATTTTCCATCTACTTTAATTTTTTGAAAACCTCTTTTTTTGTAATTTAAAATTTCTTTTTTATATTCACCTTTTCTTCCTCTAACTATCGGTGCTAATAAATATATAGTATTATTTTTTGGAAGGGCTCTAATTTTATCTACCATTTCACTTATAGACTGAGATACAATCGGTTTTCCAGTGAATGGAGAATAAGGGACCCCAACTCTTGCAAATAAAACTCTCATATAATCATAGATTTCAGTCACCGTCGCTACTGTTGATCTTGGATTTTTTGACGTATTTTTTTGTTCAATTGATATCGCTGGACTTAATCCCTCTATAAGATCAACTTTAGGTTTTTTCATTTTATCTAAAAATTGTCTTGCGTACGCTGAAAGACTCTCAACGTATCTTCTTTGTCCTTCAGCATAAATTGTGTCAAAAGCTAAAGATGATTTTCCAGATCCAGATAGACCTGTTATGACAACTAATTTGTCTTTAGGAATGTCTACAGAAATATTTTTTAAATTGTGTTCTTTTGCACCTTTTATAATGATTTTTTTAATCATTTTTTTATATCCTGACCATAATCATCTTATAATTAACTTGTTAATATGATATAAATTTAATTGTTATTAAAGAGCAAATCACATACTAAGATTTTAAAATTATGGCTGGCAGTTTAAATAAAGTACTATTGATTGGTAGATTAGGTGCTGATCCTGAAATTAAACAAATGGTTAATGGTAAAAGTGTCGCAAGACTTAGCGTTGCCACAAGTCAATCGTGGAAAGATAAGTCTTCAGGTGAAAGAAAAGAAAAAACGGAGTGGCATAGAGTTGTAATTTTTAATGAAGGTCTAGTTAATGTTGTTCAACAATATCTAAAAAAAGGTGCCAATGTTTACATAGAAGGCGCCTTAAGTACAAGAAAATGGAAAGATGAAAGTTCTGGCCAAGATAAGTATTCTACAGAAATTGTTCTACAAGGTTATAATTCTAGCCTTACAATGTTAGATGGAAAAAATAAAAATGAAAATTCAAATCTAGTCACTGAAAACAAAAGTTCATTACCGAATGATGATATGTCCTCCTCAATTAATGATCTTGATGATGAAATTCCTTTCTAAATTTAATGGAAAATATTACTACCCAAAACAATAATTCTTATAAACCTATATTAGTCTCTGATGAGATGAGTTCATCTTATCTTTCTTACGCTATGAGCGTAATAGTTAGCAGAGCATTACCAGATGTTCGCGATGGCCTCAAACCAGTGCATAGAAGAATAATTTATGCAATGTATAAAGGTGGGTACGATTGGTCAAAACCTTTTAGAAAATCTGCAAGAATAGTAGGGGATGTAATTGGTAAGTATCATCCTCATGGAGATCAATCTGTTTATGATGCACTCGTAAGACTTGTTCAAGATTTTTCAATGAGCTTACCTTTGATTGAAGGGCAGGGCAATTTTGGTTCAATAGATGGTGATCCACCAGCTGCAATGCGTTATACAGAAACTAAATTAGGAAAAATTTCTCAATTTTTAACTGAAGACCTAGAAAAAAATACAGTTAGTTTTAGAAATAATTATGATGAAACGGAAAAAGAACCAGTTGTTTTACCAACTCAGTTTCCAAATCTTTTAGTTAATGGCGCAGGCGGTATTGCCGTTGGTATGGCAACCAGTATACCCCCCCATAACCTAGGTGAAGTTATAAATGCAACTATTGCTTATATAAGCAATAAAGACATTACTATAGCGCAATTAATGAAACACATTCCTGGTCCGGATTTTCCAACTGGAGGCGTAATTATAGGAACAGATATTATCAAGGAAGGCTATAACAAAGGAAGAGGATCGTTTAAAATTAGAGGAGAAATTGATGAAGAAGTATTAAAAAATGATAGATCAATTTTAATTATTAAATCAATTCCATATCAAATAAATAAATCGATCTTAGTTGAAAGAATTGCTGAGCTTGCAAGAGAAAAAAAAATTGAAGGTATAAGCGATATTAGAGACGAGTCTAATCGAGAAGGTATTAGAGTGGTCATTGATTTAAAAAAAGGAGTTGAAGGCGAAACCATTCGAAGGCAACTTTATAAATTAACAAGCATTGAAAGCTCATTTAGTTTTAATACACTTGCAATTGTCGACAACAAACCAAAAATTTTTAATTTAAAAGAATTTATTGTTGAATTTGTCAAATTTAGAGAAGAAACTTTAACTAAAAGAATAAAATTTGATTTACTAAAAGCAGAAGAAAGAGCTCATATCTTGATTGGTTTAGCTACCGCTGTTGAAAATATTGATGAAGTAATAAAAATTATTAAAAATTCTAAAGACGCAGACACAGCAAAAAAAAATCTTTTATCTAAAAAATGGAAGATTAAAAAAAGTATTAAATTAATTACTTTAATTGAGAATAAGAAAAATCCTTCTAGCTACGAGCTTTCAGAGGAGCAAGTTAATTCAATTTTAGAACTTAGACTTCAAAAATTAACTGCTTATGGAATAGGTGAGATTGAAACAGAAATTAACAAATTGTCTGATTTAATAATTCAATACAATAAAATCTTAAGCTCTAAAAAAGAACTCTATAAATTAATAACCGATGAATTAATGGAGATCAGGACTAAGTTTGCTGTTCCACGAAGAACAAAGATTACAGATGCTGAATTAAATTATAGTATTGAAGAGACTATTCAAAAAGAGTTTGTTGTTATTAATATAACTAATCAAGGCTATATTAAAAGAAGTTCTCTTGATAGTTTGAAATCTCAAAAAAGAGGCGGTATTGGAAAATCAAGTATTGTTACAAGGGATGAAGATTTTGTAGTTCAAATTTTTACAGCTAATACTCACACCCCTGTAGTTTTTTTTTCATCTGAAGGGCTTGCTTATAAAATTAAAGCCTGGAAAATTCCTGAAGGCACCTCTAGCTCAAAAGGTAAATCTCTATTTAATATTCTACCTTTAAAAAACCATCAAACTATTAGTTCTATCATGCCTTTGCCTGAAGATGAGACTGTTTGGAAAAATTTATTAGTTGTTTTTGTTACAGCTAATGGAAACGTAAGAAAAAATAGTCTCGAAGACTTTGCCAATATTAATGCAAACGGTAAAATTGCCATGAAATTAGAAAGCAATGATAAAATAATTGGTGTCAAAATTTGTAGGGACGACCAAGATATAATGATTAGTACCAAAAATGGAAAATGCATTAGATTCATGGCAAAAAAACTTAGATTATTTAAAGGCAGATCTTCAAAAGGAATTAGAGGCATTCAATTATCTGATAATGATAAAGCTATTTCTTTATCGATATTAGATACACCAAAAATTGATTCAAAAATTATTAATAAAGATGAAAAAATAAAAAAAGGTTTAGAAAAATATATATTATCTATTACTGAAAATGGTTTTGGTAAAAGAACCTCTTTTTTAGAGTTTAGAGTTACCAATAGAGGTGGAAAAGGCATTATTGGAATAATCAATTCTCCAAGAAACGGAAATGTTGCATCAACTTTAGTAGTTGAAGAAAACGATGAAATCGTTCTATCTACTGACAAAGGAAGCGTAATGAGATGTTCCGTCAAAGAGATTAGAGTTGCTGGAAGAAATACTCAAGGAGTTACAATAAAGAAATTATCTGGTACTGAAAAAGTTGTTTCTGCATTTAAAATTGAAGATAATATAAATTAGAAAATGAGAAGTGCAATTTATCCAGGAACATTCGATCCAATTACACTGGGTCATGCCGATGTAATCCAAAAGTCTTTAAAAATTTGTGATAGATTAATAGTAGCTGCTACCAATACAAAGAATAAAGATTATTTTTTTCCAATTGATAAAAGAATTGAAATAATAAGAAAATCACTTTTTTCAGATTTGAAATTAAATAAAAACAAAATTATAATTATTCCTTTTAATATTTTAACAATAAATTTATGTAAAAAGTATAACGCCTCAATTATAATTAGGGGGTTAAGAGCTGTGTCAGATTTTGAATATGAGTTTCAACTTGCTGGCATGAATAAAAAATTAAACAAAAATATAGAGACTATTTTTTTAATGTCCGATGTGGAAAATCAAATTATTTCGTCTAAATTTGTAAAAGAAATAGCCAAATTAAATGGTAATATAAGTCAATTTGTAACAAAATTTGTGATTAAATCACTAAAAGAAAGAATAAAATGAAAAAATTATTTATTTTATTAATATTTTTATTTTTTATTATAAACAACATATACGCAGAGGAGAATAATATGATACTTAAATTAAAAGATGGAGATGTTGAAATAGAACTTTACTCTAAAATTGCACCTAATCATGTTAAAAGATTTGAAACATTAGCTAACGAAGGTAAATATGATGGAGTCGTTTTTCACAGAGTTATCGACGGATTTATGGCGCAAACTGGAGATGTTAAATTTGGAAATTCTAAGTCAGCAAATTATAATTTAGATCTTGCTGGCACAGGTGGTTCGGATTTACCTGATCTTAAAGCTGAGTTTAGTGATGTAGCCCATAATAAAGGGGTTTTATCTATGGCAAGATCTTCAGATCCAAATAGCGCTAATAGTCAATTTTTTATAGTTTTTGAATCTGCTCCTCATTTAGACAGAAATTATACTGCTTTTGGTAAAGTAATAAAAGGAATGAATTTTGTTGATAAAATAAAAAGAGGAGATGGGCCAAATGGTTCAGTTGATGAACCTGATAAGATTATTTCCTTAAGATCAAAAAAATAAATTTAATGAAAGAATCTGATTTTTCTTTTGAGTTAATTGCTCAAGATGAAAAAGCAAGATTAGGTAAAATTTCTACACATAGAGGTAAAGTTGATACCCCTGCTTTTATGCCTGTTGGAACTTTAGGGACGGTAAAAGGTATTTTTATTGAAGATCTTTTATCTACAGGATCACAAATTATTCTTGGTAATACTTATCACCTAATGATTAGACCAGGAACAGATATTCTTGATCTATTTAATGGTTTACATAATTATATGAATTGGCAAAAACCAATCCTAACGGACTCAGGTGGTTTTCAAATAATGTCTTTAGCAAAATTAAATAAAATAGATATTAATATTGGCGCTGTTTTTTCATCTCATCTTGATGGAAAAAAATTTGTATTAAGTCCAGAAAAGAGTATTCAAATCCAAAAATCTATTAATTCAGATATTTTAATGGTTCTAGATCAATGTCCAAAATTAACTAGTGAAAAAGAAAAATTAATTAACGCTATTGAAGTATCTACTAATTGGGCCAAAAGATGCAAAATAGAATTTGGTAAAAATAAAAATAAAGCTTTATTTGGCATCGCGCAGGGAGGTTTGGATAAAAATCTGAGATTAGACAGCTTAGAAAAATTAGTTGCCATTGATTTTGATGGTTATGCCATGGGTGGTTTAGCCGTAGGTGAAACACAAGAACAAATGTTCAAAATTTTAAATGAAACAGTTGACTATATGCCAAAAGATAAGCCTAGATATTTAATGGGCGTTGGTACACCCTCAGATATTTTGGGCGCCGTCAAAAGTGGCATTGATATGTTTGATTGCGTTATGCCTACAAGATCTGGTCGTACTGGCCTTGCTTTTACCTGGGAAGGAAAACTAAATTTACGTAATGCAAAATATCAAAATGACAAAACACCTTTAGACAAAAATGTCTCACTTAGAAATTTAAACAATTATTCAAAGAGCTACTTAAACCATTTGATCAAAACTAATGAAATCTTAGCTTCTATGTTAATTTCACTTCATAATATAAATTTTTATCAGCAATTTATGAGTGAAATTAGAAAAGAAATAAAAAAAGGAACCTTTGAGAGCTTCTACAATAAATACATAGATATGTTTTAATTAATCAAATTTTGTTTGAATTCTTTGTATTTTGTATATAAAACCAATTTTCTTTAGGGCCCTTAGCTCAGTTGGTAGAGCACTTCCCTTTTAAGGAAGGTGTCGATGGTTCGAATCCATCAGGGCTCACCACTCTTAGGTGCTTTTAATTGGAGGATACTTCACTATCACCTCTGTAATCCATTTGTTTAAATTATCTATTCTAGTTGCACTAGATGGATGTGTGCTTAAAAATTGAGGCGGCTCTTTACCTTTATTTTTTTCTCCCATTCTTTCCCAAAGTTTTACCGACTCTCTAATATCAAAAGCTGCTAATGAAGCAAAAATTAAACCTAGGTAATCAGCTTCAGTTTCTTGTTTTCTGCCAAAAGGATTAAAAATTCCTAATTGAAATATATCCATACCAGTATTTTGACCTATAGTATTTCTTGTCCTGCTAATAGCGCCGCCCAAAAAAATATCTGCAACTGTTGTTCCAAGGTTAACTGATATCGCCTGACTGGCTCTTTCTAAAGAATGTTTTGCAACAGCATGTGCTATTTCATGACCCATAACTGCTGCTAGTGCATTATCATTCTGCGTTACTGAAAGAAGACCTGTATAAACTGCAATCTTTCCTCCTGGCATGCACCAAGCATTTACAACTTTATCATTATCAACCAGAACATAATCCCATTGAAAATTACTGGTAGGATCCTTTCCATCCTTATCAATAAAAAATTTAGAAACTGAAAGTTCCATTCTTTTTCCAATTTCTATAATTTTATCTAAATCTTTTCCTGAGTTAATTATTTTTGCTTTGGTACGAAAATCTTCATATGCTGCAGCTGCCTGACGGTTAATGGTTGCTTCAGGAATGATTGAAAGTTGCTTTCTTTCAGTGATTGGGACAGTAGAACAAGAAGGCAAAAATAAACTAGTACAACCACAACCTAAAACTTTTATAAATTCTCTTCTATTTATGCTATGAATCATATATTAGTAATTTTTATGATTTTAGATAATAAAATATTAATTGCAATTTTTATATTACTATTAGTTTTTATTATCTATTCTAGCTATCAATTATGACAGAAAAAGTTAAAAAATCTCTACTAACAAGATTAAGAAATAATTTTATAGCGGGTGCTATAGTTTTAATTCCAATTGGAATTACAGTTTATCTCACCT
>CBDDXH010000020.1:0-16455 GCA_965235125.1 Pelagilacustribacter hypolimneticus (SeqCode) | reverse complement strand
CGATATTTGTAATGGCTAGAATTACTGGCTGGTCAGCTCATATTATGGAACAGCATGCTTCTAATAAATTAATTAGACCGTTGTCTAAATATAAAGGTAAAAAACGTCGAGAGGTAATGCTTCTAAATCAAAGATAGTTTATCTAAAATTTGTAAAACCTATTTTATAAATACCTTTTTTATCAGCAGAGACATAAATACTTCCTTCATCATCTTCGTATAAAATATTTTCTTTATCAGTAACAAAGTGTCTTAATATAAGGTCATCTAGAGGTATTTTTTCAATAGATTGAACTTTATCTAATGAATTATTTAATAAAAAAATAATTAAAGAGTGTCCTTTTGCTAAATCATTTCCATTAAGTGATAATGCCATTAAACATGATTTTTTATAATAATTTATAAGTGCAGCAGGACAATTATTCAAAGCAGATATACCAACAGAAGGAACAAATGCAAATAAAGGCTCTTCGAAATTATTCTTTTCGTGATTAACTTGAATGGACTTGCCATCGCCTCCCTCATCTTCAAGATAATTTGTTCCATACGAAACATTGGGAAAGCCATAATTTTTATCTTTAGTAACTAAATTCAATTCATCACCGCCTTTTGGGCCATGTTCAGAATTAAAAATTTTATTATTTAATACAGTAAGACCTTGAGGAACTCTATGGCCTTTAGAAAAAATATTAACTTTTAAATTTTTAGGATTTATTTTTGAAACATCAACTAAATCACTTTTCTGCATTTCTAATATCTTTCCAAAGTAAGAATTATTATCTTGGGCTAATAAACTGCTTTTAGTAATATTTTTTTCTGGAAAACCAAGTGAAAATAAAATTGATCCGTTAAAATGAACATTGCTGCTACCCATTCCATTAAAATCAAAATTAGTTTCCTTCGGCAAACATTCTGTTCTAAATATTTCTTTATTTTCTCTTAGAGAAATAATTGAAGAAAAAAAACAATCTTTTTTATTGCCTGAGATTAACGCAAAAGAATCTTTTTCTGTTGAAATAATTGTTTTTATACCTCCATTTCTTTGTGGGGTAAAATATTTAGGTAAATTCAATTTTTTAGTTATCCCACTATTTATTACAAAACCTGTTTGTGTATAAATCGTTAAATTTGAAATATTAAATTTCTTATTTTTTTCTGGATAAATTAAAAAAGCAGTTTTATCATCTAAATTTAAAACTTTTGAAAAACTTACATCAAAAGAATTTGCGGTAGTTACTGATTCTATTTTTTTATTTTTTTTAAAATCTTTTTTTATTTTTTCTATTTTTTCTGGATTTTCAAAAGCCCAAATCATTGACAATATAACTGTAATTATCCATAAAAATAATAAAAAAATGTATTTCATTTATTAATGTATTTTCTTTTTTAAGTGGTGATTAAAACAAACTTACCTTTTATTACTTGTTTATTTAAAGTATTTTTTTTTACAAAATCATCAACTGCTTTTTTAACTTCGGTGATATAACTGGCATCCATATAATCATCGCAAACTATAGTTTTATTTTTATTTTTCATAGCAGAATATAATTCGCTCAAATCATTATAGGTTGTCTCGTAACTATGACCGCCATCTATAAAAGCAAAGTCTATATTAGTTAAATTGTTTTGTTTAAGAGTTTTATTAGTATCGCCTTTGACTAATCTGATATTTCTTTTAAATTTATTTAAAAATTTTTCAACACTTTCTTTTGAATTTAAATTTTCTTTCAAAATTATATTATAATATAAATGCTTTAAGGGATTAGAAAATTTTTGGCTTTTTATATATTCAGGCTCAACCTCATTAAATTCTTGATTGAGTTTTTCACCAAATAAATCAAAACCCAAATATGAAAAATCTCCGTGATGAATATTATTTAATAGTTCACAAATATTTCGAGCAGTAACCCCGCAAAAAACTCCGATTTCTAAAAAATGCTTTGGTTTTTTTTCTAAAATTAACTTAAGAAGAACATTTCCCCACTCTTCGTTTAAACCAGTTTTGCGCCAATACTTTTTAAATTTAAAATTCAAAACTTAGGAGAAAGCTTCAGTCCAAGTTCCTTTTGTAGAAGCTTTTGAATATTCTGTAGCTCTTCCTTCAAAAAAATTCATGTGTTCTACGGCATTTAACATTGTGTCTAACCAAGTTAAAGGATTCTTTTTAATATCGTAAATTGGTTGAAGATCTAATTGTTCTAATCTTCTATTTGCTATGTATCTTATGTAGCCTTTAACATCATTAGCAGTCATTCCATTTAAAGGCCCCATTTGAAAAGCTAAATCAATAAAAGCATCTTCGTGCGTAACTATTATTCTGCAGGCTTCATAAATTTCTTTTTTTAATTGTTCTGTCCATATTTGAGGATTTTCTTTAATAAATTCTCTGTAAAGTCTAATCATAGAATTGCAATGTAAAGTTTCATCTCTAACAGACCATGTAACGATCTGGCCCATGCCTTTCATTTTATTTTGTCTTGGAAAATTTAATAAAATTGCAAAACTTGCAAAAAGTTGAAGACCTTCTGTAAAAGCAGAAAATACAGCTATTGTTTTTGCAATATCATGATTTGATTTAACATCGAAACCTTGCATGTAATCATATTTGTCTTTCATTTCTTTATATTTCATGAAAGCTGAATATTCTGTCTCGGGCATACCAATGGTATCTAGTAGGTGAGAGTAAGCAGCAATGTGAACTGTTTCCATTGAGGCAAAAGAGGTCATCATCATTAAAACTTCTGTTGGTTTAAATACGTTCATGTAGTGACGTATGTAACAATTGCTCACCTCAACATCAGCTTGTGTAAAAAATCTAAAAATGTGAGTTAAAAGATTTTTTTCTTGCGCTGATAAATTTTTTTGCCAATCTCTAACATCGTCTCCTAGTGGAACTTCTTCTGGCAACCAATGAATTCTTTGTTGAGTTAACCAGGCATCATAGCACCATGGATATCTGAAAGGTTTATAAACTGGATTTGCTACAAGCAAACCATTTTCTTTTATCGGTTCTTTTTTAATTGCTACTGACATGATAAACATTCCTCATAGTTGCTTGCTTCTTTAGTAGATTCTTTATTTCTATCATAAACACTTTTCGTCACATCTGTTGATGAACCGGTGTTGATGTTTTCTGCACGTTGAATAGATTTTGATCTGCAATAGTAAAGACTCTTCAAACCTTTTTTCCATGATTGGAAATGAATATCATGAAGTTCTTTTTTGTGAATATCAGCAGGAATGAATACATTTATGGATTGAGCTTGTGAGATATATGGCGTTCGATCAGCTCCAAGTTCGATAATCCATCTTTGGTCTATTTCGAAAGCAGTTTTAAATATGTCTTTTTCCTCTGCGGTTAAGAAATCTAAATGCGAAACAGATCCTTGGTTTGTTGTGATGGTTGACCAGGTTTCATCATCATTTTTTTGATGTTTTTCTAAAATTTTAGCTAGATATTTATTTCTTACATTGTAAGAACCAGACAAAGTTTTATGTGTGTAGCTATTAGCTGCAATAGGTTCAATTCCAGGGGAAGATCCGCCACAAATAATAGAAATAGAAGCTGTTGGAGCTATAGCAGTTTTGTTTGAAAATCTTTCTTTAATTCCATACTCTTCAGCATCAGGGCAGGCTCCTCTTTCTTCCGCTAAAACAACTGAAGCTGCATCAACTTTTTCTTGAATGTGTTTAAATATTTTTTTATTCCATACTTTGCTCATTACTGAACCAAATGGAATTCCTTTTTGTTGGAAATAAGAATGTAAACCCATTACACCAAGACCAACACTTCTTTCTCTCATAGCAGAATATTTTGCATCTTTGAAACTCTGTGGCGCATTATTAATAAAATCAGTCATAATATTGTCTAAAAATCTCATCACATCTTCTATGAAGGTTTCATTGTCTTTCCACTCATCGTGCGTTTCTAAATTTAATGACGATAAACAACATACAGCAGTCCTATCATTTCCATGATTATCTACTCCGGTTGGTAAAGTTATTTCACTACATAGATTGGAGGTCTTAACAGTTAGTCCTGCTAATTTATGATGTTGAGGAATTTGTCTATTAACAGTATCAATAAATATTATGTAAGGTTCCCCAGTTTCTACTCTCGCAGTTAAAAGTCTAATCCATAAATTACGTGCTGATAAAGTAGATTGGATTGCACCATCTTTTGGACTTCTTAAAGCCCATTGACCATCTGTTTCAACGGCTCTCATGAATTCATCTGAAACTAAAACGCCGTGGTGTAAATTTAATGATCTTCTATTTACATCTCCACCAGTAGGTCTTCTCATTTCTATAAACTCTTCAATTTCAGGATGGTCGATTGGAAGATAACATGCTGCTGACCCTCGTCGTAATGAACCTTGGCTAATAGCAAGTGTTAAAGAATCCATAACTTTTATAAAAGGAATAATTCCAGAAGTTTTTCCAACTGAACCTATCTTCTCTCCAATAGATCTTAAGTTTCCCCAATAACTTCCGATACCACCACCTTTTGAAGCAAGCCAAACGTTTTCGCTCCATAAATCTAAAATACCTTCTAGGCTATCTCCTGCTTCATTTAAAAAACACGAAATTGGTAATCCTCTTTTTGTTCCACCATTTGACAAAATAGGTGTAGCTGGCATGAACCATAAATTACTAATGTAGTTATAAATTCTTTGTGCGTGCAAGTTATTGTCCGCATAAGTGCTTGCAACTCTTGCAAATAAATCTTGGTAAGATTCGTTTAGACCTAAATATCTATCATCTAGTGTTGCTCTGCCAAAATCAGTTAGTTTTGAATCTTTAGATCTATCAATCTTAATTATGATCCCTTTTTCGTTCTGAAATAGCTCTGTTTCTCCAGTTAATGAAAAAAGATCTGGTTTTTTTGGGCTATTTTCTTTAAATTCATTAAGATTATTTGAGCTAATTGAACTCACAGCTTTTTCTATTGCCAAAGATACGTTTTTATTCATAAAATACTATATTTGTGATGTTTTTATTAAAAAACAACTACATGTTGTGTTCACTTAAATTAATTATACTAGTGTTAAAGCAACATCAATAGAACATTATATGAACATTATTATATTTTTTCAAGTGGAAAGTTTTGTTGATAAACAATAGTTAAAAAACAACCCTTATGCTGATAAATCCAAATGGTTTTAGAGAATACGATGCGAGATGGATTTATAGAAAAGATATAGATCAGGCAGGAATTGAAAACTTAGGAAAGGGCTTAGGAACACAAATAATCAATCATACCGAAAAAACGAATCCAAGAGTAATAGTAGGTCATGATTACAGATCGTACAGTGAAGAAATAAAATCAGCATTAAAAAAAGGATTAATTTCAACAGGTTGTTATATTGAAGATATAGATTTAGCGCTTTCACCTACAGTTTATTTTGCCCAATTTAATTTAAACGCCGATGCAATTGCAATGGTCACAGCAAGCCACAATGAAAATGGTTGGACGGGCGTAAAAATGGGCATCAAAAAAGGATTAACTCATGCACCTGAAGAAATGAATGAGTTAAAAGATATAACTTTAAATAAAAAATTTATATCTGGTAAAGGAAATGAAAAAAAAATTATAAACTTTAAAAAAATTTATATTCAAGATTTAATTTCAAAAAATAAAATCAAAAAAAAAATTAAAGCTGTTGTTGCTTGTGGAAATGGGACAGCTGGAGTATTTGCACCAGAAATTCTAAGAGGAATTGGTTGTGAAGTTATAGAATTAGATTGTAACTTAGATTATACTTTTCCAAAATATAATCCAAATCCAGAAGATTTAAAAATGCTTCATGAAATTAGCAAAACTGTTAAAGAACATAAAGCAGATATTGGTTTTGGTTTTGACGGAGATGGTGATCGAGTTGGTGTAATTGATAATAATGGTAATGAAATTTTTTCAGATAAAATAGGGTTGCTTATTGCAAGAAACTTATCTTCTAAATATCAAAACTCTAAATTTATTGTCGATGTTAAATCTACTAGTCTTTATGCAACTGATAAAAAACTTTTTGAGAATAACTGTCAAACAATCTATTGGAAGACAGGACATTCTCACATTAAGAGAAAAGTTCATGCTGAAAAAGCATTAGCAGGATTTGAAAAAAGTGGTCATTTTTTCTTTAATCATCCACTAGGCTATGGTTATGATGATGGAATTAATTCAGCAATTCAAGTTTGTCATTTATTGGATAATCAAAATAAAATGATGAATGAACTATTTAACGAACTGCCTAATACATATCAAACTCCTACGATGGCTCCTTTTTGTAAAGATGAAGATAAATATCAAATCGTTGAAGAACTAATAAAACAGATTTATAAAATCAAAGAAAATAAAACTAAAATAGATAATCAAATAATAAAAGAAATATTAACTATTAATGGAGTCAGATTTTCTTTTGAAGACGGTTCTTGGGGTTTGATTAGAGCTTCATCAAATAAGCCATCTTTAGTGATTGTAACTGAAAGCCCTACGTCAAACGAAAGAAAGAAGAAAATCTTTGATTTTATTGATAATTTATTGCAAAAAACTGGCAAAATTGGAGAATACGATCAAAAAATTTAATTTATGAATAAGCCTCTTTGGAGAGCATCAAAACAAAGAGTTAAGAACTCAAATTTATCAAGTTTTTTAAAATTTATTAATTTTAAGGAAGATAATGATTTTAGAAAAATTTGGAAGTGGAGTGTTTCAAATCCTAAAATTTTTTGGTCTAAATTTTGGGATTATTCAAAAATAATAGGACAAAAAGGTAAAGAAATCATTAGAGAAGATAAAGTTTTTAATAAGACAATTTTTTTTCCAGATTCTCGAATAAATTATGCTGAAAACATTCTTAAAAAAAAAAACAATAATATTGCTATTACCTTTTTATCTGAAATAGGATTTGAAGAAAATATTTCATGGAAAGAACTATATGAAAAAGTATGTAAATTTTCCTTTTACTTAAAATCTTTAAATATAAAAAAAGGAGATCGTGTTGCAGCATACGTTCCAAATAAAATTGAAACGATTATATGCTTTTTAGCTTGTGCAAAAAATGGAATTATTTGGTCATCTTGTTCTCCTGATTTTGGTGCAAAGGGTGTTATAGATCGGTTTAAACAAATCAAACCTAAGATATTAATTACTAGCGATTATTATTTTTATAATGGAAAAAAAATTAATATATTAGAAAAAGCTGATAGTATTTTAAAAGAAATACCTACTATTCAAAAGGTAATCATTTTTCCATACAAACAAAAAAAAAAATTAGAAATAAAAAATTTTATAAATTTAGAGAAAATTTTAAATAATTCGAACTTAGATGAAACTTTTGAAAGATTTGAGTTTAATCATCCAATTTATATTCTCTATTCAAGTGGAACCACAGGTAAACCAAAATGTATTACGCATGGAACTGGTAATGTTTTAATTGAGCACAATAAGGAGTTTATGTTGCACTGTGATATAAAAGATAACGACAAATTATTCTATTTTACATCAACCGGTTGGATGATGTGGAACTGGCTAGTTGGTGGACTTGCCACAGGATCATCAATATTTTTATATGACGGATCGCCAACATATCCAAAAATTGATGTTCTTTTAAAATATTGTCAGGATAAAAAAATTAATCTCTTTGGTGTAAGTGCTAAATACATTGATCATTTAAAAAATGAAAATTTTAATAATAAGCATTTTGATTTAAATTCAGTAAAAATAATTACCTCCACAGGATCTCCTTTGGCAGAAGAAAGTTTTAAATATGTTTATAATCATATTAAGCAAGATGTACATTTAGCTTCGATAGCAGGTGGTACTGATATGGTTGGTTGTTTAGTTTTAGGAAATTTATTTTCAAATGTTTATAAAGGGGAAATTCAAGGTCAAAGTTTAGCTATTGATATAGACGTTTTTAATGATGAGGGAAAAAGCACAAAAGATAATGAAAAAGGAGAACTTGTAGTTAAAAAACCCTTTCCTTCAATGCCAGTAAAGTTTTGGGGAGATGCTAATGGTAAAAAATATCATCAAGCTTATTTTACAAAATATAGAAACATTTGGCACCATGGCGATTTTGTTGAAAAAACCCCAAATAACGGATTCATTATGAGAGGCCGATCTGATACCACTTTAAATCCTGGCGGTGTAAGAATTGGAACATCTGAAATTTATCAGCAAGTAGAAAATATTGATTTTATTACAGAAGGTTTAGTTGTCGGTCAAAATTATAAAGATGATGAAAGAATTATATTGTTTGTAACTACTAAAAAAAACAAAATTTTAAATAATAAAAAAATTAAATTAATTAAAACTATAATTAGAAAAAATTGTTCTCCTAGACATGTGCCAGCAATCATCATTAAAGTTCCGGAAATACCTAGAACTAAAAGTGGTAAAATAGTTGAGCTTGCTGTGAAAAAAGTAATTAATGGTGAAGAATTAAATAATAAAGAAGCAATAGCAAATCCCAAAAGT
This sequence comes from Pelagilacustribacter hypolimneticus (SeqCode), assembly GCA_965235125.1. Classification (GTDB taxonomy): domain Bacteria; phylum Pseudomonadota; class Alphaproteobacteria; order Pelagibacterales; family Pelagibacteraceae; genus Pelagilacustribacter; species Pelagilacustribacter hypolimneticus. The sequence goes on along the minus strand of CBDDXH010000020.1, from coordinate 7,977 downwards.
TTAAATTTTTTTAAAAATTTAAAAGAACTTCAATAGATTATCTCTCAACACACATGGCGATGCCCATACCGCCACCGATACATAAAGTTGCTAAACCTTTGTGAACATCTCTCTTGATCATTTCGTGAATTAAAGTGACTAAAATTCTTGTGCCTGAAGCTCCTATTGGGTGACCAATAGCTATGGCTCCGCCATTTACATTAACTTTTTCCTCAGGAATACCTAATGTTTTTAAGACTGCAATACTTTGTGCTGCAAATGCTTCATTTACTTCTAAAAGATCTAAATCTTTCACAGACCAACCAGCTATTTCTAGTGCTTTTTTAGAAGAAGGAATTGGACCTGTTCCCATTAAAGCAGGATCAACTCCACAGCTAGCCCAGGATTTTATGGTAACTAACTTTTTTAACCCTCTTTTTTCAGCCTCAGCAGAAGACATAAGAGTAACTGCTGCAGCACCATCATTAATTCCTGATGCATTGCCAGCTGTAACTGTTCCATCCTTTTGAAAAACTGGTTTTAATTTAGTTAGAGTTTCTATAGATATTCCGTCTCTTGGATGTTCATCTTTATTAAAATCTACTTCAGAATCTTTTGATTTAATTTTAAAATTAACAATTTCATCTTTAAATCTATTTTGTTTTTGAGCGTTTAAAGCTTTAGTTTGAGAGCTAAGAGCAAACTTATCTTGCTGATGTCTTGTAACTTGAAATTTTGTTGCAACATTTTCAGCTGTTATACCCATATGGTATCCGTTAAATGCGTCCCATAAACCGTCTTTAATTAAAGTGTCTACTATTTCAGTATCTCCAAGTTTCTTTCCATCTCTTAAATGTATTGCGTGTGGGGCAAGGGACATACTTTCTTGACCTCCTGCAATTACAATTTTAGAGTCTCCCGCTTTAATACTTTGAAAACCTGAAGCAACAGATCGTATTCCAGAGCCACAGACCTGATTGACGATATAAGCTGGCGTTTCTTTTGGTATTCCAGATTTAATAGCAGCTTGTCTAGCAGGATTTTGACCGGCACCTCCTGTAAGCACTTGCCCCATGATAACTTCATCTATTTCATCACTTTTCAATTTAGACTTTTTGATTGATTCAGAAATCACAACTGAACCAAGATCTTTAGCTGAAACATTTTTTAATGATTTTCCTAACGAACCTACCGCTGTTCTAAGTGCTGAGGTTATTACGATATCTTTACCGTTCATGGTTTGCTTCTATTATTCGATTAATTATATTCTATTTAAAAAAAAACTAATTAGCTACTGTGAAATCTAATCTCCATTTATAGGTATATTCAAACCATTTATTTGATTAGCTTACTGCTATAGTAGTTTTAAATTTTAAATTTCATTAATTTTACTCAAGTTTAATTTTAAAAAATACAGATAGGAAACAATACAAATTATTAAGAATACTGAAAAAGCGAACTGGTAAGCAAAAATTAAGGGATAACCCCTGCTCATTACGAAATCTATTAAAATTCCAATCATCCACTGCACTATAAATATTCCAACAAACACGATGAAATTAAAAGATGTTAATGCTTTTCCTGCAAGCTTAATAGAAAAGGCTAAACCAACAGCAGGTTGAACAAGTGTCAAAACGATACAGCTTAATATAAAAACTACCCAATCCACGTAACTGGTATTTTCAGCAAATATGATGATTTTAAGTAATATCAAAAAAGATATTGGAGTTAGATAAACAACTAATTTATTCGTTGTATACCCTAATTTAAGTAATTTTGGATTAATGTAGCCCCATAATAAAAAAGCTAATAACATTACAAAATTAATCCAAAATAATCCGGTAGCACTTTGTAAGGGAGTATATCCAGATACATTTACTAACCAAGGACCTGCCCATAAAGTTTGAATTGCATATAATCCGCCACAATTAAATATTCCAAATGGTATTAAGCTTTGAAAATATTTATTTTTCCAAACTTGAGAAAGAGAATTATTTGTAACTAGATCTGTTTTATTTTTGTTGGGTTGACTAGGCCATTTAGGAGATATTATAAAAATTAAAACAATACATAATGTTGCTAGTACTGCTAGACCACCAAAAATAGATCTCCAGCCATATAACGGAAGTAATAGTTGAATTGGTAAAGTTGATGATAACAAACCTATAGATCCAACCATTAACATCCAGGAATTTGCTCGTTGTTGATATTCATCCGACATCCACATTCTATAACCAGTCAAAGGACCCATTAAACAAGCAGAGAATCCAATACCAATTAAAAATCTTGCAAATAAAAGATTAGTAAAATTTTTGGCAAACATAAAAACCAAGATACCTAAAACCGCCACAAGAAGAAAAATACTTACAATTTTTTTGGTTCCAAACTTGTCTAGCATATATCCCAAAGGAAGTTGCATAACTGCAAATCCAAAAAAATATCCTCCAGAAAGCAAACCAAGATTTGCCGCGTTTAGCGAAAATTCCTCAATTAATACTGGTGATAATGTTGCAGTAATTGCTCTAAGTAATGTCGATAAAAAATAGCCACAAGCAAAGGCAAAAAAAACAATGATCATATGATTTCTTGATAAAATGTTCTTTTCCATGGTTAAAACCTTAAGGCTATGCCTCTGTGGTTAGCATTGCATTTTGCAACTTCAAGGGCTTGGTCTTTATTAAGACGATTTTGTGTTCTTAAACCAATGGAGTCTTTTAATATTTCATCATAATCGACTAACGCGCTATAGATTCTATCAAATGCAATTTTCTTCCAAGTAATACTGGACTCTAAAAAAGCATTTGACTCTTTCAACAAAGAGGCGATGGATTTAAAATCGTCTAACTTCGTAGTCGACTCATAAATTAAGTCTCCAACATTACCAATGTTTTCAATTGAGTCTAAAAGCTTTAATAATTGATTAAGCTTTCGTTCCAAAGATGCCTTGTCAAGTTTTTCAAGATCATTCAAGATTGCATTTCCTTCTAAAATTAAATTTTCAATTGGCTTGGTATTTTCAATTTCTTCCTTGAGATCCTTTAAAATTCTATAACCATCATCTGAACTCTTATAATATTGGTTCAAAAGTTTAGAATAGTCTGAATACTTAAGTTCATATTCTGTATTAAGTTGCTTCCAGTCACCTGGTATGCCTTTATTCAATTTAAGGTTTTGAAGCTGAATCATTTCAATTTCCCTACTCAGCTCATTGGCTTTCACTGGATCATTGTTTTGTATTATCCTTATGTCGTCCTGCAAGAATTTGATTTTTTTCTCATTATTAATTACTTGTCTTTGAATTTTTCTAACTGTTAAATGAACATTGTAATATGTATTTGTATATTGATTGAGTTCTCCTTTTGAATTTTTTATCTGTGGAACTAAGTTCAAGGCATTTAAAGTTAATTCAAAGTGTTTGTTTAAAGAATCCATTCTCTCAACTGGTAAGAAATCGACGTTTAATGATTTAAAGCTATTTATGCCATTTAAAATTTCCTCTTCCCTGTTTTCATAAATATTAAATTTATAATCCAAAATGCATTTTTGTAGTTTTGGATTGGTTGGTGGTGGAGAAACATCAGATGTCAAATATGACCTTAAGGGCAAATAATTTGCTAGATTTGGAAAATAACCAACAATACATAATGCTAAGATTTGTAGGGCTATGAACGGTACTGCTCCCTTCCAGATTTGAGAAGTTCTGACTGTTTTTGGAGCTACTCCCTTAAGATAAAAAAGAGAAAAACCAAACGGAGGAGTCAAAAAGGAAGTTTGCATATTCAATCCTATCATCACACCTAACCAAAGAGCTGTAATGTTTGCTGAAGGATCGGCAAGTAGTATTGGTGCAACAATCGGGACTACTACAATTGCAATTTCTAAGTAATCAATAAAGAAGCCAAGAATAAAAATAACCAACATTACGATAGCGAACTGAGTCCAGAAACCACCTGGTAGTTGATTTAATCCATTCCTAACAAGCTCCTCGCCACCAAAGCCTCTGAATGCAGCCGTAAGCATCGCTGCTCCAATCAAGATGATAAAAACCATCGTAGTGGTAATCGTTGTCTCTGTGGAAACTTCTTTTAAAATGTTATCTATTTTAAACGTACGATAAAAGCTCCAACCAATTGAAAAAATCAAAAATCCAACTGCTATAAAAGCCAAATAAATCCCGAACAAATCATAATTGTTTGAAATTAACTTTATGTTCAAATTAAAATACTTGCTTAAGATTAAAATGGCTAAAGTAGACAAGCTTGCTATTATTGCTGGAGTGTAAGTATGTTTACGATTTGGAGCTAATTTATAACCCGCCATTATCGTAGCGCCAATTGCTCCAACTGAACCTGCTTGATTCACGGTTGCAATACCAAAAAGAATTGAACCCAAAACTAATACAATTAAAAGTAGCGGTGGTACTAAGGCAAAAAACACGCGCTTATAAAACTCTAAGTCTAAAGAACCATCGATCTTAAGTGGAGGGGCCGATTTAGGATTTAAAAATGAGTAAACTAAAACATAAAGAGCATATAAAAAGACCAATATCAAACCTGGGATCAATGAACCTAAAAACATTTCGCCAGCACTCGTGCTCGTAACAGACAAATCACTTGGCATTGATCCGCTGCCAATAAAATTTTTGTAATCACTTATTCTTAATCCGTTTGCAACGTTTGAAGCATTAGATAATTGATCAGCAATGATGATCAGGACAATTGAAGGTGGTATTATCTGACCAAGCGTACCAGATGCTGTGATAATTCCTGTTGCCAAGGTCGTTTCATATTTATTTTTTAACATAGCAGGAAGAGAAATGAGTCCCATTGCAATCACTGTTGCTCCAACTATTCCGGTTGTTGCTGCTAACAAACCTCCAACTAAGACGACGGAAACTCCTAAACCCCCTGGGATCCTTCCAAATAATTGACCCATCGTCGTGAGCAGGTCTTCTGCAATCTTAGATCGTTGCAAAATTAAACCCATAAAAATGAACAACGGTATAGCAATTAAAGTATCACGCTCTACTTCCCAATAAGTTCCGCGAAAGTTTGTTATTGCAGAAGATATCCACTCGAACGGGCCATCTTGTATGAAATAAGAATGAGAATTACCGGTAAATAAATAACCAGCTATTCCTGCTAATAAAATTGCTATGATTGCAGCTCCTGGCAATGCAAAGGCAACAGGAAATCCTGTACCTAAAGCAACGATCATCAAGAAAATCAAAAAGAATGCGAAAAAAGTTTCCATTTAATTTTTGCTTTTTATTTTTTCAACACTATCTAAGATCAAACTGCAAAACTGTATGATCATGCTTAAGGCAAAAATAGTTAAAAAGCTTGCCATCATGTATTTTAAATACAGGCCTGATTGAGCCTGCTGAGAAATTTCAAAACTTAATATAGGTGCATTGATAATTCCGGTCTTGGAACCCATTCCTGAATACAGAATTAAGAAACATATTGGCATCCCAAAAAAAATGGAGCCAAAGATGTTTGCTAAAGCCTTATTTTTTTCCTTAAAGTTAACATAAAGAATGTCTACCCTCACGTGTCCATCTTTTAATAAAGTGTAAGCACTTCCAAATAAAAAAAGGGCTGCATACCAGTATCTAACGAGATCTCCCATGAAAGCTTGCTCATAAGAAAATACAAATCTAGAAATAACGATTAATGCTTCGGCAAAGACAACAAGGAGAGCCAGCCAAATAAATCCTATTGACTTATTTTTGATTGAATAAATGAAACTAAATATTGTCAAAGGTAAATGGACGAACAATATTCTAGATTTAGGTTGTAAAAATAACTGTGCCAATCCCTGGGGTAATGAATCTAAGATTGCTTTTTCACTAACTAAAAACGAAATAACTAAATCTGCCAATCCAACCAAAAAAACAGTCCAAAAGGCAGATCGAGTTATATAGGCAGACAAATTTGATAATTTTTGCGAATTTTCCTTTAAATTGCTTTTATTGATTTTAGTCAAATAATAATAAACACCAAATATGCAAAAAAAATATGAGATGAACTGAAAACTAGACAATGAAAAAGAAAAGCCATCCAAGGGCAGCTCATTGGAAACTATGGATTTTAGAAAAGCAGTTGATCCAGGCCAATTAAAAAAATTCGTTAAGATAATGTTAAAGAAATAAACTAAAGTTAAAGAGACGATTGAAAAGGAAAAAAACTTGGTAAAACTTATTAAATCAAATTTATGGTTCATGTGAAGAATCCGCGAGGTTTTCACCTCGCGGATTATCAAGTATTATTATATTTTTAAAAATTTGTTACGTTTTGTAACATAAGCAGACTCAGAAAGCTTGTTCCAAGCCCCAAGTTCTCTTCTAGCTTTTAAAAAGCTATCAGTAACCCGCTTCGCTATAGGACTGCTTGCTGATGTTTCAGCAAATACTTCTTCGGAAGCTTTTCCAAAGGCATCATAAATTCTATCATTGAACTCGACTAATTTTACGCCGTGATCTTTGATTAACCTTTGTAATGCTAGTCCATTATTTGCATTAAACTCTGACATCATAACTTCATTTTCGACCGTGGCAGCAGCTTCGATTAAAGCCTGATCTGTTTTTGAAAGTTTAGATAGCCAAGATTTATTACATTGAAGTCCCAACATTGAACCAGGTTCATGTACACCAGGATAATAATAATATTTGGCAGCTTCATAGAATTTCATAAATTCATCATTCCACGGGCCTACCCATTCAGTTGCATCAATCGTTCCAGCCATTAGTTGCGCATAAATTTCACCACCAGGGACATTGATTACTGATACACCAAGTTTAGTCATCATTTGACCGCCTATTCCTGGAATACGCATTTTAAGACCTTTAAAGTCTTCAGGACTCTTCATTTCTTTTCTGAACCATCCACCCATTTGAGTTCCACTGTTTCCACACATGAAACCCTTCAAGCCGAAATTTCCTGACAATTCATCCCAAAGTTCCTGACCTCCTCCAAATCTCATCCAAGCATTAAACTCAGTATAAGTCAGTCCAAACGGAACTGAACAGAAATATGCAAAGGATTTTTCCTTACCTGTCCAATAATATTCTGCACCATGAAACATTTGAGCATCGCCTTTAGCGACGTGATCAAACACATCAAAAGCACCGACTCTCTCACCAGCAGCGAATAATGTTACGTTTATTCTGCCTTCTGATAATTCACCTACTCTTTTTGCAAAACGAGCCGCACCAGTTCCAAGTCCTGGAAGGTTTTTTGGCCAAGTCATCACCATGATGACTTCAATTCGTTCAGCAGTTATTGCTGGAGCTGCCAAAGCACTTGCGCCAATTGCAGCTACTCCAGTGGCCAATAAAGCTTTTTTTACAAATTTTCTTCTGCTTAAAGCTTTTTGGCTTTTTGTTTTTGTTTTTAACATAGATAACCTCCCTTATTTATTTTTCTAGCTTATATTAAACATAAAACACTTCAATCTAGAAATTTAGCTTAATTTAATGATGTTTTTGATTATTTAAACTTAAAATCTAAAACTATTTAGCTGTCTAGGCTCTACTTAATTTTATAATTATTGTTTATCAATCCAGTCTGCTAATTTTTTAATGCCAGCTGCAACTTTAGGTGCATATTTTTCAATAAGTGCATCGGTAATCGTTGTATTCGTTTTTATTTTTTTAAGAAACTGCGTTCCATTAAAATCCGTAAAAGCTAATCGGATAAAAAGTTGATTAGGTTTAAATCCAAAAACAGAGCCTGGTAAAGAAGCAACGCCAATTTGATCCAACATTGCTTTGCTTAAAGCTAAAGAAGTTTTGTATTTTTTTGAATATATTTCAAACATTAAATAAAATGCGCCTTCTGGTGATGAGGCTTCAACATTGTGTGATTGAAGTCGGCTTGAAACATACTGACCAACAGCATGCAAAATTTTATTTGTTTTTATTTTATAGTCTTTTAAATTAGCTTTATATGCTTCAACTGCAGCAAATTGAGTTGGGCTATTAACCGTAGAATAAGT
>CBDDXH010000019.1:0-17016 GCA_965235125.1 Pelagilacustribacter hypolimneticus (SeqCode) | reverse complement strand
ATCTGGCAATAATTCTATTTTTATAGAAGAGTATTATTCCGACTATCTAAGCAATCCAAATAAATTACCTAAAGACTGGAAGGAATTTTTCGATGGACTGAAAGAAAATGAGGTAATTATATCTAAAACTTTAGAAGGCCCAAGCTGGACTCCAAAAAAAAAAATTAAAAAAGAAACTTTTAATTTAGAAAATTTATTTGAAGAAAAAACAGTAGAAGAAAATAAAATTATTACTCTTTCGCTAGTTGAAGAAGCGGCTAAAAATTCCGTAAGAGCTATTATGTTAATTCGTGCTTATAGAATTAGAGGACATTTAATTGCTAATCTTGATCCTTTAGATCTTATGGAAAGAAATGAACACTCTGAATTAAAACCTGAAACATATGGTTTTACTAAAGATGATTTTAATAAAAAAATATTTTTAGATGGAGTACTTGGAATTCAAGAGGGAACTTTAAATGAAATATTATATATTTTAAAAAAAACTTATTGTGGAAATATAGGCTACGAATTTATGCATCTAGGTGATCCAGATGAAAAAGCATGGATTAGAGATAGAATTGAAGGTTTAGAAAAGGAAGTAAATTTTACAGAAAACGGAAAAAAAGCAATCTTAAATAAGATTATTGAAGTTGAAGGATTTGAAAAATATTTACATATTAAATTTGTAGGTACCAAGCGTTTTGGTATTGATGGTGGCGAGTCTTTAATTCCTGCACTTGAGCAAATTATTAAAAGAGGTGGAAATTTAGGTGTAAAAGAAATTAAGATTGGTATGCCTCATCGAGGCAGATTAAATGTTTTAGCCAATGTAATGGGTAAATCTTTTAAAGCTATTTTTAATGAATTTTTTGGCAGTGTGATTACTTTTAAAAGAGATTTTGAAGGAGACGTAAAATACCACTTGGGTGCTTCTTCAAATCGTGAATTTGATGGAAATCTAGTTCATATTAGCTTAACGGATAATCCATCACACTTGGAGGCGGTTAACCCAGTAGTATTAGGACAAGTAAGAGCAAAACAGTTTTTCCATAAAGACCCAGAAAGAAAAAAAGTAATTCCAGTTTTAATTCATGGTGATGCAGCCTTTGCAGGCCAAGGAATAGTAGCAGAATGTTTTGCTATGTCAGGTCTACCAGGACACAATATTGGTGGGACAATTCATATTATTGTTAATAATCAGATAGGTTTTACAACATCGCCAAGATTTGCAAGATCTTCTCCTTATCCAAGTGAAGTAGCTAAAATTGCACAATCACCTATCTTACATGTTAATGGCGACGATCCTGAAGCGGTAGTTCATTGCGCAAAAATTGCAACCGAGTATAGACAAAAGTTTAATAGAGATATTGTTATTGATATGTTTTGTTATCGTAGATACGGACATAACGAGGGAGATGAGCCATCTTTTACACAACCACTAATGTATAAAAAAATAAAGACACACCCAACTACTTTGAAAATTTATTCAGAAAAATTAATTAGTGAAGGAATATTATCTAAAGAAAAAATTGAACAAGAAATTGAAAAGTTTAAATTTTATCTTGAAAAAGAATTGATAGAATCGAAAAACTATAAACCCGAACTTACTTGGTTTGAAGGTGTTTGGTCTAGATTTAAGCCTGTATTAGGAAAAGATAAAAGAGGAGTAACAGGTGTAGATAAAAATAAGATCATTGAAATAGGACAGAAAATTTCAACGCTTCCAAGTGGTTTTACTATACACAAAACTTTAGAAAAAATATTTGAAAGTAAAAAAAAAATGTTTACTGAAAATGCACCCATCGATTGGTCTACAGCTGAAACTCTAGCATTTGGCACTCTTTTAACTGAAGGTTTTTCAGTAAGATTGTCTGGTCAAGATTCAGGCAGAGGAACTTTCAGTCAGAGACACTCGGTATTAAGAGATCAAGATAGCCACAAAAGACATATTCCATTAAATCATATTTCTAAAGATCAAAAGAACTTTGAAGTAATAGACACTCTTTTATCTGAGTTAGCTGTATTAGGATTTGAATTTGGATATACATTATCCGAACCAGATACTTTAGTATTATGGGAAGCACAATTTGGGGATTTTGCTAACGGAGCTCAAATTATTATTGATCAATTTATAACTTCTGGTGAATCTAAGTGGGGAAGAGCAAGTGGTTTAGTAATGTTATTACCACATGGATATGAAGGACAAGGACCCGAGCATTCCTCTGCGAGGCTAGAAAGGTATTTACAGTTATGCGCACAAGACAATATCCAAGTAGTGAATTGTACAACTCCGGCTAATTATTTCCATGCTTTAAGAAGGCAGATGCACAGAGATTTTAGAAAACCTTTGATAGTAATGACACCTAAATCTCTATTAAGACACAAACAATGCGTTTCTTTTTTAAATGATTTCACCAAAAAAAATTCTTTCCATAGAGTTTTGTCGGATCGTGCGTACACAAAAGAGTTTGGGTTAATTAAATTAAAAGAAGATCACAAAATTAAGAAAGTAGTTATTTGTTCTGGAAAAATTTATTTTGATTTAATTGATGCTAGAGAAAAAGCTAAAAATGATGAAGTTGTTTTTATTCGTTTGGAGCAAATTTATCCTTTTCCATTAAAAAGATTAGCACAAGAGTTAAAGAGATATCCAAAGAATGCCGATTTTTATTGGTGTCAAGAGGAACCACAAAATATGGGTGCTTGGAATACTGTAAAAAGTTATATCGATAGAACACTTGAAATTATCAATTACATTAAAAAAAATGTTGAATATATTGGAAGAAGACCTTCTGCTTCTACAGCGACAGGAAATCTCAATAAACACCTTGCACAACAAAAAGAAATATTAGAAAAGATCGTTGGAAAAGTTAATTAATGTCTAATCAAATATTAGTACCTGTTCTTGGAGAGTCTGTAACTGAAGCTACAGTTGCTAAGTGGCTAAAAAATGAGGGAGACAAAGTAATTGTTGATGAAGCAATTGTTGAACTAGAAACAGACAAAGTAAACGTTGAGGTTCCTGCTCCTTCAAGCGGAATTTTAGAAAAAATTTCTATTAAAGAAGGTCAAACTGTAAATGTTGGCACATTACTAGGAACAATGCGCACTTTAACTAGCTCAAACATGAGTGTAGTAGCAGAAGAAAAAAAATATTCTCCACCTTTTAAAAACTTAGAAATAGTTAAAGAAATTAAAATTCCAAAAAAAGAAAAAATTTTAATTAATGAAGAACCTTTAGTTTTAACTGAAATAGAAGAAGAAAAAAAAATATCAAAAGCTAAAGTTGTCAATTTTGTTTCTCCAGCCGCAAGAAAGATGGCAACCGAGTCAAAAATTGATTTAAATGAAATTAAAGGCTCAGGTAAAAACGGAATTATTTTAAAAGAAGATCTTCTAAGCTTAATGGGTTCAGTGCCTCAAACATCAGAACGAAAAACAACTCACGGACCAGAAGAAAGAATTAAAATGACCAGATTAAGAATAACTATAGCTAAGAGACTTAAAGAAGCACAAGACAACGCAGCTATTTTAACTACTTTTAATGAAGTAGATATGAATGCAGTTATTTTAATGAGAAATGAGTATAAAGAAGAGTTTCAAAAAAAATATTCAGCAAAATTAGGTTTTATGTCTTTTTTTGTAAAAGCATGTGTAGTTGGACTCAAAAACTACCCTGTTATAAATGCAGAAATACAAGGCGATGAGATAGTTTATAAAAATTATTACAATATAAGTATAGCTGTAGGAACTGAAAGGGGATTAGTCGTACCCGTTATTAGAAACGCCGATGAGATGTCTTTTGCAGATATAGAAAAAAATATTATTTTATTAAGTGAAAAAGCAAGAAATGGAAAAATAGTTATTGACGATCTTCAAGATGGTACTTTTACGATTACTAACGGAGGTATCTATGGATCAATGTTATCAACTCCGATTTTAAATCCTCCGCAATCTGCTGTTTTGGGAATGCATAATATTGTTGAGAGACCAATAGTCATTAACAAAAGTGTTGTTGTCAGGCCTATAATGTATTTAGCACTTTCTTATGATCATAGAATTATTGATGGCAAAGCAGCAGTTTCATTTTTAAAAATTGTCAAAGATAGTCTTGAAGATCCTCGAAGATTATTTTTAAACTTATAGTCATGGATATAGAGAATAATTTTGATGTAATTGTGATTGGCGGAGGGCCAGGAGGATATGTTTGTGCTATTCGTGCAGCTCAATTAGGTTTAAAAACAGCATGTGTCGAGTCTCGAGACACGCTTGGCGGAACTTGTCTTAATGTAGGGTGCATTCCATCTAAAAGCCTTTTAAATTTATCTGACTCTTTTCATAAAGCTCAAAAAAATTTTAACTCTCAAGGAATAGAATTTACAAACTTAAAACTTAATTTAGATAAAATGATGTCAAATAAGAATAAATCAGTTCAAGTTTTAACCAAAGGAATTGAGTTCTTATTTAAAAAAAATAACGTAACTTATATTAAAGGAAAAGGAGTTTTGTTTTCAGATCATGATGTTGTGGTTTATCAAGCAGAAAAAAAAACATCTTTTAAAGCTAAAAATATAGTAATTGCAACAGGATCAGTGCCCACATCACTTCCTGGCATAGAAATAGATGAAAAAAACATTATTTCTTCTACAGGCGCTCTTGAACTTAAAGAGGTCCCTAAAAAATTTGTTGTTATAGGCGGTGGTTATATAGGATTAGAAATGGGATCTGTTTGGTCGCGTTTAGGTTCAGAGGTAACGGTATTAGAATATTTAGATCATATTACTCCAGGTATGGATAATGAAATTTCTTCTGAATTTTTAAAAATTTTAACTAAACAAGGTATTAAATTTAAATTAAATTCTCAAGTAACCTCAGCTAGCAACAAAGGTAATCAAGTCGAAATTAATTTTACAAACATTCAAAGCTCAAAACAAGAAAATATTCTAGCAGATAAAGTTCTGGTTGCTGTGGGTAGAAAACCTTATACCGAAGGATTAAATTTAACTAAAATTGGAATCAAAAAAGATGCAAAAGGAAAAATAGAAGTAAATCATAAATTACAAACCTCAATAAATAATGTTTATGCTATTGGAGACGTTATCAAAGGCCCTATGCTCGCACACAAAGCTGAAGAAGAAGGAATTGCAGTTGCAGAAATTATAGCAGGTCAAGCAGGTCACGTTAATTATGATATAATTCCAGGCGTTATTTATACTTCACCAGAAGTTGCAGCTGTTGGCAAAACAGAAGAACAGCTTAAACAAGAAAACATAAGTTATAAAGTTGGAAAATTTCCGTTTCTTGCAAACTCAAGAGCTAAAGTAAATAATGAAACTGATGGTTTTGTTAAAATACTAGCAGACAGTAAGACGGACAGAGTTTTAGGAGTTCATATGATTGGCCCACATACTGGCGATATGATAGCTGAGATGGCTTTAGCTATGGAATTTAGTGCAAGTGCAGAGGATATCGCAAGAACATGTCATGCTCACCCGACTCATACTGAGGCAGTAAAAGAAGCAGCTTTGGCAGTTGGTAAAAGAGCAATTCATTTTTAATTGATATAATATCAATTCGATCTTTTAAAATGAAAATTCCTGTTTTACTGCCAAAAATTTTTAATTTTCCATTTACCTACGACTCTGGTTCTATAAAAAATTTAATGCCGGGAGATTTAGTTATTGTCCCATTTGGTAAAAATGAGGAAATTGGCCTAGTTTGGGACAGAATTCAACCATCAAAAAAAGATTTTAAAATAAAAAAAATAAAAGAAAAAATAAATAATTTTAAAATTAATAAAAAACTAATTAGCTTTATTAATTGGTTTTCTGCATACAACTTAGTTCCAAAAGGTATGGTGCTTAAAATGTCACTTGGAGATAAGAAAAATGCAACTAATATTGAAGATTATATTCCAAAAAAGCTAAACAATAAATTTAAGTTTACTTTAAATAAGGAGCAAAAAAAAAGCCTTCAAGATCTTAGAAATTTTGGAAATATATTTAATGTATCTTTGCTCCAAGGAGTTACAGGTTCTGGAAAAACTCTTGTTTATTTTGAAAGAGTAAGAGAAATTTTGGTCTCTGGTAGACAAGCGTTGATATTACTGCCTGAAATATTTCTAACAAATCAATTTAAAGACAGATTTGAGGAATTTTTTGGTTTTATTCCTGCAATCTGGCATTCAAAAATTGGAATTAAAAATAAGAGAGGAATATGGCAAGGCGTAGCTAACGGTAATTTAAATTTAGTCATTGGCGCCAGGTCCTCTTTGTTGCTACCTTTTAAAAATTTAGGACTCATTGTATTAGACGAAGAACATGATCCTTCATATAAGCAAGATGAAGGAATTATCTATCATGCTCGTGATATGGCTATCGCTAGGGCCTCAATAGAGAATATTCCTATTCATTTAGTTTCTGCAGTCCCTTCGTTAGAAACCTACAACAATATAAAAATAAAGAAATATAACCACACAAAACTAACTAACCGTTATAGTAATTTTTCATTGCCTGATGCTAAAGTAATTAATTTAGAAAATGCTTCACTTAAAAGCGACCAGTTTATCGCCGAGGAAACTTTAGAATTAGCAAAAAATTTTTTAGATAAAAAAGAACAAGTTTTATTTTTCTTGAATAGAAGAGGGTATGCTCCTTTTTTAATTTGTAAAAAATGTGGTTTTAAACATTTATGCCCAAATTGTTCTGTATATTTAACTTATCATAAATCAATTAATAAACTTATTTGCCATCATTGCGGCTCAAAATCAGAAAAAGAAAAAAAATGTAATGTAAATAATGAAAATTGTGATTTTCGTATGTACGGTCCTGGTGTCGAAAAAATATATGATGAATTAAAAAAAATTTTTTCAAAAAAAAAAATTAAAATATTTTCAAGTGATTTTTTATCTAAAAAAAATGAAAATGATTCAATTATTAAAAAAATAGAAAGAAATGAAATTGATATAATTATAGGCACACAATTAATATCTAAAGGGTTTAATTTTCCTAAATTAAATTGTATCGTTGTAGTTGATGCTGATTTTTCAGGTATGGGTTATGATTTAAGAGCAACTGAAAAAAATATACAGTTATATAACCAGCTAAGTGGAAGAGCAGGACGATTCTCCAATAAATCATTAATAATTTATCAAACAGCAACGCCTTTAAATGAAACTTTAAAAGATGTACTAGAAAATAATCCTGAAAAATTTTTAGACAATGAGTTAATGATAAGAAAAAATAAAAATCTACCACCTTTTTCAAGGCTTATTTCTTTAATTGTTTCTTCTAATTCTAACCATGATAGTTTTAGAGCAGCTCAGGAAATTAAAAAAAAACTAATTATTTTAAATCAACTCGAGGTTCTAGGACCAGTAGACTCTCCGATATTTAAAATAAAAAAAAAATACAGAACAAGACTTTTAATAAGATCAAAAAATGGTAATTTAATTCAAAAAAGTATAAGTAAAATTCTAGAGAATTTGACTATATCTAAAAAAATTAAACTCACAGTTGATGTTGATCCAATTAGCTTTGCTTAATACATCCTTACCAGCTTGATCGGGCCCAAGCCTTATGGTAGGAAACCACATTCTTAGTTAGATTTCTAAACTGGGAGTATTAAAAAATGAGTTCTAAAAAGTCATTCTCTTCCGAAACAGCCAATAGGTATGCTCTAGCATTATATGAACTTGCTCAAGAAAAATCTGAATTGCATAATGTAGAAAAAGATATAACCGAATTTTTAGCAACTTATAACAATAATGAAGAATTAAAAAATTTTGTAAAAAATCCAACTCAATCCCAATTAAATCAACTAGCTGTACTAAATAAAATCGCAGCTGAAATGAATCTAACTAAAATTGTAAAAAATTTTTTATCTATTTTAGTCATTAAAAGAAGGCTTTTTTTCTTAAATGTAATTTTTAAAAATTTTTTACTTTTAACCTCAAAGAAAAGAGGCGAACTCAAAGCGACTTTAATATCTTCCAAAAATCTAACAAATATTGAACTTAAAAATTTGAATTTAGAAATTTCTCAGGTACTAGGAGCTGTTATCGACTTTGATTATAAAGTAGACGAAGATTTAATTGGTGGTTTAAAACTGCAATTAGGAAGCTTAATGATTGATACTTCAATAAAAAATAAATTAAAAAAATACGAACAAATAATGTTAGAGGTATAATATGCAAATTAATCCTTCTGAAGTTGTAAAAATACTTAAAGAACAAATAAAAAATTTTGGTGAAAAAGCTGAGATATCAGAAATCGGAAAAGTTTTAACTGTTGGAGACGGAATAGCGAGAGTCTTCGGCCTCGACAATGTTCAAGCTGGCGAAATGGTAGTTTTTGAAGATGGTTCTAAAGGTATGGCGCTTAATTTAGAAGCTGACAATGTTGGTATAGTTATTTTCGGTGATGATAGAAAAATAAAGGAAGGTAGTTTGGTAAAAAGAACTGGTTCAATCGTAGACGCTCCAGTTGGGAAAGAACTTTTAGGAAGAGTTTTAGATGGATTAGGAAACCCTATTGATGGAAAAGGAAATTTAAACGAAAAAATTCAAAGAAAGAGAGTGGAGGTAAAAGCTCCTGGAATTATTCCAAGACAATCTGTAAGCGAGCCAATGCAAACTGGTTTAAAGGCCATCGATACATTAATACCAATTGGCAGAGGTCAAAGAGAATTAATTATTGGTGACCGACAAACTGGAAAGACAGCAGTTGCAATAGATGCAATTATTAATCAAAAATCAATTAACGAATCCGATGATGAAAAGAAAAAACTTTATTGTATTTATGTTGCTATAGGACAAAAAAGATCAACAGTAGCTCAAATTGTTAAAACCCTAGAAGATGCTGGGGCCATGAAGTATACAACGGTTGTTGCTGCAACTGCTTCTGATGCAGCCCCTCTTCAATTTTTAGCTCCGTACACTGGCTGTACGATTGGAGAATATTTTAGAGATAATGGAATGCATGCATTAATTATTTACGATGATTTATCAAAACAAGCTGTAGCTTATAGACAAATGTCTTTACTATTAAGAAGACCTCCAGGACGAGAAGCATATCCTGGTGACGTATTCTATTTACATAGTAGACTTTTAGAAAGAGCTGCGAAGTTAAATGATGCCAACGGCGGGGGATCACTAACAGCTTTGCCTATAATTGAAACTCAAGCAGGAGATGTTTCAGCTTATATACCTACAAATGTAATATCTATTACAGATGGACAAATATTTTTAGAAACACAATTATTTAATCAAGGTATTAGACCGGCAGTTAACGTAGGATTATCAGTTTCAAGAGTAGGTTCAGCTGCCCAAACTAAAGCTATGAAAAAAGTTGCAGGCTCAATTAAATTAGAACTTGCTCAATATAGAGAAATGGCTGCATTTGCTCAATTTGGATCTGATTTAGATGCAGCAACACAAAAACTTTTAAATCGTGGAGCAAAGTTAACTGAACTTTTAAAACAAAATCAATATTCTCCATTAACAGTTGCAGAACAAGTTATTTCAGTATTTACCGGAGTAAGAGGATATCTTGATGATGTAGAGCTAAGTAAAATCAAGAAATTTGAAACAGAGATTTTAGAAAAAATTAGAAATGAAAAAAGTGAAATTATGAGCACGATCCAGGATACTGGAAAATTAGAAAAAGAAACTGAAGAATCACTTATTCAAATAATACAAGAATATAAAAAAAGTCTGAAATAATGGCTAGTTTAGATTATTTAAGAAAAAGAATTGTAAGTGTTAAATCTACTCAAAAGATTACCAAAGCTATGAAAATGGTGGCAGCTGCAAAGCTTCGAAAAGCGCAAGAGAGCGCTGAAAAAGGAAGACCTTACAGTGAAAAAATGCAAAATATTATTTTAAATTTAACCGAGTCAATCAGCGATCCAGCCAATGCGCCAAAATTATTAATAGGTACTGGCAAAGACCAAGTTCATTTATGCGTTGTCATGACTTCAGATCGGGGTTTATGTGGTGGTTTTAATACTAATATTTGTAGATTAGCCAAAAACAATTTTCTTAAAATTTTAAAAGAAGGAAAAGAATTAAAAATAATTACAGTTGGCTCTAAAGGGTATGATCAGATAAAAAGAGAATTCGGTAAATATATAATAAAGAAATTGAGTTTTAAAGACAAAAAAAATATATCATTTGTTGAAGCAGATGAAGTTGGAAAAATAATTATAGACTTATTTAATAAAAATAAATTTGATAAATGTATTTTATTTTATAATAACTTTAAAAATGTAATGACTCAGATTCCTCAAGCACAACAAATAATTCCTTCCGAAAAAAAAGAAAACTCTAAAAAAAATGAAGAAACATTTTATGAGTTTGAACCAGATGAAGACGAGATACTTCAAGACCTGTTACCAAAAAATATTTCAACTCAAGTGTTTAGAGCTTTTTTAGAAAACTCAGCAAGCGAACAAGGTTCAAGAATGACTGCGATGGATAATGCTACAAGAAATGCAGGAGATTTAGTAAATAAGTTAACTATTGTTTATAATAGAAGCAGACAAGCTTCTATTACTAAAGAATTAATTGAAATAATTTCTGGAGCAGAAAGTTTATAATTATGAGCAAAACTGGAAAAATTACACAAATCATAGGAGCCGTTATAGACGTTAGTTTCGACGGTGAACTACCTGAAATTTTTACTGCACTTGAAGTTAACAACCGAGGTAATAAATTAATTTTAGAAGTTGCTCAACATCTGGGAGAAGGTAGCGTTAGAACTATAGCTATGGATTCTAGTGAGGGATTAAAAAGAGGAGACATTGTTATAAATACAGGTTCTCCTATTACTGTACCTGTTGGACCGGAAACACTGGGTAGAATAATAAATGTTATTGGCGAACCCATAGATGAAAAAGGTGAAGTAAAAACAAAAGAAAGATGGCCTATTCATAGACAGGCACCAAAGTTTACTGATCAATCAACAGAAACAGAAATTTTAGTTACTGGAATTAAAGTCATAGACCTATTAGCACCTTACGCTAAAGGCGGGAAAGTTGGTTTATTTGGCGGTGCTGGCGTTGGAAAAACTGTAACTATTATGGAATTAATAAACAACATTGCAAAAGCTCATGGAGGATTTTCAGTTTTTGCTGGAGTGGGGGAAAGAACTAGAGAAGGAAATGACCTTTATCATGAAATGATAGAGTCAGGAGTTATTAAACTAGATGGACCAGGGTCAAAAGCAGCTTTAGTATATGGACAAATGAACGAGCCACCCGGGGCACGTGCCAGGGTAGCTTTAACTGGTTTAACACTTGCTGAATATTTCAGAGATCAAGAAGGACAAGACGTTTTATTTTTTATAGACAATATATTTAGGTTTACACAAGCGGGCTCAGAAGTTTCTGCCTTATTAGGAAGAATACCATCAGCAGTAGGATACCAACCAACTTTAGCAACTGACATGGGAAACTTACAAGAAAGAATTACATCAACGCACAAAGGGTCAATCACTTCCGTGCAAGCGATATATGTCCCAGCAGATGACCTAACAGATCCTGCGCCAGCAACATCTTTTGCTCATCTAGACGCTACAACCGTACTATCAAGACAAATTGCAGAATTAGGTATTTATCCAGCTGTAGATCCTTTAGATTCAACTTCAAGAATACTTGACCCAAGAGTAGTTGGTGAAGATCATTACAGAGTTGCACGTGAAGTACAAAGAATTTTGCAAGCTTATAAGTCATTACAAGACATAATAGCAATTCTTGGTATGGATGAATTATCGGAACAAGATAAACTTACAGTAGCAAGAGCAAGAAAAATTATGAGATTTTTATCTCAACCATTTTTTGTTGCGGAAGTCTTTACAGGCTCGCCTGGAAAGTTAGTTGATTTAGATTCAACCATTAAAGGTTTTGATGCAATCTGCAAAGGAGAATACGATCACTTACCAGAATCAGCATTTTATATGGTTGGTCCTATTGAGGAAGCAGTGGAAAAAGCTGAAAAAATGGCACAAGACAACTAATTAGCAATGTCTGAAAAATTTAATCTAGAAATAATTAGCCCTGATCAAACTCTTTTAAAACAAGAAGTAAAACAAGTGACCTTACCTGCCTATGAGGGTTTAATGACGATTTTAAAAGATCATATTTCTTTAGTTACCTTTTTAAGGCCTGGGTTTCTTGAAGTAGTAGAAGACAACAAAATTGAAAAATTTTATGTTGAAGAGGGCACGGTTGAGTTTTTAAACAATAAACTTTTAATTCTTTCGTCGTCTGTGATCAAATTAGATAAACTTACAAAAAATATGATTACAAGAATTCTTGAAAATTCTGAGACTCTTTTACAGAGTCCCGATATTCAAGACAAAGATAGATACACTCTAAACCACAAACTTGAAGCTCTTAAACAAATTAATTAATAAATTTTTTTAATTCTTTTACAATTTGTTCATAAATATGCTTTTTAAAAAGCACAATAAGCTCTGGAAGTTTTTCAATATCAACCCATTGCCAATCAATAAATTCTCGGTACTTTGTGTTTATGTTTATTTCATTATCATCACCTAAAAACCTGACTATAAACCATTTTTGTTTTTGACCTCTGTATTTTCCTTTCCATATTTTTCCAAGTAAGTTTTCAGGTAGTTCATATTCTAGCCATTGATCAAACTCTTTTAAAATTTTTATATTTTTTATACTAGTTTCTTCTACTAATTCTCTAGTCATTGCTTTAAGCAATGACTCCCCGGCATCTACTCCACCTTGGGGCATTTGCCAGTTATTAAAGGGGTTGTCCGCTCGCTTACCAACAAAAACTTTATTTTCTGAATTAAGAACAATTGCACCAACTCCAGTTCTAAGAGGGAGTTGTTTATTTTTCATTGTTAGGATTTAAGTAGGTCAACTGCATACTTTAATTGATTATCAGTATCAGTATTTATTTTAAAATCATTTCCAACTTCTTCTACAAAAATATCTGGAGAAACACCCACTTCTGAGATTGATTTACCTGATGGTAAATAATATTTTGATATAGTTAATCTTAGTCCTCCTCCATTCTTAAGAGGGATAATAGATTGAACTGAACCTTTTCCGTAGGAGTTTTCTCCTAAAATAATTGCTCTTTTATGATCCTTTAATGCACCAGATACAATTTCTGCAGCTGAAGCAGAACCATTATTAATTAAGACAATTAATGGTTTACCATCAATATTGTCGCCTTTTTTAGAAAAAAATCTTCTTGTTTCAGTAATTTTTCTTCCTTTAGTTGAAACTATTTCTCCTTCATCCAAGAAAAAATCTGTTACATTAATAGCTTGCGTTAACAACCCACCGGGATTATTTCTTAAATCTAGAATGTAGCCCACAAGCTTATTATTTTTTTCAAAACTATTAATATATTTAAATAATTGTTCATCACTGTTTTCATTAAAAGATTTTAATCTTAAATATCCAATTTCTTTTTTATTTCCAATTATTTTAGCTTCAACAGATTTAACTTCTATAATTGCTCTAGTAATTTTAAATTCTAAAGCATTTCTTACATTTTTTCTTCTAACTGTTAATTTGATACTTGAGCCAATAGTACCACGCATCAGTTCAATAGCTTCAGTTAAGGTTTTGCCTTGAACTTGTTCATCATTAATTTTAACTATGTAATCTCCGGCTTTAATTCCAGCATTTGCAGCTGGAGTATCATCAATGGGAGAAATTACTTTAACAACACCAGATTCCATTCCTATCTCTATTCCAAGGCCACCAAATTCGCCTTTAGTATCAGTTTGCATTCCCTCAAATGATTTTGGACTCATATAAGCAGAATAAGGATCTAAAGATTGTAAAAGACCATTAATAGCAGAGTCCATAATATCTACCTGGTTAACGTCATCCACATAATCTTGTTTTATAATCTCTAAAACTTCACCAAATAAATCTATTTTTTCATAAAGTTCATTTGAATTTTTAGAGTGAAGATAATTAATGCTTAAGAAATTAATTAAAAATATAAATAAAATAAAAAAATTTCTTTTTCTCATAATGATGCTTTTTCCTTAGGAATAGGCTCTGACCACATTTTTTCAAGATCGTAAAATTCTCTTTTTTCTGGATTAAAAATATGCACTATAACATCAACAGCATCAACTAATTTCCAATCAGCGCTTTCTCTTCCTTCAATTCTACAATTATCTACACCTATCTTTTTTAATTCTCTAACCAAATTTTCTGACAAAGATTGTAGGTGTCTTGTGGAAGTACCTGAGGCAATTATCATATAATCTGCGATATAAGATTTTTTTTTAAGATCAATGGACACAATGTTTTTGGCTTTATTATTATCTAAAATAATTTCAATTTTTTTCTTAATATCTGATATTTTCATTAAAACTAAGCTAATTTTTCTCTAATTTGTGTTGAAGAAATATTGATTGGTTTGTTTTTAATAAAAATAATTTTTTTCAATTGTTTAGTTATAGCAGATTTTCTAACTTTAATATCATAGTCCTTTCGGGAAAATACTACTATTTTTATTAATTTTGTTAATAGTTTCCAATTCTTCCACTTATGCAAATTAATAAGATTATCCGATCCAATAATTAGGAAGAATTCAGTTTTTTTATTTTTTTTATTTAAATACTTTATTAAATCTATTGAGCGATTAGATTTTATTTTATCTTCAAAATATTTAACTTTTATTTTTTTTATCTCAGATGTTAATAGTTTACTTTTTTTTATTCTTTTTGATAATGAAAAAAAAGTTTTTTTTTTAAAAGGATTCTGTTCTGTTACGCACCAGTAAAGTTTATCTAGTGATAATTTATTTATAGCTATTTTTGATATTTTTAAATGCCCTTGGTGTGGTGGGTCAAAACTTCCTCCCAAAAGTCCAATTTTTTTTCTATTAGATCTAATCATTATTGATTAAGACCTAATAGTTCCATTTCCTGAAACGATATATTTGTAAGAAGTTAATTGATCCACTCCTACTGGCCCTCGAGGTGGTAATTTATTCGTTGAAATACCAATCTCTCCACCAAAACCAAATTCACCACCATCAGCAAATTGTGTAGAAACATTATGCATAGCAATTGCACTGTTTACACCTTTTAAAAAAATTTGTGCAGTTTTTAAATTATTTGTAATAATACTATCGGTATGCATGGTGCCATATTTTAATATATGCTCTTTTGCTTCATGGACTCCATTCACTGATTTAATTGAAATTTTTGCATCTAAATATTCTGTTTTCCAATCAGTTTCCTTTGCTAATTTAAATTTATTTTTAAATATTTGATTAATTTTTTTATCTACAATGATTTCACACCCTAAAGATTCAAGTTTATCTATAATTGGCACTGCATGTTTTCTTAATGATTTAGAATCTATTAATAACGTTTCAACCGCGCCACATATACTTGTTCTTCTCATTTTAGCATTAGCAACTACTTTTGTTGCCATAGATGTGTCGGCATCTTTATCTACATAAATATGACATAGCCCCTCAAGGTGTCCAATTACATGAATTCTAGAAAGTTGTTGGACTTTTTTTACAAGCTCTTTCCCACCTCTAGGAACGATAACATCTATGTATTCTGACATATTAGAAAGTAAAAAATTTACAACATTTCTATTTTTATCTTCAATAAATTGAATGCAATTTTTATCAATTTTATTTTTACTTAAAGATTCTCTAAATAGGTCAGCTAATATTTTGTTAGAATTAAAAGCTTCTGAACCACCCCTTAAAATAGCACAATTACCAGATTTAAGACTTAAAGCAGATACATCAGCTGTTACATTTGGTCGACTTTCATAAATTATTCCTATTACGCCTATTGGAGTTGTAACTTTTTTAATTCTGAGACCATTGGGTCTTCGCCAATCTTCTAAAGTTTTATTAAGAGGACTTTTAAATTTAATAATCTCATTTATAGAGCTTCTTATTCCATCAATTCTTTTTTCATCCAATATAAGTCTATCTAATAAATATTCCCTTTTTGAAAATTTTACATCTTTTAAATTTTCTTTAAGAATTTTTTTTTTATTTTTTAATAAAAGCTGGTTATAGGTATTAAGGACTTTATTTATTTTTTTTGAGTCTATCGCATTAAGTTGAAAAAAAGCTTTTTTAGCATTTAGCCCAATTTGTTTTAATTTATTCATAATATAACCATATCGTCTTTATGAACTATTTCTGACTTACTGGCATATCCAAGAATATTTTCTATTTGATCGCTCTGCAAACCTTTAATTTTATTTATTTCACTGGATGTAAAGGAAGATAAAGCTCTAGCGATATCAACATTATTATTGTCGACAATTAATATATTGTCCCCTTTATTAAAAGTTCCTGAAACTTTAGTGATACCCGCTGGCAGCAAACTTTTTCCTGATTTTAATGCTTTGCACGCACCTTGATCGATATAAATTTTTGCCGACTTCGACAACGAGCTTATTATCCATTTTTTTCTTGCATCTAAATTAGAAATTTTTGGTACAAACCATGTAAATAATTTTTTTTTAATAATTCTTTCAATAGGATTAAAGTCACTTCCATTTGCAATCAACATGTTACAACCTGCATTCATACAAATTTTAGCAGCCTCAAGTTTGGTTGTCATGCCTCCAGATCCATAAGCATTAATTTTTTTATCAACTAAATTAAAAATATTATTATCAATGACTTCAACTTTTCTAATTAAACTTTTTTTGTTTGAAACAGTTTCATAAAGCCCATCAACATCCGACAAAATTATTAATAAATCTGCTCCAATAATTTGAGCAACTCTAGATGCCAGTCTATCATTGTCACCATATTTTATTTCCGAAGTAGCGGTAGTATCATTTTCATTAACAACAGGTACCGCCTTAAGTTTAAAGAGGTTTTCAAATGTTCTTCTCGCATTTAGTGCTCTTCTTCTTTGCTCAGTATCATCAGGAGTAATAAGAATTTGTCCTATTTTAATTTTATTTCTTTCAAATAGTTTCTGAAATTCGTTTATTAAATAAATTTGTCCAACAGATGCTACAGCCTGACTCATTTCA
>CBDDXH010000018.1:0-17421 GCA_965235125.1 Pelagilacustribacter hypolimneticus (SeqCode) | reverse complement strand
CACAATTGTTCTGGTAAACATTGTGCTCATCTTGCGGTAGCTAAGGTAAGAGATTTATCTATTCAAAACTACCAAGATCCAAATCATCCCTTACAGAAAGAGCTTTTTAGCTTAATAGAAAGTTTAGCTAATAAAAAAATTAAGTCGGTAGGTATTGATGGTTGTACGCTGCCTAATCCTTTTATGAACCTTAAAGATTTTGCACTCATCTCTGCTAGATTTGGTGATTATGATTATTTAAAGGAGCACGGTCAAACAGCTAAAAGAATATTTGATGCTTGCGTTAATTATCCAGAACTAACTGGCGGAACTAATAGTATAAATTGTTTATTAACTAAAATATCAAAAGATATATTTTTTAAAAATGGCGCAGAAGGTGTGTATGTTGCCATTCTTCCTAAAATAAAATCTGCCGTAGCTGTAAAAATAGTAGATGGTACTCAGCGGGCAGCTGAAGTAGCTATCGCTGGTATAATAAATGAATTAGGTTTAATCTCTGAAGAAAAATTGAATCCTTTTATTAAAAAACCAGTATATAATTCGGTAAATACACAAGTAGGCGAAATTAAATTTCATGACCAATAAAATTCTAGAATCTTTTAAAGATGATAACTTTTTGGAATCTAAAGAGGGTAGATCAGTTAGAATTTTATCTGAATATGAAAAAATTAATTCAACTTTAGAATCTAACCGGATTATTGATACGTTGACTTTTTTTGGCAGTGCAAGATTTTTGTCAAAAGAACAAGCCGAAAAAAAATTAAAAGAAGCAAAAGCAAAAAAACTAAACCTAAAAGATGCTGAAATAGATTTAGAAAATTCATTTTATTATGAGCAAGCAAGATCTTTAGCTTTTAAATTTACTAACTGGGCCAAAGAATATTCAACCAATGTTAATCGTTTCGTCGTTGCTACCGGTGCTGGTCCTGGAATTATGGAAGCTGCTAATCGGGGCGCTTACGAGGCAAAAGGATTAAATATTGGCTTTGGTATAAAACTTCCTATGGAGCAAAAAAATAATAAATACATAACACCTGAGCTAAGTTTTCAGTTTTATTATTTTTTTATGAGAAAGTTTTTTTTAACTTATATGGCTAAAGCTACTTTTATGTTTCCTGGTGGGATCGGAACGATTGATGAATTGTCTGAAATTTGGACTCTAAAACAAACTGAAAGATTACAAAAACCTATGCCTATAATATTAATAGGTAAAAGTTATTGGGAAAAATTAATTAATTTTAATTTTTTAGTAGAGAAAAAAGTTGTCGATGAAGAAGATCTTAAGCTTGTTCTAATGACCAATGATATTGATGAAGCTTTCACATTTGTTAAATCTATTTTAAATAAAAATATTTAATTTAGTCCAGTCATGAAAAAAATAATAGTATTCCTATTTTTTTTACTTAGTTTTAACGCTAGTTATGCCAACTCTGAAGTTGTCAATGCGCTAAAAGAAGGAAGTAAATTAGTATTTATAAGGCATGCTTTAGCGCCTGGAGGAGGTGATCCTGAGAATTTTAATATTAATGACTGTTCCACTCAAAGGAATTTAGATGAAGCAGGCATTGCTCAAGCTAAAAGAATTGGAGAATTTTTCAAGGATAATAATATTGCAATCGAGCAAGTTTTTTCAAGTGAGTGGTGTAGATGCAAAGATACAGCCAAAAATGCTTTTGAAAATTATAAAACTTTTGATGCCTTAAATTCTTTTTTCTCTTCGAAATTTGCTAAAAATAAAGATAAACAAATGAAAGATCTAAAATTTTTTATAAAAAACTGGAATAGCCAAAAAAATATAGTTTTTGTGACACACTATGTAGTTATATCAGAAGTTTTAAATTCAATAGTCAACTCAGGAACCATTATAGTTGCTGATAAAAATTTTTCAGTAATAGGGAGTATAGAAATTAATTAATATTGAAGATAATATAAATTATATAATAATTTTTTAATTTAATGATATAATTTTAAAAACAATTAAATGATTGGAAAAAACGAATATAATTTTTATAAAAAAAAAGGTTATCTTGTAAAAAAAAATTTAATTTCTTATAAAGAAATAAACAATATTACTAAAGTTATTAATCAGTTTTTAGAAAAAGAAAAAAAATCAAAAACAAAAATAAAAAATCTTGGAGGAACCTATGATAATCTTTTTGTTTATAATTCAAATTCTTCAAAAAAACGTGAAATTTTAAGACTCAATAATCCTCATGATAAACACCCTTTATTTTATAAATTATCTCGACATAAAAAAATTATAGCTGTCGTCAAAAAATTACTTGGTGGTACAGTTAGATTTCAACTAGGTAAATTAAATTTTAAACTACCAGCATCTAAAGGGGGAGAAGTGGACTGGCATCAGGATTGGGGATTTTATCCTCATACGAATGATGATCTTGTTACAGTTGGTATTTATCTTGAAAAATGCACTGAAGATAATGGCCCTTTAAAAGTTATTCCAGGCTCCCATAAACAAAAAATATATAATCATCACAATAAAGAAAATCAATTTGTTGGAAAAATCGATGTAAAGAAAGAAAGAATTAATATTAGTAAAAGCGTATCTTTAACGGGTGACGCTGGTACAGTTACTTTTCATCATGTGCGTATGGTGCATGGATCAGGTTTAAATTATTTAAATAGCACCAGACCTTTAATGTTGTTTGGCTACAGGGCCATTGATGCTTGGCCTATCGTTGATGATGGTAATTTAAATCCCAATAAAGATTTTGACGCTTATAATAAAGAAATTATTGTTGGTAAAAAATCATTAGCACCAAGAATTAAAAATGTACCAGTCTTATTACCTTTGCCAAAAAAGAAACTAAACGTTTCTATTTATCAACTCCAAAGAAACTGAACATAACTTTAAGCACCAGTTCCGAATAAATCGGAAATGATGCTTAATTGAATTTAATTTAAATGATTAATGAACTGTTAATCGATCTGCGTTCATGATCTTTGTCCACACAGCAACGAAGTCTTCTACAAATTTTCCACTGTTGTCGTCTTGCGCATAAACTTCAGCATAAGATCTAAGTATAGAATTAGAGCCGAATACTAAATCAGCTCTTGAAGCAGTGAACTTAACTTTTTTACTTTTACGATCGATAATATCGTACGAGTTTTTACCTGTTGGCTGCCACATATATTTCATGTCTGTTAAATTGATAAAGAAATCATTTGTTAAAGCACCCACTTTATCTGTGAACACGCCTTTATCTTTTGCACTTACATGGTTAGTACCTAACACTCTCATACCACCGATCAGACAAGTCATTTCTTTTGCGGTCAGACCCATTAAAGATGCACGCTCTAGTAATAGCTCTTCAGGCATCGCAGAGTATTCTGCTTGTACATAATTTCTAAATCCATCATGAAGTGGCTCAAGCCATTTGAAACTTTTAAGTTCAGTTTGCTCTTGAGTAGCATCACCTCTTCCTGGTCTGAATGGAACTTTAACTTTAGAACCAGCTTTCTTAATAGCTTTTTCAAGTCCAACGTTTCCAGCAAGGACAATGGTATCTGCAATAGTTGCTCCTGTTTTATTTGCAATACCTTCAAGAACTTTTAGAGTTTTTGAAAGTCTTTGAGGTTCATTCGCCTCCCAATCTTTCATAGGCGTTAGACGAATTCTTGCTCCGTTAGCTCCGCCTCTATTATCAGTTCTTCTATAAGTTCTAGCACTATCCCAAGCTACGACGATTAAATCACTAATGCTTAAGCTAGTTGCTGCAATCATTTTTTTAACTTTATCGATGTTATATTTCTTTTTAGGTGTCGGAACATTACCTTGCCAAACTAAGTCTTCCTTAGGTGCCCAAGGACCGATGTAATTTTCTCTACTACCCATTGTTCTGTGAGTTAATTTAAACCAAGCTCGTGCAAATGAATCTTCAAAGAATTTTGGATCTTTATAGAATTGTTCTGAAATTTTTCTATAAGCTGGATCCATCGCCATGGCCATGTCAGCGTCAGTGAACATTAATCTAGCTTTCTTTTTAGGATCACCTAAAGCAACTGGTTTTTTTTCTTCTTCAAGATCAATTGGTTCCCATTGCCAAGCTCCGGCAGGACTTTTTTTACTTTCCCATTGATAGTTAAGTAAAAGATCTAAGTATTGATGATCCCACTTATCGGGGTTAGTTGTCCAAGCGCCTTCAAGACCTGAAGTGATTTGATTTTCACCTGTTCCATTTTTTTGATTCCATCCAAAGCCTTGCTCATAAATATCTGCAGCCGCAGGTTCTGGTCCTAAGTTAGCAGGGTTACCATTACCGTGAGCTCTACCAATAGAGTGTCCGCCAATAGTTAGCGCAGCTGTCTCAACATCATTCATTCCCATTCGCCCAAAAGTTTCACGAACATCCATTGCTGTTCTTACTGGATCTGGTTTACCCTCAACTCCTTGTGGGTTCACATAAACTAATTGAAAGTGCGAAGCTGCAAGGGGTGCCTCTAAAGATGAACGATCTTGTGGATCGGCATATCTATCGACAGCTAATGGTACTGTTTCTTTTCCCCAATACACATCTTTTTCAGGTTCCCATATATCTTCTCTGCCAAATGAAAAACCAAAAGTTTTAAAACCAGCATGTTCATAAGCCATTGTTCCAGCTAAACACATTAAATCTGACCAACTTAATTTATTTCCGTATTTTTTTTTAATTGGCCAAAGTAGTCGTCTTGCTTTATCTAAGTTTGTATTATCCGGCCAAGAGTCCTGTGGTGAAAATCTATGTGAGCCAACATTAGGTCTGCCATCAAACTCTCTGTAAGTTCCAACCTGATGCCAAGTGAGTCTGACCATTAAACCAGAATATGTTCCAAGATCTGCTGGCCACCATTCTTGACTGTCTGTCATTAATTTAAGTAAATCTTTTTTTAAAGCTTTGAAATTTAATTTTTTAACTTCTTTTTTATAATTAAATCCTGGAAGTGGATTTGTTTTTGAATCGTGTTGATGTAAAATATCTAAATTAATACTCTTTGGCCAAAGCCTAGATGTATTAGATTCACCAGCTTTTGTGATTCCACCGTGCATCACCGGGCATTTACCTGAACCATTTGTTTTATTTTGTACGCTCATTTTTTTTAAATCCTTAAGTTATTTTTAATAAATTTATAGCACTTACTTGACATAAGATATAATTATATTTAATTATAATTAACATAACTTTTACTTATATGAACAATATATCAGCAAAACAACTTCGTTACTTTTTAGCGCTAGCCAAGCATAAAAATTTCCAAAAAGCAGCAGATGAGTGTGCAATTTCTCAGCCTGCTTTGTCTATGAAGATTAAAGAATTGGAAGGAATATTAGGTCAACTAATCGAGAGGGGGAGTAAAAAATTTTATTTAACGCAAACTGGTCAAGCCTTAATAAGTAAGGCAGAAACCATTATTCAATCTTTTGATGATCTAAAACACATTACTAATCAGGGGAGTAAAATTAATAAATTATCTATAGGCGTTATTCCAACCGTTGCACCTTATTTGCTGCCAAGAGTTATTAAATCAATTACAAAAAAATATGCTGACATTGTCATTGAACCCAAAGAAACCGTAACCGAAAAATTAATATCTTATTTAATTAGCGGAAAAGTAGATCTTGCTATTTTAGCACTTCCAACTCATGAACCATTGTTAAGTGAAATGTCTTTGTTCGAAGAAGAGTTTTTGCTAATCCGCCACATAAATGATGCCAACAAACCCGTTCCAAATAATAAAGAATTAACCAATATGAAATTATTATTACTTGAAGAAGGGCATTGTTTGAGAAGTCAAACTTTATCTTTTTGTAAAGTAACTACTGTACCTAAAAATATTATGGAAGGGACAACGCTTACAACACTAGTCCAAATGGTAAGCGCTGGTATTGGAGTAACTTTGTTACCAGAAATAGCAATTCCTTTTGAAACTAGATCAACCAAAGTATCTGTTAGTAGATTTACGCATCAGAAACCTAAGCGAACTATTGGTTTGGTTTGGAGAAAATCAAATCCTCTTCATTCACAATTTAACGATATAGGATTAATTCTTAAAAACTTAAATAAATTAAATTAATTATTTTTGATCTGAATAATATTTTTTTCAATAGTTTTACTTATAACGATCACACCTTGTTCATTCGGATGTATGCCATCACTTTGATTAAGCTCAGGTTTGAGCGCGACACCTTCAAGCAAAAAAGGAATTAAGGGTAAATCATATTTTTTAGATAATGTTGGATAAATTTGATCAAATTGATTTTTATAATTCATACCGTAAGTTGTAGGAGCTAACATACCTGCTAAAATAATTTTAATTTTTTTTTTTTGAATAATTTGAATAATTTTTTCTAAATTTTTTTCTGTTTCCTCAGGTTTAATGCCTCTTAACATATCATTTGCGCCTAAACCTAAAATAACAAGATCGATATTAGGCTCAGAAATAGCCCAATCAATTCGATTTAATCCATCAGAAGATATACTTCCTGAAACACTGCCATTAATAATTTTAATTCTATAACCTTCTTTTCGAAGATTATTTTCTAATACACCTGATAAATGGTATTCTTTAGTTAATCCGTAACCTGCCATTAAGCTATCGCCAAATAATAAGACTTTTTCTAGAGCAAAAGCTTTTATGTTCACTAGACAGAGTATGATTATTTTTATAATAAAACTTTTATTCATGACTGCTCTTCTTAGATTAAAAAACGTAAATCTTAAATACCAAACAGGTAAAGAGACAATTAAAGTTTTACAGGATATTGATTTAACCACGAAAACAAAAGAGACGATATCTGTTGTAGGAGAAAGTGGATCAGGCAAAACGAGTTTAATCATGTTAATCGCTGGTCTTGAAAGAGTTACTTCAGGTAAAATTTATTTTAAAGATCAAGAAATATCTAAACTAAGTGAAGATGAAGTCTCAGAAATTAGAAGAAAGAATATAGGGATTGTATTTCAGTCTTTTTATTTGATCCCTAACTATACAGCTGTTGAAAATGTTGCCTTAACGTTAGAATTAAATAAATTTAATAATCCTCATGAAAGAGCTAAAAATCTACTAGATCGCTTTGGTTTAAAACATAGATTTAACAATCTACCCAGTCAATTGTCTGGGGGCGAACAACAACGGGTAGCAATTGCAAGAGCCATTGCCATGAAACCAGAATTAATTCTAGCTGATGAACCTACAGGCAATTTAGATAGTGAAAATTCTAAAATGATAACTGATATCTTATTTAATTTTGCAAAAGAAGAAGGCTCATCTTTAATTATTGTTACTCACGACTTAAAATTAGCAAATCAAGCAAAAAGAAAAATAAAAATTAAAGATGGAAAAATTGATTAAATCAAATAATCTTGGCTTAATTTTTAAATACGCTTTAATAGATTTAAGCAGAAGCTATAAAAAAATTCAAAGTATCATTATTACACTCTTTATTAGTTTATTCATTTTAAGTTCAATTTTAACTATAGAAGAAAGTTTAAAAAAAGAATTAAATGATAACGCGAGAGCTTTATTAGGGGGAGATCTTGAAATTGATTATAATCGAGTTCAAGGTAATTTAGAATTAATTAATCAAGTTAAAACTTTTGCTACAATATCTCAAATGGTTGAATTCAGCACTATGATATCAACTATTGATAAAACCAATAATCAATCTTTATTTTCTAGAATTAAAACTGTCGATGAAAATTATCCTTTATTTGGCGATGTTGTTCATGAGCCAACAGGAGCGTTAAATAGAATTCATGATGAACCCAATACTATTTTAGTAAATGAAAATATTTTTAAAACTTTAAAACTTGAACTTAACGAAAAAATAAAAGTGCAAGATCAACTGTTTACGGTTGTAGGTATTGTTAAAACGGTTCCTGATGTCAGTGGATTTGTTGCTTTTGGTGATTTTGCTTTAGCTGGCAAACAAACATTGGATCTACTTAAATTAAATAATTTGGGTAGTTTTCTTAATTATGAATACAAGGTTCGATTTAATACTGGTGATAATCCAAAAGTAATTTCAGAAAAAATTGTAAACTTATTTAAAGATGATAAAAAAGTTACTCTTCAGTATCCTGAAAATTCAGCAAGTGGCTTAAAACGAGTCATTAATAATTTTTCTCAGTTTTTATCACTGGTTTCTATTAGTGCAATGCTTATCGCGGGCATTGGGATCGCAAATACTTTGCTGTCTTTCATCAATCAAAATAATATGTCCATAGCTGTTAGAAAAGCTGTAGGTTTTTTTTCATTAAACATTAAATCGATTTACTATCTTCAATTATTCATTTTACTTTTTTTAATTACTTGTGCCGCTTATGGATTAAGTTTTTTCATCATACCTGTTGTTGATGGCTATTTGTCTAAAGGTTTAGGCTTAAATATTAAACCTGTAGTATCTTTATTTAATTTTATTAAGGTATTTTTAGTTGGTTTATTAGTCTTAATTATCTTTACGATTCCAACAGTGAGTGCCATCGATCAAGTCAAAGCATCTAATTTATTTAGAAATGTTTTTCAAAACTTACAGTTCTATTATTCAAAAAAATCAATTGCTTTAAGTTTATTTTTACTTTTGCTACTCGTCTTATTGTTTACTATAGGTTCGGCAAGGCCAGTATATAGTTTGGGATATTTTGCTGCATTTTTTACTTGTTTAATTGTATTCTTTTTTTTATCAAAACTTATTATCTACTGGTTAAAATCACTAAAAGAAGTTTCTAATATTCCTCTTAAAGTATCTATAAAAAATATTACTCAAACTAAAAGTATTACCCCTATTACCATCATGTCCTTAGGCTTAGGGGTGACTTTATTATTAACTTTGTCTTTAGTTGGAACTAATTTTAAACGTGAAATTGCAAAATCTATTCCAGAAATAGCTCCTGATTATTTTTTTATAGGTATTCAAAAAGATGAAAAAAAAATATTTGAAGATAATATTTTAAAAATGGATCAAAATGCCAATCTTGAAATCTTGCCGATAATTTCATCAGCCATTGTTAAAATTAATGGTGTCGATCCAACAACTTATATTTTATCAAACAATGATAGTTATTGGGTCATAAGTAGTGAGCGAAGATCCTCTTGGACGGATACGGTGCCAAAAGATAATCCATTGGTCAAAGGTAGATGGTGGGATCTAACGAAATCAGATCAATTACAAATTTCTTTAGATTCTAAAGTTGCAAATGATTTTAATATACAAATTGGTGACATTTTTACTTTAAATATTTATGGAAGAGAAATTGAAGGCACCATTGTTAATTTTAGAGAAGTCAATTACAAAGATCTAAGCATTAATTTTGCAATGCTATTCAATCCTCAATTTGTTAGTAACATTCCTCACGAATATTTGGCGACAGCTAAATTTACAGCAAATAAAAAGTTAAATGAAACTAAAATGCTAGAAATTTTACCCAGTTTATCTATTATTAAAATTGCAGATTACTTATTAAAAGTAACCGCTATATTAGATAAAGTTTTTATAGCAGTCACTTTTATTTCAGCGATTACTGTCCTGATCGGGTTAATTGTGATCTCAAGCGCTATTATAGTGCAAGGCAAAGTCAAAGAATTTCAAAATTTAGTATTTAAAATTTTAGGATTTTCAAAAAAAGAAATTGTTTATTCATCCTTAATTGAATTTTTAATTATTTTTATGTCTGTGATTTTAATAGCTATTTTATTTGCTACAATTGGTTCACAGTTTATCATTGAAAATATCTTTGAGCTTGACTGGCAGTTTGATCTTAAAATATTAAGTTATTTAAGCTTAGCGATTGGATTAGTGACGTTATTACTCATCATGTTAACAAATTTAAAGTATCTAAATCCTAAAGTTTATCCACTTATTAGAAATCAATAGGCTTATATTTTTATTTTGCTAAATAGCCTTAATGATTTTTTTTTAAAGAATGATATTATCTTGATATATGAGTCAAACATTAAGTACTTTTCATTGGTCGTGCAAACATACTTGGAAGAGAAGTGCTAATAATACTGGTTGGTGTGTGCTTGGTTGCTCCATTGGAGATTTTGGTACAATATTATTTTTTCAATTAACAGAAATTCCTTTTCCAGTAATGGGAATTATGACTCTAGCAATTATAAATGGTTTGCTTACTAGTATTGCACTTGAGACTTTTATATTAATGAGACAACAACTTACTTTTAAAAAAGCCCTGCACATAGCAGCAGGTATGAGTTTGATCTCAATGATTAGTATGGAAATAGCCATGAACGGAACAGATTTTATTTTAACGGGTGGCGCTATGCTTACATGGTGGGTGGTTCCCATTATGTTGATTGTAGGATTTTTAACACCTTGGCCATATAATTATTACAGACTTAAAAAATTCAACCAAGCCTGCCATTAAATATGTTTTTTAGAAGACTCTTTTCCAGAAGTAACTTAAAATTTCAAATAAATGACGGAGGAAGAGCTGCAGCTGGATACAAAGGCGAAGCGGGAGACTGTGTAGTTAGATCCATTGCAATTGTTACTGATCTGCCTTATCAAAAAATATATGATGATTTATTCAAAGCTAATCAAGAATTTAGAAGCACCTCAAGAACTAAACTAGCAAGAAGTTTAAAACAAAAAAATGATAGCCCAAGATCAGGAACTCACCGTGTCGTATTAAAGAAGTATTTAGCTCAATTAGGTTTTACATGGACACCTACCATGTTTGTGGGAAAAGGATGTAAAGTGCATTTAAAAAAAGAAGAACTACCAAGCGGAACTTTATTAGTATCTTGCTCTAAACATATAACTGTTGTTAAAGATGGAGTCCTTCACGATACACACGATTGCACACGTAATGGTACACGTTGTGTTTATGGTTATTGGACTAAAAAAGAAAGCTTAAATTGAAATTAAATATTTTTATAATCATTATATTTTTAGTCTTTTTGCCAATCAAGGCTGAAAATATTTATCCCAATAAAGACTTAAAGCCTTTAGAAATTTTAAATATTCAACTTAAAGCACTGCAAAATAATGATAGTAAAGACTTAGGAATTGAACAAACCTGGCTTTTTGCTCATCCACAAAATAAATTAGCAACAGGTCCTTATCCAAGATTTAAGTCAATGCTTTACGATTCTCATTATCAAATCTTATTAAATCATAAATCAAATAGTATTACTTTACTTCGATCTGACAATAATAAGTTTGTTTATGAAATTAAGATTGTGGCAAAAGATAATAAAAATATTTATTATTATGAGTGGCAAATTGAAAAAGGAACTGAGGATAACTGTACCAATTGTTGGTTTACTTCAAGTGTTTCATTTCCACAAATTAAAGGACGAAATCTTTAACACTATAAATTTAAGACTAAAGTGTCACATTTCTAATCTATTAACTAAGTCATATATCGCTCCCTTAACAAAGGAAAAATATGAAAAACATTAAATCTGTTATTATTTTTTTAGCTTTATTTCTTTTACCTTCAATGGCAATGGCCGGTCAATGCCCAGCACTTGTTGCAAAAGTAAATGAACAGTTAACAAAATCTAACTTATCTGCAGAAAAAAAAGCTGAAATTGTGAAGTTAAAAGATCAAGGAGAAACGCTACATAAAAGCGGTGATCATGCAAAATCAGAAAAAGTTCTAAATGAAGCGTTAGCAAAGTTAAAAGGCTAATTAAAATTTCACTACTTCTTAAACATAGTTTAAGAAGTAGTGCCCTTAATAAACAATTAATATAAACTTAAATAATATTCTAAAGATGAAAAAAGCTTTTACCTTTAAATTACCTGGAACTAAAAATGGCGAATTTGATCTAAAGAAAATTAAAAATAATCTAGTTATTTATTTTTACCCCAAAGACGACACGCCCGGATGCACTTTAGAGACAAAAGATTTTTCTAAACTTTATACACAATTTAAAAAGCACAAAACTGAAGTAGTGGGTGTTTCAAAAGACTCTATAGTTAGTCATCTAAAATTTAAGAAAAAATATAAAGTGCCTTTTGAATTATTATCAGATGAGGATACTACAGTTCAAAAAAAATATAAAGTTTGGGGTCAAAAGTCATTTATGGGCAAAAAATTTAAAGGCACGATTAGATCTACATTCTTAATTGATAATAAATTAAATATTTTAAAGAAGTGGTCGAATGTTAAAGTCCTTAACCATGCTAAGGAAGTTTTAGAATTCTTAAAAGAATTTAAATAGTGTTTTAATGAAAAAAATTTTATTTTTTTTCTTATTATTAAACTCTATTTCACATGCAGATAATTTTAAATTAGAAAAGTTAATAAATTTAAACGAGCCTTGGAGTCTTACTTTCATCAATGATGATAAAATCTTGATTAGCGAAAAGTTTGGATCAATCATCCTTTATGATCAAAAAACCAATATAAAATCTGAAGTAAAGCATAATCTTAAATTCAATGACTCAGGGCAAGGAGGTTTATTAGAAATATTAAATTTTAAGGATGAAGTTTACATTTGTTATAGCGAGGATAGAGGTTTAGGAAAAAGCAGCACTTCAATAGCTAAAGCTGATTTTTCTACGACGAATTTAAATTTTAAGAACGTGTTTCAAGCTAATCCACCAATTAATTCAGGTTACCATTTTGGCTGTCGAATGGTCATCAAGGATGATGAGTATTTATATGCAAGTATAGGAGAAAGGAATGAGGGTATGATTGCACAAGATTCAACACAACACCCTGGCAGCATCATTAGAATTAATCTAGATGGTTCTGCTCCAAAAGATAATCCAAAATTCAAGAACCAACCCACATGGCTTCCTGAAATTTTTCAAATTGGAATTCGTAATCCTCAAGGCATGACGCTGTCACCAACAAATGGTAAAATTTATATTTCAAATCATGGGGCAAAAGGTGGAGATTTTTTTGGTGAAGTTAAATTTGCAGAAAATTATGGTTGGAAGATTTATTGTTGGGGCGGGAAAAATTATTCAGGTACAAAATGTGGAGAAACAGATAATTGGGATAGTCGTTTTACTAAACCTTTATATACCTGGGTTCCTTCGATTGCTGTGAGTGCAGTTCAAATTTATAAGGGAGAAGAATTTAAAGAATGGAATAATCATATTCTAATGACCTCATTGAAAGATCAGTCATTAAGAAAATTAGAATTTAAGAAAGAAGAAGTTGGTAACGAACAAATAATCTTCAAAGATCAAATTGGCAGACTTAGGGATATCAAAATAGACCAAGAGGGTAAAATTTATCTACTTTCAAATGGCGATGATGCTCTTTGGGTTATGACAAAGAAATAAACTTTTTTATTTCATCAAGTAGATTTTCATCATAACGCATCATATGGTCATCATTATCTATAAAGTATTTAAATTTAGGCTCATTTACTTGCTTAAATAATTCCTCACCCATAGCAAAAGGTACAATCGTATCTAATCTTCCATGTAATACTAATAGGGGTGAGCTGATATTTTTTAATTTTTTTACTGTTTCGTATCTATCTTTTAATAAGAATTTCGCAGGTAAAAATGGATAATATTTTTGAGCAAGTTCCACCATCGATGTGAAAGGAGATTCCAAGATAATTCCAGCTAAATTTTTATTCTGAGCAACCTCAATAGTAACAGCGGTGCCCAGAGATTCTCCATATAAGATGAGATTTTTTTCTTTAACGCCTTTTATTTTTATCCATTCCAACGCACTTTTTGCATCATCATATAAACCTTGTTCAGTAGGTTGGCCTTCATTTCCAGAAAATCCTCGGTAAGCAAGTATTAGAAAATTTACATCAAATTTTGCTAATTCATTTAATTTATAGTTTCGATTACTAAGATCACCAGCATTGCCGTGAAAAAAAAGTATAGTTTTTTTATTAATTAAATCTTTTTCATGTAGCCAAGCTTTTAATTTGATCCCTTCATTATTTTGAATAAAAATTTCTTCATAATCAAAGTTAATTTTATCACTCTGATAAGAATTTATTGAGGGATGGTAGAGTAAATTTCTTTGAAATAGATAAACATAAGCAAGAATTATAAAGTAAACTATAAAACCTAATAATGCTGAAATTTTAAATAATTTAACCATAAATTAAGTGAACACTGAATAATTAGTTAAATATTCCGTTTAATAAGGATAGTACCGTAAATAATCAAATTTAAAATAATTAAAAAGATGGCGAGATTTATTTGTAAATCTTTATTTAAAGAAATTGGATAAATTATAGGCATTAAGTAGTTTTGAATAAAACCTGTAGAGTAGGTTGTAACATTTGCTTTCAGTAAGAGAAAATTTTCAAGATAAGTTAAGGGACAAATAAGCTGTGTGAGTTCCACATAAACTCCGTAAAGCAAAGCTGGAATATGCAGTAGCACCATCCATTTTCTAAAAAAGAATAATAAACCACCAAATATAACGAACAATATAAAGAGAAAATGAATGATAAGTGTAAGACTTGCTAAAAATTCATACATTTATTTACTATAACTATTTGAATAAAAAAAATCTTAATTAAACACAGCGAGATTAGTCTTTAAAAAAAAGCGAAACATCAGGTGTATAGAGTGCAAGTTTATCTTTATCGATTTCTACTCCTAAACCTGGAAGATTTGGAATTTCAAGCATACCGTCTTGATCTAACTTAAATGGTTTTTTCAAAATGCCATCCACATAAGGGCTGCCTCCAATAAATTCAACGAGATCAACATTAGGAAATGCTGTGGCTAACTGTAAATCTGCAGCAACACCTAAAGCAGTGTTCCAACCATGACCCACATAACGTATCCCAAAGTCTTGTGCCATCCAGACAATTCTTCTTTGCTCGCTGATACCTCCAACTTTAGTTACATCGGGCTGTACGATATCAAATGCTCCTCTTGCTAAGTAGGGTTGAAAAGATTGTCTGCGTGTTAAGACTTCACCACCAGCAATAGGTACAGGACTGGCACGTCGTAAAGTGCAAAAGTCATCAATCGCATCTGGTTTTAAGGCTTCTTCAAACCAACCAACTTTATAATTGGCTAACATTTCTGCGGTGCGCAAAGCCCATTTAAGATTTTGTGGCCAGTATGCATCGCTTGCACCTGCATCAACAAACAATTGACACTTGGGCCCAAGTGCATCTCGAGTGGCAGCAATGATAGCTTCATCAAGACCCGCATCATTCGTTCTACCAAATGGACCCCAACCCACTTTAAATGCTGTGAAGCCTTTTTTAAGATAAGGCGTTACCACATCATGCATGCGTTCAGGTTTTTCCATTAATAAAGAGCAGTAAGGTCTTATCTTTTCAATGTATCTTCCTCCTAATAAATTACCAACCGATAATCCCGTGGCTTTGCCTAGAATATCCCACATTGCAATATCGATACCGCTGATGGTGTGTGTGAGCGTACCACCTCGTCCCATCCAAAAAGTATTTTGATGAAGTTTTTCTGTAACGCGTTCAGGCTCTAAAGCATTTTCATTTCGGTACAAAGGCTCAAGCACTTTAAGACCAGCTTGCACTAACCGCCCATCAGTGAATACCGAGCCATATCCCGTAATGCCTGCATCCGTGTGCACAGCGATCAAGGCATGAATAGAATCTTCTGGCCGTATTTCAGCGCTCCATCCGCCTTTGGGGCTTTCTCCAAATAATGGTGCAGCTTCGATCGAGGTAATATGTATTGGCGGCCTTGATAAATTTGTAATTATTTTTTTTTCATTAAATTTGTTATTCATAAAATTATTATATCAAAGAATAATAACAATTTTCAATTTTATTAATGAAATAATAGTATATTTTGTTATCATATTTTTTAATTAACCTTTGATAAAAATTTATTTTTCTATTAAAAAATAAAGAGTTAGATTTATGCTTCGGTTTGATGTTCCAACAGTTTCTGCCAACGCCATTAGGCTCGATGCATTTGTTACTTTTTTAATTTGTGTATTTGCGTTTTTAGGATTTACACAAATTTTAGTTATCACAACTGTTGTAGGTTTTATTAGAGGTTTTCTTCATCATCAGAAAGACCCCTTGCATTTACTCAGTAAAAATTTACTTTCCAAATTTAATCTACAAGGTAAAAAAGAAAATGCAGGCGCCAAAATGTTTTCTGCTAAAATTTTATTTATTGCATCGAGTATTGCTTTAATATTATTTAATCTTAATATTATCCATTGGCACGTACCGGTTATGGCTTTGATGATTTTTTCAACTTTAGAGTGGGGTTTTAATTTTTGTGCTGGCTGCTGGGTTTACGGGTATTGGTATAAATTATTTCCACCGAACAATTAAAATATTATTTCTAAATATTTAATTAAGATTTGAATTCAAGGAAATTTACTTGTATAGACTTGTACTTAAAGTAAAAATTAAATAAAAATATTTCATGAAAATAGTTGAAACATTATTAGAAAAAATAATCTTCGCATCACGTTGGATTTTAGCGCCGTTCTATCTAGGTTTATCATTATCTTTATTAGTTTTACTTTATGAATTTGGTAGAGAAATAATTCATTTTTTTACCATCATCGATGAAACTGATTTGTCGGGTGTTTTGCTTTTTATACTTAGCTTGATTGATATTTCATTGGCAGGAAATTTGTTAATAATAGTCATTTTTTCAGGGTATGAAAATTTCGTCTCTAAAATTCATGTCCAAGATCATGAAGACAAACCCGAGTGGATGGGCCATGTAGATTTTACAGATTTAAAAATTAAATTAATATCTTCAATTGTTGCAATTTCTGGAATTCATTTACTTAAAATATTTATGAATTTAGAAAAATACGAAAAAGATACTATTATTTTATTTGTTATCGTTCATTTAACCTTTGTTATTAGTGGAGTTTTATTAGCGTTAATGGATTACATTATGAATAAAAGTATAAATCAAATTAAGAAAGTAAAAAAATAATGGAGTTTAAAAAAATTTTATTTATAATT
The DNA here is from genome assembly GCA_965235125.1 of Pelagilacustribacter hypolimneticus (SeqCode). Classification (GTDB taxonomy): domain Bacteria; phylum Pseudomonadota; class Alphaproteobacteria; order Pelagibacterales; family Pelagibacteraceae; genus Pelagilacustribacter; species Pelagilacustribacter hypolimneticus. The sequence goes on along the minus strand of CBDDXH010000018.1, from coordinate 528 downwards.
TTAATAGTATTTAATACTTCATTTGCATTTTCTGCAAACCATCATAGTGGTCATAAAAACCAAAGCGATATCCCTTTTCAAAAAGCTATGGATAAAATGCATAAGGATATGATGACAAAATCAACAGGAAATATTGATATCGATTTTTTAAAAGGGATGATCCCTCATCATCAAGGTGCTGTTGATATGTCTGAAGAATTAATTACAAAAACTAAAGATCCAGAGCTTAAAGCTTTTGCACAAAAAATCATTGCTGCTCAAAAAGCTGAAATAAAACTAATGCGAGATTGGTTAAAAAAAAAAGAAGCAAAGTAATTTCTTACATCTTGTTTTTATCAATTAAAGATGAAAAATAAAATTTCGGCTAAAAGATTTGATGTTGTTGATATCGCAAGATTATACGGCATTTTCTTAGTTTATTATGGTCATGTTATTGAACGATTTATGTATCTTAAGGTTAGTGAAGCTGCACTACAGTATAAATTTATCTATTCATTTCATATGGTACTGTTTTTCTTTTTATCAGGA
>CBDDXH010000017.1:0-18396 GCA_965235125.1 Pelagilacustribacter hypolimneticus (SeqCode) | reverse complement strand
TACAATATTTTTCATTATTATTTATATATATTTTTTACAGTTATTGAATTTAAATGATTAATTGGGCCATTGCCTTTACCTATATTAAGATTAGATCTTATTGCTTCGTTAACATATTTAATTCCAAGCCTACAGGATTTATTTAAAAGTTTTCCACACGATAAATAGGTGGCTATAGCACTGGATAAAGTACAACCTGTACCATGAGTATTTTTGGTTAAGAATTTTTTGTTTTTAAAAACCTTAATTATTTTTTTATTCACTAAAATATCCTGCATAATTTTAGATTTAAGGTGACCGCCTTTAATTAAAACATTCCTAGCGCCTAATTTTAATAAAATATGAGCTGCTTTTATCATGTCTTTAGTATTATTTATTTTTATTTTAGTTAAAACTTCTGCTTCGGGAATGTTGGGTGTAATCAAAAGTGTTTTTTTTATTAATTTTTTTTTTAAAATATCAATAGCTTTATTGTTTATTAATTTAGCGCCACTTTTTGAGATCATAACTGGATCTAAGACAACTTTTGAAATTTTAATTTTATTAAGAGCCGAAATAACCACTTTGATCACGCTTGTCGAGTGAAGCATGCCAATTTTTATGGCATCAGGTTTTATGTCTTTACAAGTAAAAACTATTTGCTTAAAAATTTCCTTTGGATTTATGCTTACAATTGAATTTACACCAGTAGTATTTTGAGCTGTGACTGCAGTAATAGCTGTCATGGCGTAAGAACCAAGCGAAGTAACTGTTTTAATATCGGCCTGTATACCTGCTCCGCCCGATGAATCTGAGCCAGCTATAATTAATACTTTAGATCTAGGTTTCAAATTATTTTATAGATTTTTTTATGATTTGGATACATTTTTGTAAAAGTGGTTTATTTTTTGACTCACCCATAATTCTTATTTTAGATTCTGTTCCAGATTTTCTTACTAATAGCCTTCCTTGATTTTTAATTAATTTTTTTGCTTTCTTAATAGCTTGTTGAGTTTTTGAGTGAAAAATTATATTTTTATCTTTTACTACAACGTTTTCTAATATCTGTGGAATAGATTCAAAGACATTAAATAATTTACTAGCTTTTTTAACTTTTCTTAATGAATATAGAACTTCCAAAGCTACTAACAAACCGTCTCCTGTTGTTGCAAATTTTCCTAGAATGATATGACCAGATTGTTCACCGCCTAAATTATATTTATAAGCCTTCATCTTTTCTTTAACATATCGATCTCCAACGTTAGCTCTAACAAATTTAATATTTTGCAATTTAAAGTAACTTTCTAGTCCATAATTAGACATTAATGTCCCTACCACTCCACCTTTTAAAAGTTTTTTAGCTTTCCATCTTTTAGCTAACATGGCTATTATTTGGTCTCCATCAATGATCTTTCCTTTTTCATCACATAAGATTATTCGATCAGCATCACCATCTAAAGCTATTCCCAGATCTGCTTTATGTTTTATAACAGCTCTTCTGATATTTTCTGGATAAGTTGACCCACATTTATCATTAATATTTACTCCATTGGGTTTTGCTGCAATTGAGATTACTTTTGCACCAAGTGAAGAAAAAAGTTTTGGACCTGCTTTATAACCAGCACCATTTGCACAATCAAGAACGATTTTCATCCCTTTAAGACTGAAATCTTTTTTAAAATTACTTTTTAAAATTTGAATATAATTTTCGTTAGCGTCCTCTAAGCGTTTTACGCGACCTAGGGTACTTGGTTTTGAAAGATGCATTGAAGTTTTAGAATCAATTATTTTTTCAATTTTCTTTTCAATTTTATCTGATAATTTTAAGCCATCTGGGGCAAACAATTTTAGTCCATTATCATAGTGAGGATTATGTGAAGCTGTAATCATAATGCCCATATTAGCTTTCATTTTTTTTGTCAACATGGCCAAACCATTGGTGGGTAAAGGACCTAAAGTATAAACATGCATTCCTGCAGAAGCTAAACCTGAAACTAATGCTGGCTCTAAAGTGTAACCAGATAATCTTGTATCTTTTGCAATAATTGCAGTTTGTTTACTTTTTTTCTGATTTATAAAATAAGTGCCAGCAGCTAGACCAAATTTAAAGAATCTTTCTCCATTAATATGGCCCTGATTTACTGTTCCTCTTATTCCGTCTGTACCAAAATATTTTTTTGACATTAAATAGAAATTATTTTTTTAAAAACCATTAAAGCTTGTTTAACTTCATGAACATTATGTACTCTAAATATTTGTACACCTTGCGATAAAGTATATAAAATAGAAGCCAAGGTTCCGCCAATCCTTTCTTTGCTATCAAAAGATCCTGAAATTTGATTGATAAATCTTTTTCTAGAAGTGCCTATTAACAATAGAAAGCCAAGAGAGTGAAACAAGGAAATTTTATTCATAAGTATCAAATTATGTTTCAGATTTTTTCCAAAACCAATACCAGGATCAATAATAAATTTTTTATATTTAAATTTTTTAAAATCGGTATTTAATTTTTTTTCAAAAAAATCATACAAATCTAATAAAACATTTTTATATTTTGGGTTAATTTGCATAGTATTAGGTGTGCCTTGCATGTGATGAAGTACCTTCCAGATATTAACATCTTTTATTTTATCAATAGCAGTTGCATCATAATTAAAAGCAGAAATATCATTTATTAAATCTGATTTGTTTTTAATAGCTTTCATCATTATTTCAGATTTTCGGGTATCAACAGATAAAAATATTTTAGGGTATTTTTTTTTAAATTGAGTTATAACTTTTTCCAATCTTTTCCATTCAATTTGAAATGGAATGTCTTTTGATCCAGGTCTTGTGGACTCGCCTCCCACATCAATAATATTTGCTCCTTTATCGATCATATTTTGTATATGTAAAAAAGCTTTATGCGATTGATTAAAAAGTCCTCCATCTGAAAAACTGTCAGGGGTTAGATTTAAAATACCCATAATTAGTGGCTCAGAAAATTTTGAATTTTTAGTTAGGTTTTGTCTCTTAAGTATAATTTTTTTTAAATCATTTTGAATAATTTTTTTTATTTTTTTTTGTAAAGTATGAACTTCTTTTACATGAATGAATTTGCTTTTATTGTTTCTTGATAAAATTTCAAGATGATCAAAAGCTAAGTTTTTTTTTCCACCAAGTGGTAAAGCTAATTTTTTTTTAATTAAGTTTTGAGCTTGTAAACCATGATAGAAATTACACGCACGAGTGTAATACTTTCTCATGAATCTTTAATTAATGAACTGGGTTTGGTTTAAGGCCTAGAGAACCTAAAGCTGAAGATTCTTTTTTATCTTTGTCTTCTTGAGAATCTACCAGTTTCTTAGGAGCAATGTTTTTAAATATTAAATCTTTAATTTCTTCACCTGTTAAAGTTTCATAAACCAATAAAGCTTTTGCTAGCTTATGAAGATCGTCAATTTTTTCAGTTAAGACTTTTCTAGCTCTTGCATATCCAGTTTCGACTATTTTTTTAACTTCGGAATCAACTTTATTAGCAGTTTCCTCGGACATGTTTTGTGTTCTTGTCACTGACCTTCCTAAAAATACTTCTTCTTCATTTTCTCCATATGCAATAGGACCTAATTCTGTACTCATACCGTAACGAGTAACCATATTTTTTGCCAATCTAGTCACCATGTCAATATCAGATGATGCTCCAGAAGTTACTTTGTCATGGCCAAAAATTAATTCTTCTGCAATTCTACCGCCCATAGCTACAGCAATATCTGAATACATTTTTTCTCTAGTTACAGAAAGTTGATCTCTCTCAGGAAGTCTCATAACCATACCTAGAGCTCTACCTCTTGGAATAATAGTAGCTTTATGTATTGGATCAGAAGCTTTTTCATTTAATGCTACGATTGCGTGTCCACCTTCGTGATAAGCAGTTAATTTTTTTTCATCTTCGCTCATGACCATAGATTTTCTTTCAGCTCCCATCATGACTTTATCTTTTGCTTCTTCAACATCTGCCATTGTGACTACTCTCTTATTTTTTCTAGCGGCTAACAGCGCTGACTCGTTTACTAAGTTAGCTAAATCTGCGCCTGAAAAACCAGGAGTACCTCTTGCAATAGTTCTAAGCTTAACATCTGGACCAGCGTTTATTTTTTTAACATGCACTTTTAATATAGCTTCTCTTCCAAGAATATCTGGATTTCCAACAACAACCTGTCTGTCAAATCTACCTGGTCTTAATAGAGCTGGATCTAATACATCTGGTCTATTCGTTGCAGCAATTAATATAATTCCTTCATTGGTATCGAATCCGTCCATCTCAACTAGAAGCTGGTTAAGTGTTTGTTCTCTCTCGTCATTTCCTCCACCTAGTCCTGCGCCTCTACTTCTGCCAACAGCATCGATCTCATCTATAAAAATAATACAAGGAGAATGTTTTTTTCCTTGTTCAAACATATCTCTAACTCTTGAAGCTCCTACACCAACAAACATTTCTACAAAGTCAGATCCGGAAATAGAAAAAAAAGGAACATTAGCTTCGCCAGCAATGGCTTTAGCTAATAAAGTTTTTCCAGTTCCTGGAGGGCCAATTAATAATGCTCCTTTTGGAATTTTTCCCCCTAGTCTACTAAATTTTTTAGGATCTTTTAAAAACTCAACTATTTCTTGAACTTCTTCTTTGGCTTCTTCAACACCGGCTACGTCATCGAAAGTAACTTTGCCTTGAGCTTCTGTTAAAAGTTTTGCTTTTGATTTGCCAAATCCCATAGCACCACCTTTTCCACCTTGCATCTGACGCATAAAAAAAACCCAAACACCAATGAGAAGTAACATAGGAAACCAAGATAATAATATACCAAGAAGAGAAGGCATTTTATCTTCAATTGGAGAGGCTACTATGCTTACGCCTTTGTTGGTTAATTTGTCTACTAAATTTGGATAGTTTGGAGAGTAGGTAGAGAAAATTGATCCGTCATTTAAAACGCCAGTAATATTGTTGCCCTGAATTTCAATTTTTAAAACTTTGCCCGATTCAACTTGGGCTAAAAATTCTGAAAAAGGTACCTTAGATTTTGATAGGCTAACCTTACTGTCTGGATTTTGAAACATATTAAATAACCCTACAGAAAGTAGAACTATAATTCCCCACATAGCTAAATTTTTTAAATTCATAATCTTATATAAATAGGTATTTTTAAATATTTAACAAGTATAACTAAATAGCATTTACCTTGTAAATGTGGCAAATTTATTAATTCTTATGAAAATTTAAACTTTTAAGCCTTTTTTCAATTCTTCTTTAGAAATTATAAGGTTGTTTTGTCGCTTATTAATTATACAGCCTCCAAGGGTAGCTTTTATTTCTTTTTCGACTTTGATTCTACTAATCAGGTTTAACACTTTTTTAGCACGCGGTGGATAGTAATTCTTTGAAATATATTTAAGGCTATTACTTAAAATCTTTAATTGAATATCATTATTTTCTGGTAAAAAATTATTTAAATTTATAAAAACTGTGCCTTTCTTTTTTATTAGGCATTTTTTTTCAATTACTTGAATGTAAGAATTCAAAGTATCTCTTGTTGCTGCGAGATTATTAATTGAGCTAATAATGCGATCTCGTTTAATGCCATTTTTTTCGAATTGCTTAATTAAATTTCTAATATTTGATCTTAAGTATTTTTGATCAGTATTACTCGGGTCTTTAAAAATTTTACCGTAATATTTTTTTGCTAAAAAAATTAAATCTATTTTATTTATATTTAATAAAGGTCGAAAAAGCTTTGTTTTATTGTTTAATTTGGTTATCTTATTCATGGACGAAAGACCTTGAATTCCACTGCCTCTAGATAATCTTATTAAAAATGTTTCAATTTGATCATCTTTGTGATGCCCGGTCATAATAAATTTGATTTTATGTTTGTCGCAGTAATTGAGTAACAATTCATATCGAATTGAGCGAGCCTGACTTTGAATATTTTTACTTATTTTTTTTTTGTTTTTTAAAATACTTAAAGATATTCCTTTTTTTTTTAAAAGTTTTTTAACCGCTGATGCTTCTTTTGAAGAATTCTTTCTTATGCCATGATCAACTAAGACATAATAAACTTTATTTTTTTTTTCTTCACTATAAGCCTTGCTTAATATACTTAATGCCAGGCTATCAGGACCGCCGGAGACAGCAACTAAAAAAGAATTATTTTTTATGTAAGAATTTAATTCTGCTTTAAAATTAGAAAAAATTATTGAAGTTTTTTTATTTGAAATTAAATTTTTAGACTTCAGAACACTTAAATCTTTTTTGCTCATACTCTGCTTTTTGTAGCACAGACTGTGATGCTTTAGGATATTGTTTTTTAATTCCTGTAATCATTTTGCAGCCTTGGTCTTTTTCACCCAATTCAACCATTGTAGTTCCAAGTTTTAATAAATTTTCCGGTGCTTTTTCGCTTTTAGGATAATTTTGATAGCCATCTAAATAAGCTGTGGCTGCATCTGAGTACAGTTGTCTAATTCTAAATGTTTCACCGTACCAATATTGTGCGCTCCCTGCTAGTTCGTCAGTTTTATTTTTATCGATAAATTCTCTTAGTGCGAGTTCAGCAGTTTGATAATCTCCAACTTTCATAAAGCTTAAAGCAAAATCATATTGTTCTTTTATAGATTTATTAGGCAATAAAGATGTAGCAATTTTTCTATCTTCGGTAACCACAGAAGGTGTAGCTGCAACAGATTGTGTGACTTGTCTAGTTTCTTTAGGATTTAAAGTATATCCTGGTGCCGCACCAAGATCTTGGGGTTTGTCTGAGCCTGGCAAAATAGCTTGTTGTGCTTTTTCTGTTTTATTTTCTTGAGTCTTGTTGTTTTCTTCTTTGTTATTTAGTTTTGCTTTATTTGTTGTATTGCCAGTTTCTAAATCAGAAAAACGAAGTTGAGTATCTGTTTGAATTTTTGTTACACGAGTAGATAGATTATCTAATTTAAAATTAATTTCTTCAAAACGATTGGTTAATAAACGAAATTGTTCTTCTATTTGATTAAGCTTTAATAAATGCCTAGTTAAAATTTCTTCATTTAATCCATCAGAAGGTAAGGCTTTAGAGGTAATATCTGATGATTTATAAACTGCTTTTTCTAAAGTTTTTAAATCCTGACTAATGATTTTTAATTGATCTGATATTGCATTAATTTTTTCATCAGCATAAACAAAATTAGATGAAATAAAAAATATCGTAAAAAGTACAAAAAACTTTTTAAAGTTATTATTTTGATTCATTCTAACTATCAAATATTTATATATCATGGCAAAAAAAAGACCCCAGGACTTTTAGGTCTTGGGGTCTAGTATTTTTTCTAAAAAATTAGTTTTATTTTGCTTTTATAGTTACAGCTCTTCTGTTTTGTGACCAAGCTAAAGGTGTTGAAGCTGAGTTAACAGGCTTCTCTTTACCGTAACTAATTACTGAAATTCTTTTTGTTGAAATTCCATAAGTTAATAAGTAATCTTTTGCAGTGTTTGCTCTTTTTTCTCCAAGAGCTAAATTGTATTCTCTAGTTCCTCTTTCATCTGCGTGACCTTCAAGAACAACTTCAATTTTATCATTTGCTTTCATCCAATCAGCTTGCTTTCTTAGAGTGTCTCTAGAAGCTGTTGTAAGATCTGAACTATTGGTTGCGAAAAATACTCTATCTTTAACGCCAGGAGCTAAATATTGTATAGTATCTTCTCCAGTATAAACATCTCCAGTTGTACCTACAGTAGAAGTTTTTTTAGCAGTAGAACAGGCGCTCAGTGCTAAAGTCGATATTAATATTATTAATATGGTTTTGATTTTGTTATTAAATTTCATTTTATCCTTTTTGATTTTAAGAGTTTATTTCAAATTTTAAATGTTTTTACAAGCATTAATTGCATAAATTATTCAAGTATTAATTACATAAAAAGTCTCCTTATTTTGATAACAAAGACGACCAAGAAGGATCTGAGGCGTCAGTTTCTGTTTTTATTTGTCTCTCGTTATACCCTGTAATATCTATAGACCATAACTTTGCTGTAAACCCTGCTCCTTTATTGTCAGATTTCGTCTCTCTATAAAAAACTAACAATCTTCCATTTGGAGACCAAGAGGGAGCTTCTTGATAAAAATTTTCAGTCAATAGTCTTTCGCCGGTTCCATCAGTTCGCATTACACCGATATAAAATTTCTCATTTCTTACTTTAGTAAAAGCAATTAAATCTCCTCGAGGGGACCAAACAGGAGTTCCATAAAGACCATCGCCGAAGCTTATTCGTTTAACATTGGTACCATCACTTTTCATAGTATAAATTTGTTGGAGACCGCTTCTGTCGGAATTAAAACTGATATATTTTCCATCGGGAGAATAAGATGGGGATGTATCGATTGAGTTATCTTCAGTGAGTCTTTCAACAACTCTTGTTTCTAAATCCATTGTGTAGATATCTGAATTGCCATCTTTTGCAAAACTCATTATTATTTTTTTTCCATCTGGAGTAAATCTTGGAGCAAATGTCATACCTGGGAAACTTCCAACAACTTCTTGTATTCCAGTTTCTATATCTAACAAATAAACTCTAGGAAGATTTCTAAAATAAGAAAGATAGGTTACTAATTGATTGGTAGGGTTAAATCTTGGCGTTAAAACTAATTCGTTGCCTAACGTTAAGTACTTAACGTTTGCACCATCTTGATCCATAACAGCTAATTTTTTAACTCTTTGAGTCTTAGCGCCGGTCTCACTAACATAAATTATTCTTGTGTCGAAATAACCTGTTTCTCCAGTTAGTCTCTCATAAATTTTGTCCGATATAATATGTGCTACTCTTCTCCAATTTGCAGGTGTTGTCGTAAAAGCAAGGGCAATCATTTCTTTATTAGCTGCAACATCCCAAAGTCTAAATTCGACTTTAAGTTTTTGATCTTTTATTAATATTTTTCCTGTAACTAATGCTTGGGCAGTTATTAGGCTCCAATCTTCAAATCTTGGTTTTAAATGAGCGATATCAGGTTTTTGTATAAATGCATCTTTGTTTAATGGATTAAATAAACCTGTAGACCTAAAGTTTTGTTCAACAACAGAAGAAATAAGACTACCTAACTCTTTAACTTTTACGTCTTGGTAATTATCAGATTGAATATCCACGTGCAGAGGAGAAACAGCTATTGGCAGAGGATCTAAATTACCTCTAGTGATATCAACCTGAATTAAACTATAAGCTAAGTTAAATTTAAATAAGCAGATTGTTAAAATATAAAATACTTTTTTCATTAGGTTTTTAGCCTTTTAACATTTCTGTTGGATTAAAATTTAATTGAATATTTTTCCATTTTTCATAACCGGTTTGTGGGACTCTTAGAGGCTGACATATTCTAACTGCTCTTAATGCGCTTTCAGCTAAAACTTTATAAAATGTTTGACCAGGTTTATTCATTCTTTCGTGGTCTAAGATCTCAGATTTATTTATTGTGCCGTCTTGTTTTAATTCTAATTTAATTCTGACTAAAAGATCGTCATCGTAAGGTAGCCCTAAAGGAACTGTCCAGCAGCCAAAAATTTGAGCTCTTAAAGCATCTTCTTCTGAAAGTGATAATCCAGCAGCAAAAGAATCTTTAACGCTACTTTGAGTAAGTTTGTTATCAATTTTCTCAACTTTTGCACTTTCTTCTTTTGCTTTGTCAATCAAAGCAGCTATTTGATTAGTGTCGATAATTTCTTTTTTTTCAAATTCAGAGGCTTGTCTTATTTCAGGTTTAATTTCCTCTGGATTTTGTTTTTTTTCAATTATCTTTTTTTTTTCCTGTTGTTCTTTAGGTAGGGGAATTCGGTCTGGCTTTTCTTTGGCTTTAGCTGCAGGAGGTGCTTGTTCTGAAACAACTCTCTTTTCTTCCTCTTTTACTTTTTCAATAATTTTTCTTGCTTTAGGGGCAAATGGAATATTAGTTTTGTCAGAAATTTGAATAAGTTCAACAGAAATAATTGGAGGTAAATCAACAGGTTGTCTGATCATGAAAGGTAGGCTTAATATTGTCAATAAAATCATGATCGCATGAAAGGATAAAGAGTAAATTAAACTTTGTTTCATTTTTCATTTAATTCTTATAGGGGTCTGAAATAAGTGCTACTTTTGAAAATCCAGCGCCTGATAAGGTTCCCATAATCTCTAAAACTCTTCCGTAGTTTATATTTTTATCTCCCCGTACATAAATTCTTGTGTCAGTTCTATTTTTTGCAATAGCTAATAGCTTTGGAATTAATTTTTCAGAAGATACTTGGTTCTCTTGTACAAAAATTTCTCCTTTAGATGTAATTGTAATTGTTAAAGGTTGTTGATCATCAGGTAAAGAGTCTGCGGACGATTCTGGTAGGTCAACTTGTACACCAACTGTTAGCAAAGGAGCGGTAACCATGAATATAATTAATAAAACCAACATTACATCTACAAACGGAGTAACGTTAATTTCACTCATTGGCTCATTCCTAGAGCGATTAAGTTTAAAAGCCATAATTTAGATTATAGATAAAAATCTTTTGCAAAAGTTTTCAATTCTTGAGCTGTATTTTTTAGAATCGCTATTAAATTTATTGTACGCCACTACTGCTGGGATTGCAGCTAACAAACCTAACGCCGTTGCAAATAAAGCTTCTGCAATACCAGGAGCTACAATAGCTAAACTTGTGTTTCTTGAGATGGCAATTGATTGAAAAGAGTTCATAATTCCCCAAACGGTTCCAAACAAACCTATGAAAGGAGCGGTAGAACCTATTGTGGCTAAAAAAGTAAAATTCTTTTCTATTTCTTTTATTTGTTCTTCAGTGGCGATTTCTAAAACTCTCTCGACTCTTTCAGATTGAACAGCGCTAGGTTTTGATTTTGTTTTTATTAACTCAACCATTGCCTGTTGAAATATTCGAGTTAAAGGATCATCTGACTTTGGCGGTAAAGTTCCATGTAAGCTCTCAGCTGATTTCGCTTTCCAAAATTTATTCTCAAATTCTAAAGTAGATATAGTGATTTTTTTAAATAATTTATACTTATCAAATATTAATGCCCAAGAGTATATTGAGCTGGCTATTAAAGTTAAGAGTACAAACTTAACGACAAAGTCTGCGCGTAAAAAAAGTTGCCAAAGAGAGAAGTCATTTGCTCCACCTAAGCCTACGACTTGAGTTGCGATTTGTTGTTCCATGCTAGTGAGGTACTTATAGAATGTGTCATGAATTTGACCATATATTCGAGATTTCCACTAACTGAAGCTTACTTTGAGTCTTCTTTAAACCTGGTCTCACTATAATAGCGCGCAATTAAAATGGCATCAGACTTATTCACGTCCTTTTTTCTAGATAATTTTTCAGCAATCGAAGGATACATCTCAATAACTTTTGTTCTGCTAGCATCTTTTGAAGAGTTAATGAGTTCAAAGTGTTTTTTCCATTTTGCAGGTCTTACAAAAAAAATGGGCAAACATAAAGCAGCGCAAATACCTTTAATTGCTCCAAATGTTTGGCCAAAATTAAACATACTAGTCACTCCTTGACCTGGCATTGCATTAACTTGCTCCACTACCATTATAGTATCTTCAATATCTTTAATATTATCTTTAATCAGTTGGGCTAAGAGAGCGCTGTTAAGTTGTCTTTTATTTTTTTGCCATCAGACATAACAGGCATATCAAACATTTCTTTTATTTTACTATCTTCTAAAATTGCAATACCTCCGCTTAATCCAGGATCTATACCAATAATTCGCATAATTTAATTTATATGAATATTACAGTTTGCAAATGTATTCTGTACATCATCATCCTCTTCTAAGGTTTCAAGCATCTTAACAACTGAATCGCTTTCTTCTTTAGAAATCTCTAAATATGTTTGTGGTCTCCATTCTATGCCAGAATAAAGGAAATTATCTATATTTTTTTCAATTTCACTTTTTATTTTATAAAATTCTTCTCTTTCCGTTAAAATTTCATGGTATTCTCCACTACTAATACAATCTTTAGCGCCAGCATTTATAGAGAGCTCAAAAATTTTTTCATCTGAAATTTTATCTTTAGCAACGTGTAAGATACCGCACGAAAAGAAATAATGAGTGGTTGAGCCTGTCTCACCTAGCCTTCCTCCGTTTTTTTGCAAAATAGTTCTTATGTTAGACGCAGTTCTATTTTTATTATCTGTTAGTGTTTCAATGATTAAAGCAATATTGTAAGGACCAAAACCTTCGTATCTTAAATTTTCATAATTTTTATTAATATCAATTTCAGATTTACTTATCGCGCGAGCAATATTTTCTTTTGGCATATTAGCTTCTCTAGATGCTTGTATAGCGGCTCTTAATCTTGGATTGCTATTTGGATCTTTTGCACCAAGTTTAGCTGCAACAGTTATTTCTCGAGATAATTTAGCGAAGATTTTAGATCTTTCTTTGTCTTGTTTTCCTTTTTTATGTTTAATTCCAGCCCAATGCGAATGACCTGCCATATCAATTATTTAAAACTCCTCCGTAAATAAATCTTTCAACTTTATTTGCTAAGCCAGTTTTAGGATCTGCCTCAACTATTATTCCAGATAAAGTTGATTGACCCTCTGCAGGAAAGTGGCTTTGTGCTTTATCGTCATTTAAAAATTTCATAATTGAATTTTCTTTATTCATTCCAATCACTGAATTGTAATCGCCACACATACCGATATCTGTTTGGTAGGCTGTGCCATTATCTAAAATCCTTGTATCAGCTGTTGGAACATGAGTATGCGTACCAATAACTACCGTTGCTTTACCATCAAAATAATGACCCATAGCCATTTTTTCGCTTGTGATTTCTCCGTGTAAGTCCACTACTATAAAATCTGCTTGTTCTCTAAGTTTAATTTTATTTTGTAAATTTTTTGCTGCTTTAAATAAATCTTCTGACTTTTTCATAAAAACATTGCCCATTAAATTAATCACAGCAACTTTATATTTTTTATTTTTAGATAAAAAAATTCCAAAGCCATTCCCAGGTGAACCTGCTGGGAAATTTTCTGGTCTTAATAATCTTTGTTCTTTATTTATAAATTCTGAAGTTTCTTTCTTATCCCAAATATGATTTCCAGAAGTTATAACATCCACTCCAAGATTAAATAATTCATCTGCGATATCTTTAGTTATACCTTTACCGTCCTCCGCAGCATTTTCTCCATTTAAAATGGTGAAATTTATATTTTTATCTTTAACAATTTTACTTAAATTTTCTTGTAAGGCTTTTTTTCCAGAATTTCCAATTAGATCACCAAGAATTAAAATGTTCATTTTTTTAAGCCTTTTTCAGTAAGAATGTAATCTAGTTTTATATCTAAATTTGACACAGGAAGTTTATTATATTTTTGAAATGAAAATGCAACACCAATTGTAGTTATATTTTTTTTTATTTTTAAAAACTTATTTAAAAATCTATCATAATAACCTTTACCGTAGCCCAATCGATAATTATTATTATCAAAAGCTAAAAGCGGAACTAACATAAAGTTAGGAACAAATTTTTTATCTTGTATACTTGGCTCTAACATTCCAAACTGATTTACCTTCAGCGGATCTAAATATTTCCACTCCACAAAATTCATTTGATTATTGAGTTTCGTTACAGGAAGTACAGTCTTTATTTTCATTTTTTTTATTAATTTAAAAAGACTTAGTACATTAACCTCATAATTCGATGGATAATATAATGAAAGAATATTTTTACTATTTTGCTTCTTTTTTTTTAAAAGTACTAGTAAAGGATGGAAAAACTGAGAAGTGATTTCAAAATATTGTTTTTTTCTATTATTGAATGCTTTTTTTCTGATCGCAATTTTTTCTTGCATTACTGAAGTTCAGACTTTGATTCAGCTTTGTCAATTATATCCTGCAAAGATTTTGTAGTTTTGTCTAAAATAGATTCATACAAAGAATTACTTTCTTCTACCGTGGCTTTAAACTTATCAATTTCATTATTTAAATTATTTATTTCTAAATCTTTATTATCTTTATATTTTATTGCTAAGGACTTCATTTCTAAAAACTTTTTAGATATATCATTTAATCTATTTTTCTGAAGATCTACTTTTTGTTTTAAATTAAAATAATCATCTAAAATTTTTATTGTAGTAACTAAAAATAATTTATTTTCTCCAATATTTCCAAGTTCATCTTTAAGTTTAGTGTATTTTTTGTCTAAAAAACTTACAAGTTTTTTCAAAGACTCTTCTTGCCCGTCATCACAAGAAAGTAAATAATCTTTATTATTAAAATTGATATTTACATTTGCCATTTGTCTATTTCTTCAACTAATTGTTCGGTTTCCTGATTTAGTTCGTCAATTTCTCTACTAAATGTTTCTTGTAAATCCGATTTTTTGCTCAGTTCTTGTTCTAAGCTTGTAATTTTATTTTTTAAATATTTATGTTCTCTTAAAAGTTCGCTATGTTTTTTTTCAAGTTCGTTTTTTTGATTTAAAAAGTAATCTCTCTCTATTTTCAACTTGTCTGAATTAATGGAAACATGTGAATAACTCACTGAAAGATTGCTTATTTTTTCAATAAGTTGGTTTAAATTTTTTTCTTTATTTGCTAAATTATTCATTTAAATCATATTAATAATTCATAAAATTAAATCTACAAAGGTTTTATAATTTTGACTACAAATTTAAATCTATTAGCTAATGCAATAAGGTTTTTATCTATTGACGCTGTGCAAAAAGCTAATTCTGGTCATCCTGGCATGCCTATGGGTATGGCCGATGTTGCGACTGTACTATTTAAGCACTACTTAAAATTTAATCCTGAAAATCCAAGTTGGATCAATAGAGATAGATTTATTTTATCTGCAGGTCATGGCTCGATGCTACTATATTCCCTTCTCTATTTAACGGGTTATAAAAATTTTTCTATTGATGATCTTAAAAACTTCAGACAATTTAAATCTATATGTGCTGGTCACCCGGAATATAAAAAAAATTCTGGTATTGAAACAACAACAGGACCTTTGGGTCAGGGTCTTGGGAACTCTGTCGGTTTAGCTATTGGAGAAGAAATATTTAGAAAAAAGTTTGGAGCAAATATTATTAATCATAAAACCTACGTAATTGCTAGCGATGGTGATTTGATGGAAGGTGTTAGTCATGAAGTAATGAGTTTGGCTGGGCATCTAAAATTGAAAAATCTTATAGTCTTTTTTGATAATAATAAAGTTTCAATAGATGGCTCAACTTCGTTAAGTGTTTCAGATAATTATAAAAAAAGATTTGAGTCTTATGGTTGGAACTTTATTGAAATAAACGGACATAATCATAACGAAATTTCGAATGCCATAAAAAAAACTTTTAAATCGAACAAACCTAATATTATTTCGTGTAAAACTATAATTGGATTTGGATCACCTAATAAATCTGGAAAAGCTTCATCACATGGATCTCCTTTGGGAGATGAAGAAATTGCACTAGTTAGAAAAAAATTAAAATGGAATTCTAAGCCTTTTGAAATACCAGAAGACATATTAAATGCTTGGCGAAATATAGGAAAAAAAGGAACGGCTTTAGAAAAAAAATGGTTAGACGCTTTAAATAATAAAAATTATAAAATTAAGAAAGAATTAGAAGAAATTTTAAATAATAAAAATTTAAAGAGTTTAGATCAACTTATAGACTCTGAAAAAGAAAAATACTTTAAAGAAAAACCAGCAATAGCAACAAGAGAGTGCTCATCAATAGTAATAGAAAGTATTTCAACTTTGCTTCCAGAGTTAATTGGTGGTTCAGCTGATTTAAGCGGCTCTAACAATACGAAAACTAAAAATTCAAAAATAATTTCTTCTAAAGATTTCAACGGAAATTATATTCATTATGGAGTTAGAGAACATGGTATGGCTGCTGCAATGAATGGTTTAGCTTTATATGGTGGATTAATTCCATTTGGTGGAACTTTTTTGATATTTTCTGATTATTGCAAACCATCAATAAGATTATCTGCTTTAATGGGATTAAAAGTGATTTATATTTTTTCTCACGATTCTATTGGTTTAGGAGAAGATGGGCCTACTCACCAACCAATTGAACAGCTTGCAGGACTAAGAGCTATTCCAAATTTAAATGTTTTTAGACCAGCAGATATTAATGAAACTTTAGAGTGCTGGCATATTGCCCTGAAAAGTAAAAACACTCCGAGTGCAATTATATTATCAAGGCAAAAATTACCTTACATCAATCCTTTTTTTACAAAAGAAAATAAATGTGAATTAGGAGCTTATGTCGTTAATAAAACATCACAAAATTATGCAGTTAATTTAATTGCTTCTGGCTCGGAAGTTGAAATTGCATTAGAGGCACAAAAGAAATTAAAAAAAATAAACATAGATTCAAAAGTTATTTCTATGCCTTGTCAGGAATTATTCGATCAACAAAGTAATGCATTTAAAAATGAGATTATTGATAAGAACATTCCAGTTATTACTATTGAAGCAAGTAGTACCTGTAGTTGGGAAAAATATTCTAATCATAATATGGGTATTAAAACTTTTGGGGAAAGCGCCCCTTATAAAGAAGTTTATAGTCATTTTAACCTTACAAGTGCTAAAATAGTTGAACTTGCTGAAAAGATTATCAAACAATAATTTTTAAGAAAACAATGCCAGGAATAAAATACTTTCCTCAAGATCTGAACCTTGAAAATAAAATAACTATTTTAAGAGTTGATTTAAATGTTCCTATTCTAGAAAAAAAAATTCAGGATTTCACAAGAATTGATTTAACTTTACCTTTTTTAAAAAAATTAATTAAAAAAAAATCAAAAATAATTCTACTAAGTCATTTGGGAAGACCAAAAGGCAAGAGGGATCCTGGTTTATCTTTATTGCCTATCTATAATTATCTAAAAGAAAAACTAAATACTAATGTGTATTTCTATACAGGTGAAATTAATGACGAGCTTAAATCTAAGTGTTTATATCTTAAAAATAGTGAAATACTTTTAATTGAAAACATTCGTTTTTTTAAAGAAGAAACAGACAATGATGAAAATTTTTCTAAAAAAATTGCTGAATTAGGTGATGTATTTATTAATGATGCTTTTTCTTGTTCGCATCGAAAACATGCATCTATTTATGGAATTACTAAGTTCATTAAAGATGCTTACGCAGGGCCTTTGTTACAAGAAGAAATAGCTGCAATCAACTTAGTAATTAAAAATAAAAAAAAACCTGTAACTTGTATTATTGGAGGATCAAAAATTTCAACTAAAATAACTGTTATTTCCAACTTAATTAAGAGTGCCAATAATATTGTAATTGTTGGAGCTATGGCAAACAATTTTTTAACATACAATAATTATGAAATTGGTAAATCTTTGATTGAAAAAAACTCTTCTGGATCAATAAAAAATATTTTATATGAAGCTGATAAACATAAATGTAAAATTATAATTCCTGAAGATTGTTTAGTCTCAAAAAATTTTGAAGGAAATGGGATTACAAAAGATGTAAGATCTGTTGAAAAAGATGATATTATATTAGACATTGGGCCTAAAACTTTAAAAATTATTGAAAAAATAATAGATCATTCCAATACTATCATGTGGAATGGCCCAGCGGGCTATTTTGAAAATAAAAATTTTGCTATTGGCACAAATTTTATAGCGGAAAAAATTTCTAAAAATACTAAAAAAAAATCTCTAATATCAATTCTTGGAGGTGGAGACACGGTTTCAGCTATAAATAAAAGTGGTCTTAAATTATCTTTTACTCACTTATCAACAGCAGGTGGGGCATTTCTAGAATTTCTCGAGGGAAAAGACTTGCCTGGCCTTAGTGTTTTAAAATAAATATTTATTTATGAGTTTAGAAGAAATAGCTAAAAAAATGTGTGCTAAAGGCAAAGGTATTTTGGCTGCCGATGAAAGTACTGGCACTATGGATAATAGATTAAAAAGTGTTGGCGTTCAGTCTTCTGAAAAAAATAGATTACAATTTAGAGAAATTCTTTTTACTTCTGAAGCTATGAAAAATTATATTGGTGGGGTTATTTTATTTGACGAGACTATTAGACAAAAAACAAGTACAGGAATTTCTGTTCCAACATTACTGGAAAAGCATAACTCTGTAGTTGGAATTAAAGTAGATAAAGGAGCTAAACAATTAGCTGGTTCACCTGAAGAGACTGTAACTGAAGGTTTGGATGGTTTAAGGGAAAGATTAAATGAATACTACAAGCTTGGTGCGAGATTTACAAAATGGAGGGCAGTTTATATTATCCGAGGAAAATATCCTTCTATTCAAAGTATAAAATCAAATGCACATGCTTTAGCGAGATACGCTGCGATGGTACAAGAAGCAAACATGGTACCAATTGTTGAACCAGAGGTTTTAATGGATGGCGATCATGATATTAATGTCTGTTACAAAGTAACGAC
>CBDDXH010000016.1:0-19064 GCA_965235125.1 Pelagilacustribacter hypolimneticus (SeqCode) | reverse complement strand
ATATTTTCTAATTCAATTGTGGTCTGACTTCCGTACCGTCCATAATGATAATGAGTAATTTTTTTATTCTGTATTACTTTTTTTTCGTGAGCGATAAGCTCTTGCATCGAATCAAATAAAATAGTTGACGCTCTCACCACCGGCGGGTTGGCAGATCTATTGACTTTATCTTTTGAACCTTGTTTTAAGAGTGTGTTTATGGACTTTTTCATAAATTAAGTATAACTAAACAAAAGTTAAAACTTTATATATATATTTTATAATAAAGCAAAAAAAAGGAAAAAAACATGGCATACCCCAAAAAACATAGAGGTAGAAGAAAAGTTGGCTCAAAAAAAAGAAGAGCTAGAAAAAAAAATAAGAAAAAATAGTTTTCAAAATAGCAATGAGAGAAATAGCTCAAATTCGTTCCTTGAGTCTTTGGATTTTTATAATCCCTTTCATTGCTATAAACTTCTGCTTACTCATCTCGGTTAATTACCATATTTTTGAAAACACTTTTTTTGCTGTAGATATGATTGGTAGATCAGGTTTTACCATTCCTTATTTAGATGGAAGCTTATCCATAAGCAGAGCGTCAAGGACTTTTCCTCAATTTTTAATTTTTAAACCTGGAATGATCACTACGGCAGTTTTACTCTGCATTTATTGGTACAAAAATAATACACTAATTAATCATTTTAAAAATACAAAATCTAAAAAAAATGCTTTTATGATTTTTGGCATTTTATCGGCAGTTTTTTTAGTTATTCATTCTTTACTACTTGGTATAGAGACTGAAGTTAAAATACTTAAATTATTAAGAAGAGTTGTACTAGTAAGCTTCATTGTGTTTGAGATTGCTGCCCAAACCATTCTAGTAATAAATTTCTATAAATTAAAACAACAATTAAATGAATTTTTTAATCCTATAGTCTTAAAATTAAAAATGATTTTAGTTTCAATTTTAATATTAGTTGCGATATTAAGTATTCCCGTTTTAATTAAAAGCGGGAATGTTCATTTTAAACATGGATTAGAATGGAACTACTTTGTTGGAGTAATATTGTTTTATTCACTTACTCGTTTCTTCTGGAAAAAAAGTATTCAATCTTAATCTGCAAAAGTTTTATTAGATTGATTAGTCACTCTTACAAAAGTTGTACATTTACTTAATTGTTTTAGTGAAGGCGCTCCAACATAAGTACAGCTGCTACGTATTCCTCCTAAAATATCTAAAATAGTATCTTTAATTTTTCCTCTGTACTTAATTCTCACAACTTTTCCTTCGCTGCTTCTATAATCAGATAAACCACCGTAATATTTTTTATTAGCAACTAATGAGCTTGAACCATAAAATTCGATATATTTTTTTCCTTTATCTTTGATTAACTTTCCTTTTCCTTCGTCATGACCTGCTAACATTCCACCAAGCATAGTAAAATCAGCGCCAGCACCAAAAGCTTTGGCAACATCTCCAGGACATGTGCAGCCGCCATCGGCAATGATATGTGCGCCTAATCCATGGGCGGCATCAGCGCATTCCATAACCGCGCTTAACTGCGGATAGCCTACGCCGGTTTGAATTCTAGTTGTGCAAACACTCCCTGGGCCAATCCCAACCTTAACAATATCAGCACCGCTCAAAACAAGCTCTTGTGTCATATCAGCTGTAACCACGTTGCCAGCTATAATAGTTTTAGTTGGATATTTTTCTCTTACAGATTTTATAAAGCTACTAAATCGCTCTGAATAACCATTGGCTACATCAACACAAATAAATTTAAAAAAACTAAATTCTTTTAAAACTTTATCTAGTCTTTCAAAATCCTCTTTTTTAATACCTATGCTTAAAGCAATATTTTTATAAAGATTTTTTAAATTTTTATAATGACCGAGTTTTTTAACATCATGTTGCTTAGTTAGGCATGTAATCATGTTAAACTCAGATAGTTTTTCAGCTACACCCATTTCACCAACTCCATCCATATTTGAAGCCATGATAGGAACTCCTGACCATTCATTTTGGCTATATCTGAATTTGTAAGTTCTGCTAAGATCAACTTCTTTTCGGCTGGCCAAAGTGCTTCTCTTTGGTCTAAAAAGAACATCCGAATAATCTAGTTTTAATTCTTCTTCAATTCTCATGATTTTCAGAATAACACATAGTAGAAATGAAATTGTTAGTACAGAAGATGTATTATAGTAGTGTTGATAATTCTTAGACAAAAAAATGTATGCTTTGCCTACAAGATTCTTAGGTTTTAACCACCTATTGCATGGACAAATCTCTGTTTATTGTCTTGAAGATCCAGCCGCCACCTAAAAGCTTATCCCCATAATCGTCTTTAAAATAAAAAACACATGCTTGTCCTGGAGAAATACCTGCTTCGCCATCTATTATTTCAACATTTGCTATTTTATCTTGAATTTTAATTTTTGCTTTTAATAATTTTCCTGTTGATCTAACTTTAATAAAAATTATTTGATTAAATTCTTTTTCAAAACCTAATAAATTTAAATCTCTCAATTGCAAATTTTTAATAATAAGAGATTCTTTTGGTCCAACAATAATTGTATTTTTATCTGCATCTATATTTACAACATACAAAGGGTCTGTGTTTGAGATTTTAATTCCTTTTCTTTGACCTATTGTATAATTAATTATGCCTTCATGTTCCCCAAGCTTTTTTCCAGATAAATCCAAAATATCACCAACCTTAAAAGACTCTGGTCTATATTTTTTAATAACTGAACTATAGTCTCCATTAGGGACAAAACAGATATCTTGACTGTCTGGTTTATCTGCTACATTTAAACTTAATTTATTAGCAATATTTCTGGTTTCTTGTTTTTCAATCTCTCCTAGTGGAAACCTTAAATAGTCTAATTGCTCTTGGGTGGTGCTAAATAAGAAATAACTTTGATCTCTATTGGCATCTTTTGCTCTGTACATGCTTGCTCTACCATTGTTCTGGAGTCTGGACACATAGTGACCAGTTACTAAAGCATCAGCATTAAGTTCTTTTGCATATTTAAATAAATCTCTAAATTTAACAGTTTGATTGCATTGCACACACGGTATTGGTGTTTCCCCAGCAACATAGCTATCTATGAAAGAGTCTATAACTTCTTCTTTAAATTTTTTTTGGTAAAATAGTATTTTATGATTAATATTTAAGTGTTCTGAAACTCTTTTGGCATCTAAAATATCTTGCCCAGCACAACACTGTCGGCTTTCTTTGGAAACTTTACTATCATCATATAACTTTAGAGTAATACCAGTTACATCGTAACCTTCTTCTTTCATTAAACCAGCTACGACAGAAGAGTCTACGCCACCCGACATAGCTACAACTACTTTAGTTTCCTTGGGTGACTTTTTGATACCTAGTGAATTAATCATGAGCTGATATATATTATATATATAAAGTGTTTTCTATGATCCATTTTGATTTTACTCCAGGAGATTATGTTATAAACCCCAAGCAAAAAGACTGGGGTATTGGACAGGTACAATCAATAATTAAAAATAAAGTTACGGTAAATTTTCAAAATCAAGGAAAACAAGTTATAAACGGTGAAATTGTTTCTTTAGAAAAAATTAAACATGAACAAAAGTGAATTAAAAAATATAGCTGAAGGTTTAATCGAAACTTTCAATTTTGCCGGGATAGAGTCTATAAATCTTTATAATCAAGGTTTAAAAATTGAGACCAAACCAGATAATTCTCCAGTGAGTAATGGTGATCTTAGATGTAACGAGCTTATCACTAAAAAAATTTTAGAGCTTACTCCAAATATCCCTATAGTCTCCGAAGAAACGGTAGATTTAAAAATAAAAAATAATCACAAAATATTTTGGTTAATAGATCCGATTGATGGAACCAAAGAATATATTGCTGGAAAAGATGAATACACTTTAAATGCAGCCTTGGTCATAAATAAAGTTCCAAGTATAGGTTTAGTTGGGGCTCCCAAGAAAAAAAAGCTTTTCTACTCTTACGGGCTAGGGGATAGTTATGTTATTGAAAATAATAAAAAAATTAGAAATAGTTGTTTAAAAAAAAATGCTAATGATGAAATTGTAGCTCTTTCAAGTTCATCTCATCCTTCTGAAGAAATCATGAAAATTTTAAAAAAATACAGTGTCACTTCTGTTGTTAAAATGGCCAGCTCCTATAAATTTTGTGTTATTGCAAATGGTGAATTTGATATTTATGCAGCTAAGGAAAGAGCTCATGAATGGGATTATGCAGCAGGTCACGCAGTAGCTGAACATGCGGGTGCAATTATTAAAACTATAGAAGGTGGTTCTTATGATTATGGAAAAGAAGATTATAAAAATCATAGTATATTAATGAGACGTGCTCACAATTTGAATGATTAAAACAATTTTAGCGATTGTAATCTCAGTTACGATATTTGGTGTGGTTTTTTTTATTATAGTAAGAAATACCTTAAGAAAAAAATTAGATTTATTAGTTGAGCAACAAAAAAATAATGATTTAAATAATCCGAAGTAATTTATTAAATTCGTCCAAAGATAAATCTAAAATTCTTTTTGAAAGTTCGAAGCTAAACCCATTTCTTGCTAAAATTCCCATATCTTTTTTATAAAACAATTCTCTATTGGCTCCAGGTCGAAGTACACCAATTCTTCTTCGCTTGCAAAGACGTAGGGCTGAAACAAAATCTGGTTCAATTTTATCTTCTTTAATTTTATCGATACTTTTTTTAATATATTCGTTTCCTACACCTTTGTTTCTTAAAGATTGATTTATTTTATTAAGTGAATAACCTCTTCTTAAAAAAATCCTGGCTTTAGAATCTGAATATAATTCATCATTGACAAGCCTATTTTTCTCAAGATTAAGAAGTATCTCGTCAATAATTGTGGAAACCTCTCTCTTCGATTGAGTACCTTTAATTTTAGTTAAGTATTTTTTTAATAAATAAACTTTTAACTGTTGTTTGGAAGGACTATATTTTTCTAAATAAGCATAAGCCAAGTCTTTTAAATTCGTCGTAAGATCTTCAAAATCTTTTTTATTTGCTGTGGGATTCATTTCATTAATATACTATATTATTTTCAATGATAAATACCTTTCAAGATTTATTAACTTTTGAAAACATTTACTTGTTTGCTAACTGGGGAGTTGTTCCTTTTTGGATTTTGTTAATTTTAATACCCAATCATTCTATTACAAAATTTTTTTGTCATTCAATAATTCCGTTTTTACTATTAGGAATTGCATATATTTATGTTTCATATCAAATTATTTTAGAAGAAAAAATCTTTGATGGATTTAAGCTTTATCTTGGATTGGATGGATTAGATGAAATTTATGCCAATGAATCACTAATGTTAGTAATTTGGTTACATTTTCTTGCAATCAGTTTATTTACAGGAGCCTGGATGGCAAGAGATTCCTCTAAATATATGGTGCCTAAAATATTATCTATTCCTTGTATCACCATTACTTACTTTGCTGGTCCTATTGGGATTATAATTTATTGGTTTTTTAGATTGTTTTATGCCCAAAAAATTAATTTTAATGACTAAACCTATAGATTTTTATTTCGATTTTGTAAGCCCATATGCATTTATCTCCTTCCACCAAATCAAAACAATAAAATTTAAACAAGATTTTAAGTTTAAACTAAAACCAATTTTACTTGGTGGGCTGCATAATTTACATAAAATTACAGCTCCAGCTTTTATTCCTGCAAAAGCTAGGTTTATGATTAGGGATTGTAAGTTACTTTGTGAGAAATATAAAATTAGTTTTAAATTTAATTCCTATTTTCCAATCAACTCTTTAAATCTTATGCGCGGTGTACTCATTGCTGAGGAAGATGGAATAGAAAAAGAATATATCAATAGATTTTTTGAAGCTATTTGGGTAAGCGGACTAAACCTAAATGACCAAGCAATTATTGATAGAATTTTAAAAAATTTAGATATTAATCCTAAAACGTTCGCTTTAAGACTATCTAATCAAAATATAAAAGATGAATTAAAAAAAAGAACACAAGAGGCTTTTGAAAAAGGAATTTTTGGTACCCCTTCTTTTTACGTTAACAGCAAAGTATTTTGGGGCCAAGATAGACTTGAGTTTGCTTTAGCTGAATCTTTAAAGTAATTATATTTTTTTTTTTTCAACTATTTCAAAACCACTTTGTTTTAAGGCATCAAATCCTCCTTTAACATGCGCAACATTTTCAAAACCCATCTCTACTAAAGATTTAGTGGCTAAAGCTGATCTCATGCCGAGGGCGCAAAATAAAATCATTTTTTTATTAGGCTCAAATTTATTTTCTTTAAAGTATGAACTTTGTGGATCTAGCCAAAATTCTAACATTCCTCTTGGTATATGTTTTGAATTTTTAACCGTTCCCTCTTTCCAAAGCTCCCTTATATCGCGGACATCAATTAAGATGCATTCTTTATTATCGTTCAATAATTTTACTTTTGCAGGATCAAGAGTTTCAATGACTTTATTTGCTTCAATAACAAGATCTTGGGATGATTTTATATTCATGATATTAAATTATATATTATTATAAAAATTTTAAAACCAATGAAAGAAATTAAGTCACAAAAAAATAACAATCCCATAAAGAAAATCTTTATCAAATTATGTAGATTTATGGGTTATGAAATTATTGATCAAAGTAATTTTTACATACCTACTTCTGATAAAAACTTAAACGAAATCTTAAGTAAACCTGGGGTAAAATCTATTAATTTGCCATTAGGAGAAGTAAAAATTACAAGAAATGTCAAAGCTTTAGACGTTATTATTAGAAGTTGCTCTAGCGTTCATATGTTAACTCAAAATAAAATGAGAATTTTTGAAGAAGATAAAATCCAATATACTTTAAGATCAATTAACTCAATTTTAAAAAGTATAAATTATGCTAAAAAACATTTTCCCAAAATAAAAATTAAAATTACAGTTATTGATTACAATTCAAGTATCGAAAATTTGAAAAAAATTGAAAAA
Organism: Pelagilacustribacter hypolimneticus (SeqCode); assembly: GCA_965235125.1. GTDB lineage: Bacteria > Pseudomonadota > Alphaproteobacteria > Pelagibacterales > Pelagibacteraceae > Pelagilacustribacter > Pelagilacustribacter hypolimneticus. The sequence continues at coordinate 12,075 of CBDDXH010000016.1, read as the reverse complement.
TTGCTCAAAAGCTATTCATTAAATTTTAAATTATTAAATTTAGATTTATCTGAATTTGAGAAACGAATAAAAACAACTAATGAGAAAAATGAAAAAGTAACACTAAATCAAATGTCTAATATGTCCAGTATTTATAAATCATTACTTCTTTCGAAAATGTCTAATGATTTAATTTATTTTGTCGAAGACGATTATATTCATGAAATTAATAGCATTGCTGAGATGCTTTTTACTTATGAAAGAATAGCTTCTTTAACCAATCATGAACTGATTGTTTGCCCTACCGACTATCCTTATCTTTATGTTAAGACAGAAGATACAAAAATTTTTCTTGGGCAAAATTACCACTGGAGAAAAATTAATGAAACACTTTGCACTTTTTTAACAAGTAAAAAAATTATAACAAAGTATTGGGATAGATTTGTAAGTATGTGTAATTTTGAACACTATCCATTTGAATCACCTTTACACGAAATTTATAAGAAAGAATTATGTATCTCACCTATTCCATCAATTGCAATACACTGTACAAACGTAAATTCTATTTATGGGTTGTCACCCAACAAAGATTGGAAAAGAATTTGGAATGAAAATAAAGTTTAAAAAAGCCTGATTGCTCAGGCTTTTTTAAGTTGCTTCTTGCGAAATATTTAGTCTCTAATTGAATACGCTGAAACTCCAATTTCAGCTTTATCAGTTCCTAATTTTTCTGCTGCTTTACTTATTCTAAGACCAATAGTCTTTTTTAATATTTTAAATACAACAAAAGATAATACAAAACTAAATATGCATACTGAAATAACTCCTGTTAATTGTGTGCCGAAAGAAAGTTTATCGTTACTTAAAGGAGCAACTAGTGTCCCAAATATTCCTGCAAACATATGAACCGGAATAGCTCCAACAACGTCATCGAGTTGAAGTTTTTCTAATAATTTAGTTCCAAAATACATAATCGTTGCACCAATTGAACCAATTACCATTGCTAGAATTGGAGATGGTGTAAGAGGCTCAGCTGTTATTGCAACAAGCCCTGCTAATGCTCCGTTTAACATCATAATGATATCTGTTTTTCCGCCAATCAAACGAGTTAACACTGCACCAGTTACAGTTCCAGCAGCACCTGCAAGATGCGTATTTACTGCAATCTTAGTAATTGCATTTACATCATCAAATGTTCCCATTGCAAGTTGACTAAAACCATTAAAACCAAACCAACCAAACCAAAGTAAGAAAGTTCCAAGTGTAACTAATGGAATACTTGAAGCAGCAAATGGAACCATAGATAATTTTTGACCCGTTTTGCTAAATCTTCCTTCCCTAGCTCCAAGAACAATAATGCCAGCTAAACCTGCGGCACCACCACAAGCATGGACTAATGTTGATCCAGCAAAATCAGAAAAGCCAGCAGCAGCTAACCAGCCGCCTCCCCATTGCCAGCCCATAGGTACTGGATAAATAAATCCAGCCATGATTGCTGAAAAAATAAAGAAAGGCCAAATTTTAATTCGTTCAGCTACAGCTCCTGAAACAATTGAAGCAGTTGCGCAAACAAACATAGTTTGAAAAAACCAATCTGAATAGCCGGAATATCCAGTTTCAGGATTTGAAGTATCACTCCATATCGAGAATGATCCAATATATCCACCCTCTGGAATATCGTAAGCTAAATTATAACCAACTAAAAAAAAAACTATAGATGCAATTGCAAACTTACCTATATTTTTAGCAGCTATCGTTGATACACTTCTTGTAGTTACTAGTCCGCTTTCTAGCATGCAGAAACCTGCGGCCATAAAAGCAACTAGAACTCCACCAATGTAAAAACCTAAAGTGTTAAAGATGTACTGACCCTCTTGAGACATTGTAGTTCCAGCAAAACTTAAATCTATTAATGTTAATAAAATTATGAAAGTGCTTACTACTAATTTTGATATTTTTTTCACTTTTCCCCCTTGTTGAGGAAATTCTTATATTCTTCTAAGGTTGTATGAAAACTTGAACAAGGAAACTCTGATATGCGCTAATTGCATAATCTAAATAAAAAGGCCCGAATGGTTAACCAAACGGGCCTTTATTTTTCTCCTAAAAGAGGGAGGGAGATAAATTTAGTCTTTTATACCGTAAGCAATTACGCCTATTTCAACTTTATCGGTTCCGGTTTTTTCAGCTTCTTTACTAATTCTGATACCAATTGTATTTTTCATGATCACCCAAATTATGAATGATACGACAAACACAGAAACTACCACTGAAGAAACTCCTAATAATTGAGCGCCAAAACTTTTTTCAGTATTTGTTAAAGGAACTGCTAAAGTACCCCAGATACCCGCAAACAAGTGAACGGGAATAGCTCCAACAACATCATCAATTTTAAATTTAAATAACAATTTTGTTCCCAAATAAACAATTACTCCACCGATTGCTCCAATTGCAATTGCCATAGATGGACTTGGTGTTAATGGCTCAGCTGTAATTGCAACTAATCCTCCAAGCGCACCGTTTAACATCATGATCACATCAGTTTTTCCACCGATCAATCTTGATATAATAGCTCCAGCGATTACACCACCACAGGCTGCTAAATTTGTATTAACATAAATTGTTGCTACTGAAGTTATGTCTTCTAAAGTTCCAGCAGCTAATTGTGAACCGCCATTGAAACCAAACCAACCAAACCATAATATAAAAACTCCTAATGTTGCTAAAGGAACAGAAGAAGCTGCAAATGGTTCTAACGGCAATACTTGCCCTTTAGCTCCAAATCTACCTGATCTAGGTCCAAGAATTATAACACCTGCTAATGCAGCAGCTCCACCAGCGGCATGTACAAGAGTTGATCCGGCAAAATCAGAAAATCCAGCGACAGATAACCAGCCACCACCCCATTGCCATCCCATTTCAATTGGATAAATAAATCCAGTTAAGATTGCTGCAAATAAAAAGAAAGGCCAAATTTTAATTCTCTCAGCCAAAGTTCCAGATACGATTGATACTGTTGTTGCGCAAAATACCATCTGGAAGAACCAATCTGATCCATCTGAATAACCTGTTTCAAGTTTTGAGGCATCGCTCCATGGTGTAAAAGTACCGATCCAACCACCTTCTGGAATTCCGTAAGCCAAATTATATCCGACTAGCCAGAACATTATTCCTGCGATAGCAAATAAACCTATATTTTTTGCGCAGATTGCAGACACGCTCTTAGATGTAACTAATCCTGATTCCAACATGGTAAAGCCAGCAGCCATCCACATTACTAAGAAACCAGAGATTAAAAATAATAACGTATTAAATATGTATTGTACTTCAGCAGACACTGTAGTTTTGGCATAAGCTAAACCAGCAAAACCAAAATACACTACCGTTCCTAAAAAAAAGTAACTAATGTATTTTTTCATTTTTTTCTCCCAATGTTAATGATCCTTGGCTTATATTTTTTTTGTTTTAGTAAAACTAATGTTTTATCTAAGATTTAGATATGCACTTTTAGCATTAGGTGGGCAGAAATTTAATAGCCTCTGGTTTTACAGAGGCTATTAAGAAAATAGAAACTATTTATTGAACATTTCTTTTAAACTTTTTGCAGGCAGGAACTTAACTTTTTGAGAAGCTGATATTTGGATAGATTCACCAGTTCTTGGATTTCTTCCAACTCTTGCTTTTCTTTTTGCTACTTTATAAGTGCCAAAACCCGCAATTTTCACAGTTTCATCGTTTTTAAGAGCATTTAAAATAATCGTTGTAATCGAGTCAAAATGTCTTTCAGCATCAGCTTTACTTTGACCCAAAGTCGTCGATATTTTTGCTACTAATTGTTTTTTGTTCATTTATTTAGCCTTTTTAGTTGTTTTTTTTAATTTGTATGAAAATGCAAATAAATCAACAATTTTCTTAGTGTTTTATACATAAAAATCTACAATATGTAGTATGTTAAAAAGTGTTGATTTAATTAGTATATTTGACGGTTAAAAATGGCTTAAAATATACCAATATCTTTAAGATCGTTAAAAGTTGTAAAAAACATTAGTGAAAAAAGTAAAAAAAGACCGATTCGAAAGAATCCTTCTTGGGTTTTTTGGGTTAAAGGTCTGCCGAGTAATTTTTCAAAAGCATAAAACATCAAATGCCCACCATCCAGCATAGGAATAGGAAATAAATTAATTAAACCTAAGCTAATAGAAATGTAGGCTGTAATACTTAGAAAAGCTATAATGCCATGTTGTGCGACTTGGCCAGTGATTTTAGCTATTTTAATTGGTCCACCTAATTGAGAGGTATCGCCTTTGCCTTTAAATAAAGAAAATATAAAATCTAAAGAGCTAGTAGTTACAAACCAGGTCTCTTGAACTGCATAATAAAGGGCTTTTGCTGGACCCAGTTTTTCATTGTTTAGTTCATTATAGAGAGGAGCAATTTTAATACCTAATACCTTCTTTTTAACCTCATTACCTAAGGAATCTTTGTCAAGAATAGTATCTGGTTTAATTGAGAAGGTAATTTCATTATCATTTCTTATCAAAACAATAGTAACTTCTTCAGATGTAGACATATTAATATAAGTTGAAACGTCTAAAATACTTTTTACTTTTTTTCCATCTATTGAAAAAATAACATCGTCTTTTTTTAAACCAGCAACATAAGCTGGAGAATTTTCTTGGATTCCATCAATTTTAGCAGGGGTAAAATCTTTTCCAGCAAACATATAAATAAAAGTAAAAATAATAATTGCTAATAAAAAATTAGCAAAAGGACCAGCGGCAACAACTAACGATCTTTGATAAATGGGTTTTGTAACAAATAATTTTTGCTGATCTTCTTTACTGTATTGTTTTAATAATTCTTCTTGTTCGGCTTGACTAAAAACATTTCGATCCCCAAAAAACTTAACGTATCCACCAAGAGGAATTAAACAAAATTTCCATCTTGTACCTGATTTATCATTGAAGCCAAATATTTCTTTTCCAAAACCGATAGAAAAATCTGTAACTCCAACACCGTATTTTCTAGCAAAATAATAATGACCATATTCGTGAATGAACACAACTAAGGTAATTAATACGATAAATGGTATGATAAATGTTATTACTCCCATGGTCCTTTATAAATATCTTTAGCTTTTTTTATTTTTTTCTTATTAAAAAATAATATTAAAATAATTCCAGTAATAAATCCACCTATATGAGCTGCATAGGCAACGCCTCCTGCCGCACCCGATGATAAACTTGAGTTTATAAATTGTAAAACAAACCAAAAACCCAAAACATATAAAGCTTTAATTTTAATAATTTGACTAAAAAAACCGAGTGGAATTAAAACTAAAACTCTTGAATTAGGATAGTTAATTAAATAAGCACCTAAGATGCCGCCGATTGCGCCACTTGCTCCTATCATTGGAACTTGCGAGTTAACATCTGCAAATACTTGTGCCATTGCTGCACCTACCCCACTTAATAGATAAAAAATAATAAATTTGGTTCTACCTAAATCATCTTCAATATTATCTGCAAAAATCCAAAGATAAAGCATGTTTCCAATTAAATGCATGAAACCACCGTGCATAAACATAGAGGTAAAAATAGTAGCTGTAGCTGGAATAACATAAAGATCTTGTGGCAATTGTTCAGTTCCCAAAAGAACAGATGGAATTAATCCATATGAAAAAAAAATTTCACCTGACTGATAACTTGGACTAATGATTTGAAAAATGAAAACAATTATACAAGTTACAAGTATATAATTGCGAATAATTGGTTTGTTTATTGTTGGGTTGTCATCCTTTAAAGGGATCATAATTTTAAATAACTAAAATTTCCATTCAGAAACTTTACTAAAAATAAAATTTCTAAAGGCAGTGACTCTTGCTACATTTTTTAATGAAGCTGGAAAAACAAAATGAGCTTCAGTTAAAGGTCCCTCAATTTCGGGTAAAACTTTTATTAAGTTAGGTTGATTAATCGTAATATAATCTGGCAAGGCAGCAAGCCCTACACCGCTTTGAGCGGCGAGCAACAAACCATAAACACTATTTACTTTCATAACTGGTTTTCTTTTTTGATTTTCTTTTGCTCCAAGTTTTAAAGCCCAGTCAGGATTAAAAACAGGTGAAGGCGCTCCTCTTCCATAAGTTATAAACTTATGTTTATTTAAATCACTTACATTTTTAGGATAACCATGTTTTTCTAAATATTTGTTTGAGCCATAAATATGGTAGTGGAGATCAATTAATTTTTTTTGAATATAATTTAATTGTTTAGGTCTTCTCATCCAAATTCCAATATCAGCCTGCCTGGTACTTAAATCTAATTCTTTATCATCAAATATTAATTCAATTTCAATATCTGGGTGTAATGTCATAAATTCTTGAATACGAGGTGTTAACCAAGTGGTTCCGAAACTAACAACAGTTGTTACTGTAAGTTTTCCATTTAATTTATTTTTCTCATCTCCTAATGTCGTTTCAACTTCTTTAAGTTTAGAAATAACTTCATGTGCTGTTTGAAATAAATATTTACCATTATCTGTTAAAACTAATCCCCTGGCATGTCTTTCAAAAAGTTGAATTTTTAAATCTTTTTCTAAAGATTGAATCTGTCTACTAATAGCTGATTGACTTAAATTCAATATTGTAGCTGCTTTAGTAAAACTGCTTGCTTCAGCAACAGTATGAAAAATTTTTAATTTATCCCAATCCATAATTTTTATTTATAAGGGTTTACTACTGCTCTACCAAAAAATTCACCTTTTAGAAGTTTAGGAAAAGTGATTAACAAATCAGATAATGAAATTTCTTTTATAATTTTTTTAAGTTTTTCAAAATCAACTAATTTATTAACTTCACCCCAAACGAATTCTCTTCTTCTTATGGATGAACCTGATGAGTCTATGCCCCATAATTTAATTCCTCTAATAATAAATGGCATTACAGTTGTATTAATTTTTATGCCTCCAGCATTACCGCAGGCTGCAACAATTCCGCCTGGTTTTGTTTGGGCAAATATTTTTGTAAGTGCTGGTCCACCAACTGTATCAACAACACAGTCCCACATACCCTGTTCCAGTAGTTTGCTTTCACCTTCAAATACTTTTCGATCAATTATATGTTTTGCGCCAAGATTTTTTAAATAATCATTTTTATCTTTTTTTCCTGTAACTGCATGGACGTCATACCCCATCTTAGATAAAATCATTACTGCAATACTACCTACTCCACCTGTAGCGCCAGTCACTAAGACATCTTTAACCTTTTCACCTAATAATAATTCTTCTTTTGCTTTCACTGCAAAAGCGCAAAGCATTGCTGTGAAGCCAGCCGTTCCAAGCATCATAGATTGAAGATTTGTAATCTCTTTTGGAGTTTTTATTAAAAAATTAGAATCAACTTTTGCATATTGAGAAAAACCTCCAAAATAAGCTTCCCCCACTCTAAAGCCTGTTAAGATAACTTGGTCATCTTTTTTAAATTTTTTATCTTCACTGCTAACTACTGTGCCTGAAAAATCAATACCTGGAACAAAAGGAAAATGTTTTACAATTTTTCCTCCATCATTTAATATTAGTGCATCTTTATAATTTAGACTTGAATAATCTATTTTGACCAAGACATTTCCATCTTTGAGTGAGCTATGATCAAGCTCTTGAATTTCTCTGGTAAATTTATTATTTTGATTGTTAATGACGATAGCTTTAAACTTATCTGACATTTTATTTATTTAGCTATAAGTCTAAGATACCTATTCTGATAACTAAGGTCTTCCTTAAACGAACCTAAAAAATAATTTGTAACAGTAGTTGCTTTTTCTTTTTTAATTCCTCTCATAGTCATACATTGATGTGCAGCATCAATAGTAACTGCAACCCCCTTAGCATCTAAACCTGACATTAGTGTATTTGCTATTTGCATTGTTAATCTTTCTTGGGTTTGCAATCTCTTAGAGAAAACTTCTACAGTTCTAGCGAGCTTACTAAGACCAACAACTTTCGTTCTTGGAATGTAAGCAACGTGAGCTACACCAATAATGGGCGCCATATGATGTTCGCAATGACTTTCTAGAGTAATATTTTTTTCAACCACCATGTCGTCATAACCTTCAACATCTCCAAAAGTTTTTTTTAAACCCTCCATTGGATCTTGGTGATATCCTTTAAAATATTCTTTAAAAGCTTTAGTGACTCTTTTTGGTGTTTCAAGAAGTCCTTCTCTATTTGGATCTTCTCCAATCCATTTTAATATGGTCTTAAAAGCTTCTTCAGCTTGTAGATCGGTAATTTGATCTTCATTTGCCTGAATCTTGTTGGTGTCTTTAACTAATTTCATAAAAGAGTTCATTTTTACATTACCTAAAATACTAAAGCAAATTGCTATTTTGTCCTTTTTTCACTATTTTACGCAGATGTTTAAAAAAAGAAAAAGTATATTTGAAGTAGAAGAAGGTAAATTTTTATCACCTAAATTTGATAGTAAAGGGCTAATACCAGTAATAACAACTGATTATAAAAATGGTAATGTCCTCATGCATGGTTACATGAATAAGATAGCTTTAAAAAAAACTATTGAAACTAAAGAAGCACACTATTGGAGTAGATCACGTAAAATGCTTTGGCACAAAGGTAAGACAAGTGGTTTTGTGCAAAAAATTAAAGATATTAGAATAGATGATGATCAAGATGCTGTTTGGCTTAAAGTAGATATTGGCGATGGCGCAAGTTGCCATGTAGGTTATAAATCTTGTTTTTATCGATCTGTTCCATTAGGAAAAATAAAAAATTCAAAAAATATAAAAATGCAATTTAAAGAAAAAAAAAAGAAATTTGATCCTAATAAAATTTATAAAGATCAGACTAACCCAACAAAATTATAAAATGAAAATTTTAAGTCCTTTTGGTCCAAAGATTGCACAATTAAAATTTCCAAGCTCTTTAATAAAAAAAATAAATAAAGAAGTCGATAGAATTTCTTTTCAAAAAAAATTAATTAAAAAGTATGATTATTCAAGAAAATTAGTAGGTCAAGTCAAACAGGAAATCCAACTTTCTAAAAACTTTATTAAAAAAAATATTTTAAGGCAAATTAATATCTCTATTAAGAAATATATAAAATTTACAACAGGAAAAAATACAAAGACCGTCAAAATAAAAAATTTTTGGGTGGTCAGCCAGTTTTCAAATGAATACAATCCTGTACATTATCATGATGGTCATGTATCAGGTGTGGGATATTTAAAAATTCCAAAATTTATGAATAAAGGAAAAAAAGCTCTTAAAACAAATGGGACTATTGATTTTATTAATGGAAATAAAATGTTTTTAAATAACAGTATTTTTAATCACAATCCAAAAGTTGGAGATATGCTTTTATTTCCAAACTATTTAATGCATACCGCTTATCCATTCCAAAATAGTGGCGAAAGAAGATCTTTTTCTTTTAATGTTGAAATAGATAATAATATTGCAAATGTTTTTAGAACATGAATAAAGACATTCAAAAAAATGTATTTGGTGAAGCATTAGAAGATTGTTCTCTAGATCCCGTAACAGGCTGGTACAGAGATGGGTGCTGCAACACAGATAGTGCGGACCGTGGATATCATACAGTATGCGCTAAAGTTACAGATAAATTCTTAATTTGGTCAAAGGAAGTAGGAAATGATCTTATTACACCACATCCTGAATTTGGATTTCCTGGTTTAAAACATGGAGACAATTGGTGCGTCTGTGCCACTTGGTATGCCCGAGCTATTGAGGAAGGTGCGGCTTGTTCAATCTATTTGAAAAAAACAAACATAAAAACCTTAAATTTAATACCTTTAGAAAAATTAAAAAAACACGCTTTAGACTTATCTTAGTTTTTTTTTATAACTTCAGCCAACTCTTCATATTCTTCGCACTTACAATTTTTTAAAACTTCTAATCTTTCTTTAGCTAAATCAATTCTTTTAGTTTTTACGTAAAGTTCTCCTAAATACTCATTAATTCCACGATGATCTGGCTTTAATTTTAAACCTGCAAGATAATATTTTTCGGCTTCATCGTATTTGCCCATTTTTCTCAATGTAAAACCCAAATAATTAAGAATATCAGGATTATTTTTATCTTTTTTATCCGCTTCTAATAATTTTTCATAAGCTGAGGTAAATAACTTGATAGCTTTTTCAGTATCGCCTTTTTCATCTATTTTTTTTGCTCTTTTAATTATCGTTTCAGCTTCTACATAAAAATCAGGAACAGAAGAACCGCCTCCGCTATCTCCACCTGCAGCTAAAACAATCTGTGAGAAAAACAAGAAAAATATAACATAAATAATTTTTTTATTCATATTAAGCTACTGAGGATCTTCCTCCGTCCACTCCTATAATTTGACCGGTTATCCATGAGCTTTCTTGACTCATTAAAAATTTTGCCATAGCAGAAAAATCTACACCTTCACCTAGTCTTTTCATGGGATGCAGTTTGGCGATACCTTCTGCAATTTTTTCATTCTTAATTATAAATTCAGCCATTTTAGATTTAGATAAACTTGGCGCTATACAATTCACTCTAATATTCGGTGCAAATTCTGCAGCCAATGCAACCGTGAGACCTTCAACAGCAGCTTTGGCAGAAGAAATTATACTATGATTGGTAAATCCTTTTCTTGCAGCAACTGTAGAAAATAACACTATTGCTCCATTGTTTTCTTTTAATTTATCAAAAGTAGCTCTAATTATTTCAGTTGCTGAAATTAAATTCAAATTGAAACATTCATAAAAATCTTTTTTCTTTGATAGTTTCAGAGGTTTTAAATCTATCGACCCAACACAATAGGCTAATCCATCTAATGGTGTGTCGGCTAAATCGGTTAAAATTTTTTGCGAAAAATTATCTTCTAAAACATCACATGTTGTGAAAGTGGCATCAAGTTCAGATGCAAGTGCAGATAATTTGGAAACATCTCTTCCAGCTAAATGAACTTGGCCTCCGTCAGAGACTATTTTTTTTGCTAGGGCTGATCCTATTGATCCTGTTGCACCTAAAATGAGTTTTTTCATATTAAAAATATATCATAAGATACTTAATTTTTATGGATATCTATTGTCACGTATTAATTAACATAAGTTAATATATGTTTAAAATATGAAGCTCTTTATTATTTTAGGAAATCAACTGTTCAACCCTACCTATTTAAAGGATTACTCTGATCATAAGTTTGTAATGTTTGAGGATCATGGTCTATGTACTTATGAAAAACATCACAAGTTAAAAATATTGCTATTTTTATCCGCTATGAGATCGTATTTTGATGAATTAAAATCTAAAAAATTTAAAATAAATTATTTTTCTTTAAATGAAAATTTTAAAGTTCCTTATGAAAAAAAATTGGAGCAATATATTAAAATCAATAAAATCAAAGAAATTAGTCTATTTGAAATAGAAGATAAATTTTTTGAAAAAAAAATTTTTAGTTTAATTAAAAAATTACAACTAAAAATTAATGTTTTAGAAACACCTATGTTTTTAACTAACAGAAATGATTTTAAAAATTATCTCAGTAAAAATAAAAAACCTTTTATGGCAAATTTTTATAAATTAAATAGAATTAAACTTAATGTTTTAGTTTCAAAAGATGGAAAACCTAAAAATGGAAAATGGAGCTTCGATGAAGACAATAGAAAAAAACTTCCAAAAGATCTTGAATTACCTATTCAGCCAATCGCAAAAAAAACATTACACACTAAAACTTTGCAGCCACTAATAGAAAAAGAGTTCAAAGATCATCCAGGTGATACTAATAATTTTTGGCTTCCAACAACAAGGGAAGATGCCGAAATGTGGCTTGACAATTTTATTAATAATAAACTTAATTTATTTGGTGATTACGAGGATGCGGTAAGTCAAAAATCAAATATACTTTTTCATAGTGCTTTGAGTCCTTTAATAAATATAGGACTTATCACCCCCCATCAAATTTTAACCAAAATAAAAAAAGTTGAAGATAAAATTAAATTTAATTCTCTCGAAGGTTATACGAGACAAATTATTGGCTGGAGAGAGTTTATGCGTGGAATTTATCAAAATTATGATCAAAGATTAGAAAACACT
>CBDDXH010000015.1:0-19504 GCA_965235125.1 Pelagilacustribacter hypolimneticus (SeqCode) | reverse complement strand
TTACAAAAAAAAATTTAGAAAAATTATCGAAAAAGAATTAGATCAAAACCAAGAATTTAAAAATTATTATGATAATTGGGGAAGCAGAGTCTACTCTACTCTTTATCATCCAAAAGATTTAAATAATATTCCATTAGATTTTCAAGCAGCTAAAAAATTAGGTGCAAATTTTGTAATATCTAAATATTTATTAAACTCAGATGATTTAAGCTTGATAGATAATAAATGTATCGAGAAAAACTTTTGTCTTTATCGTATAAATTAAAAAAAATTTCTTTTATAATTGCTTTAAAACACGCTCTTTCAATTATCGTTGATATCTGTTTTATTAATTCAGTAAGGCACTCGTAACAGAACGCCCCTGAATTACTTTAAAAATTTATTTAAATCAGGTTTAAAATAATTTGGCCCTTTCATTACTTTTCCATATTCGTTGTAAATAGGTTTGCCGTCTGAACCTAATTTACTCATATTTGAATCTTGAATTTCTTTAAAACACTTATCTAAATCGATACCAAATGCATGACCAGCGCCATAAGTAACATACAAAATATCAGTAAGTGCATCTGCTACTTCTTTTATGTCTTTATCTTTAATAGCTTGTCTTAATTCTTCAAGTTCTTCTTTAATTAATTCATATCTTAATTGAACTATTTTTTCATTTGGGAATTCTGCTTTATTTTTCACTTCTTGACCAAAAGTTTGCATAAATTTTTTGACACTTTGAAAATTACTCATATTTGCTCCATATCGAGTTTGATTTTTTTAAACTAGAGATATATTATAACTTCAAATCATAGATGAAATACAGAACAGAATTCGATAGTATTGGAAAAATTAAAGTTGATAATGATAAGTATTGGGGAGCATCAACTGAAAGATCAAAAAAATATTTCAATATTGGCGATTTTTTAGTTAGACCAATTATTATTCACTCTATAGCTATTATAAAAAAAGCCGCGGCTATCATAAATGCTAGAAATAATGATTTAGATAAAAAAATTAGTAAATTTATAATTAGAGCTTCTGAAGAAGTTGCTAAAGGCAAACTAGATGATCATTTTCCTTTAAAAGTTTGGCAAACAGGCTCTGGTACACAAACCAATATGAATGTTAATGAAGTCATAGCAAATAGAGCTATACAAATGATGGGTGGAAAATTAGGAAGTAAAAAACCTGTTCATCCCAATGATCATGTAAACAAATCTCAATCTACCAACGATGTTTTTCCGTCGGCTATGCATATAGCAATAACGATTAAAACTAGAGATAAATTGCTACCTTCTCTTAAACTTTTAGAAAAAGAATTAGAAAAAAAAGTAAGAGAGTTTAATAAAATAGTAAAATTAGGTAGAACTCATCTTCAAGATGCAACTCCATTAACTTTAGGGCAAGAATTTTCTGGTTATCAATTTCAGTTAAAAGAATCTATTAAACGAATTGAAAAAGCACTAGAAGAAATTTATTTTCTTGCTCAAGGTGGAACTGCTGTTGGAACAGGTTTAAATACAAGAAAAAACTTTGATAAACAAATTGTTAAGGAAATTAGTAAAATTACAAAATTACCTTTTAAAGTATCTCCTAATAAATTTGCAGCTTTAGCGTCTCATGATCCCATCGTAAATTTTTCTGGAACTTTAAATACTGCTGCAGTTTGTTTAATGAAAATTGCTAACGATATTAGATTTTTAGGATCAGGCCCAAGAGCAGGTTATGGAGAATTAATATTGCCGGTAAATGAACCGGGCTCTTCTATAATGCCAGGAAAAGTAAATCCAACTCAGTCTGAAGCAGTAACAATGGTTTGTATTAAAGTGATTGGAAACCATAATGGTATTACTATGGCAGGATCACATGGACATTTTGAGTTAAACGTTTTCAAACCATTAATCGCACACAATATTTTACAATCAATTGAAATTATGGCTGACTCAGCAAAAACTTTTGCTCTTTATTGTGTTAAAGGAATTAAAGCAGATAAAAAAAGAATTAAGTATTTATTAGATAACTCTCTTATGTTAGTGACTGCTCTTGCTCCAAAAATTGGATACGACAAAGCCGCAAAAATAGCAAAAGATGCTCATAAAAATGAAACCACATTAAAAGAAGAAGTTATTAAATCAGGTATTCTAAGTGAGAAAGAATACGATAGAATAATGAACCCTATGTTAATGACTAAACCTAAATAAATTAATTTTTAAAAGTTTTGAAAAAATTTTTTTATTTTTTTTTCGTTAAAAAAATTACTTAATAAATTATTAATCACATCATTTTTAAATTTTTCTTCATAATTTTTAACTTTTTCTTCTGTAAAGACCTCTTTATCAAATATTATTTTTTCGAAAGTAACTTTGGAGTCAGATGGGGTTACAAATCCAAATATTTTTATATTTTTAACGTTATGAATTAAATTAAATTCTATTTTTTCTTTTTTTCCAAATTCAGATACTCTGGCATCAATAAATATTTGATCTTCTTTATTCAATTTAAAGTTTTGAAATAAAATTTCACTATTTTTAAAGACTACAATACCTTCAAACATTCCACTAAAATTTAAAGAACCATTCGTTTTTCTCATGAATTCAGTTGCTTGAGAATTCTCAGAAAAATATTTTTGCTGAGTCATAACAATTAATTTTTCTATATTTAGAGTTGAAGGCTCAACATTGAAATTAAAAAAAAAATAAGGTTTAAAAGATAAATCGCCATTAAATGAAAAGTTTGTTAAGCTACTTCGCGCAAGCCCATTATTAATTTTAATATCTTTATCTCTAATTAAATTAAATTGAAAAAAATTGTCTAAAACTTTAATATTAACTAAACCTTCATTTGTTTTAAAATTATCTTCGTTCTTTAATAAAATATTAGTTGATATATTAAGTTCTGGTATTGTTAATTTAATATTCATTTTATCAATTTCATTGTTTAAAAAAAAAGAGGTTTTATAATTATAAAAAATACCATTTATATTTAATTTTTGAATATTATTTTTGGAATTTAATTTTATTAAACTATCTTTTATTTCAAATAGTTTTTTATTTTCTTCTAAAAATATAATAGTATTTTTTTTAAAATTAATTTTATTTTGTTCTTTTAGAAGATCGAATATTTGATTGACTCGATTAATTTCAATATTTGTTAAACCACCGTTTATTTCAAGTTTGTTGTAATTAAATACTTTATAATTAATTATATTAGATGGATTAAGGATTAAAATAGCTTCGGCGTTTTCTACCTTTAAAATATTATCATCAAACTCTAAATCAACTCCGGGCAATACGAGTCGTGGCGTTGGAAAAATTTTATAGTTAATAATTGAAATATTCTTAATATTTATGTTGTTATTTTTTTTAAAGCTTTCTTGAATTAGCTGTGGCGAATAGTCAAAAAATTTTGGTATAAAAAAGTAAGTAAAAAAAATAATAACAAAAAATATAAGTAAATATAAAAAAAATATATATTTTTTTTTTTTCATAAAAAGAAAATTTTACTTTTTATTTATAATGGTCAATTAAGTAGTATATAGATATTAATAACAATTATGAATTCTATAGATAAATTAATAGAAAATTTAAACAAGGAACAAAAAGAAGCCGTGTTAAGCACGGAAGGTCCTAACTTAATAGTAGCTGGCGCAGGTTCAGGCAAAACTAGAGTTTTAACTACGAGACTAGCGCATATTATAAATTCAAAAAAAGCGTGGCCAAATCAAATCCTATGCGTAACGTTTACAAATAAAGCTGCAAAAGAAATGCAAAATCGAGTGCTTAAATATATGAGTGAAAAGTCAACTGGAGTTCCGTGGCTTGGCACTTTTCATTCAATTAGTGTCAAATTTTTAAGAAGACACGCTGAAGCTATTGGCTTGAAGGGAAATTTTACTATTTTAGATACCGATGATCAAAAAAAAATAGTAAGAAACATCTGCAAAGCTGAAGATGTAGATGCAAAAAAAATTACACCTGCATTTATTTTATCCTTCATAGATAAATGGAAAAATAAAGGTTTATTACCAGAGGATATTAAAGAAAATAAATTTTCTGGATTAGAAAAATCTATTTTTAAAATTTATAAAATCTATCAGATTAAAATTAGAGAACTTAATGCATGTGATTTTGGCGATCTTATTTTGTATTGTGTAAAATTATTTGAAAAACATCCAGATATAAAGAAAATTTATAACAATAATTTTAAATATATTTTAGTAGATGAATTTCAAGATACTAATTTTATCCAAGCTAAATGGTTAAATCTTTTGGTCAATGAACAAGAAAATATTTGTTGTGTTGGAGATGACGATCAGTCTATTTATAGTTGGAGAGGTGCAGAAATAAAAAACTTTTTAACGTTTGATCATATCTATAAAAATTGCAAAGTTTTTAAACTAGAACAAAATTATAGATCTACAAAAAATATTTTAGAAATAGCCTCAAGCCTAATCTCGCATAACAAGGGTAGAGTTGAAAAAAAACTTTGGTCATCTGCTCAACAAGGTGAAAAAGTTAAACTTAATTGTTACCAAACAGGTCGAGAAGAAGCTGAAAATATTAGTGATATTATGGAAAATAAACTAAAAAAAAAATATTCTCTAAATAATGTAGCTATTTTAGTAAGAGCTATTTATCAAACAAGAGAGTTTGAGGAAAGATTTCTTAAAGTAGGTTTAGGTTATAGGGTTTTAGGCGGAACTAGATTTTATGAAAGAAAGGAAATTAAAGATGCAGTTGCATATTTAAGAATTATAAATCAAAAATATGATGACTTAGCCTTAGAGAGAGTAATCGAAAACCCAAAAAAAGGCGTGGGTGAAAGTACGCTTAATCAATTATATAGTTTTGGTAGTCAAAATAAATTATGTCTTGAAGATACTATTAAAAAAAGTTTAGAAGCTGATAGTTTAAAGCCTAAAATAAAAACAATCTTATTACATCTAACTAAATTGATTGATAAATGGAGATTAGATGCAAAAACAAACAAACATTACGATCTTTTAAAAATTGTATTAGACGAATCTGGTTATTCTGAAATGCTTAAGAATAAAAAAGATTTAGAGAATGAAAATAGGTTAGAAAACATTAAAGAACTTTTAAGAGCTATGCATGAATATGATAATTTACAATCTTTTTTAGAACACGTTGCCCTTGCTACATCTATTGATAAAGAATGGGAGGGTGAAAAAATTAATTTGATGACCATGCATGCTGCAAAAGGATTGGAATTTGATGTTGTTTTTTTACCAGGATGGGAAGAGGGTTTGTTTCCGCATCAAAAATCATTAGAAGAAAAAGGGGATCAAGCTCTAGAAGAAGAAAGAAGACTGGCTTATGTGGGCATAACCAGAGCTAAAAAAGAAGCTTATTTATCTTTTGCCATGAAGAGATCCTATCATGGTGAATGGATGGATGCCTTACCTTCAAGGTTTATAAATGAAATCCCAGAAAAAAATATTGAAAAAAATCAGATTGAAGGTGCGTCAGAATTAAAAAATGATTTCGAATTTAATCAAGATATTGATATAGATTTTAATGATGAATATAGAAGCCCTGGCTGGGAAAGATTTAAAAAAAATAAGATGTTAAAATGAAACAAATAATAGATTTAAGAAAACTTTTTAAAACTTTTAATTTAGATGGTTACATAATACCAAAAAATAATAACTTTTTTGGTGAATATGTTACTGCAGTTGAAGATAATTTAAAATATATCTCTAATTTTACGGGCTCAGCTGGATTTGCAGTTATTCTTAAAAATAAAAACTACATATTCGTAGACGGTAGATATACCATACAAGCAGAGATCCAGTGTGGGAAGGAATTTCAAATCTGCAATATTCCTAAAGAATATCCTTTTAATGTTTTTAAAAATAAAAATTTAAACTTGGGTTTTGATCCAAAACTTCATACGGAAAATACTCTAAATAGACTTTTTGGAAATACTTTTATAAAGTTAAGACCAGTTAATGAAAATTTAGTTGATTTAATTTGGAATAGAGACAAAAATTTAAATATTAAACCTTTTTATTTAATTAATAAAAAAGATGCTGGATTTAAAGTAGAAAAAAAATTAGCCAATTTAATTAATTTAATTAAATTAAATAAAGTTAATTATTTATTTATTACAGCTTCTGAAAATATTGCTTGGTTATTAAATATAAGAGGACAGGATACCAGATATTCTCCATTACCTAACTCCCACGCTGTAGTTGATGAAAATGGTAAAGTATTATTATTCTGTAATCTTAAAAAAATTAACAACTCTTTTAAATATCAAATAAATAAAAATGTTAAAATTTATGATTTTAACTTACTGCCCAATTTCTTTTTAAATTTAACTAAAAAAAATATTTTAATAGACACTTCAACTTGTTCTTTTTTTTATAAGTCAATCATTAAAGAAAATAATTCAATATTAGAAAAGCAAGATCCAATTTACAATTTAAAATCTATAAAAAATAAAACAGAAATTCAAAACTCAATCAAATCTCATATCTATGATGGTGCGGCATTAACAAAATTTATTTTTTGGATAAAAAATAATTTTAAAACAAAGAAGATAAGTGAAATTTCAGCACAAGAAAAACTTTTAGAATTTAGAAGAAAAAATAAATCTTTTCATGATTTAAGTTTTCCAACTATTTCAGGTTCTGGCCCTAATAGTGCAATAATTCATTATAAAGTTGATAAAAAAAGTAATCGCTTATTAAAAAAAGGTGATGTTTATTTAGTAGATTCAGGCGGTCAATATTTATACGGGACCACAGACGTTACGAGAACTTTATCTCTTGATGTAAAAAATCATAAAATTAAAGAGATCTATACCAGGGTATTAAAAGGACACATAGCTGTAGCTTCATATAAGCTTAATAAAAATTCATATGGAGATAAAATTGATCAATCAGCGAGAAAATTTTTGAAAGATATAAATTTAGATTACCCGCATGGTACAGGACATGGCGTAGGTTATTTTTCAAATGTTCATGAGGGACCGCAAGCCATCTCAAGAGGAAATAAGGTAAAATTTAAAGAGGGTATGATCACTTCTAATGAACCAGGTTATTATAAAAAAAATCATTTTGGCATAAGAATTGAAAATTTAATTTATGTTAAAAAAGATAAAGAGAAATTAAAATTTGAAGATTTAACTTTAGTTCCTATAGATAAAACATTAATAGAAAAAAAACTTTTAAATTCTTTTGAAAGAAATTGGCTAAATAAATATCATCAGAGAGTATTTGAAGCATTAAAAAAATTTATGAATAGATTTGAGCTAACACAACTAAAAGAAGCTTGCTCAAATATTTAATAATTTATACCAATCAGTTTCAGAGATAATTTTTACTCTTAGCTCTTTAGCTTTTTCAATTTTTGATTTAGTTGGTTTACTATTGCCTGTTACCAGTATACTTAGTTTACTTGAAACATTGCCAAGTATCTTGCCACCATTTTCTTCAGCTAATGATTTTGCTTCGGATCTGCTAATTTTTTCAAATCCTCCTGTAAACATAATTGTCTTACCGCTCAACATGCCGTCTTTGTTCAAAGTCTTAGAGTCTTTTATTTTTAAATGCTTCATCAATGATGATATTATTTCTTCATTCATTGGATTTGAAAAAAATTCTTCTAAAGATTTTAATTGAACCAATCCTATTCCATCCAGTTCACCGATATTTTTCAATAAATATTTTCGTTTAGAAAAATTAAACAATTCAGTAAATTTATTAATATTTTTAAAAAAACTACCTAAAAGTTTAGCGTTTTCTTGTCCAATGTGTCTAATGCCAAGAGAATAAATAAATTTATCAAGTAGAATTTGCGAAGATTGATTTACCGCAGACTGTAAATTATTGACTGATAATTTACCCCACCCTTCTAAATTTTCTATTTTTTGGTAATCTAAGTTAAAAATATCTGATGGTTTTTTGATTAATGCTAAATCCCAAAATTGATCTATAATTTTTTTTCCTAATCCTTCAATATTAAATGCATCTTTAGAAACAAAATGTTTTAGTTTTTCTTTTGCAATATACTGACATTGATATCCTCTATCTGGGCATCTTCTTACAGCATCTACTTTTTTAGTACTAACATTCATTTCTTTTATAGTGTCAAAACCACAAGGACATTTAGTTGGAAAAATAAATTTTTTTGATTTGATGTCTCTCTTTCTTAAATCTACTGAAACAACTTGAGGAATAACATCTCCTGCTCTTTGAATGGTTACGACGTCTCCTATCCTGATGTCTTTTCTTAAAATTTCTTCTTCATTGTGCAATGTAGCATTAGAAACCACAACTCCCCCAACAGTTACTGGTTCAACTTTAGCTACTGGGGTTAATGCTCCTGTTCTGCCTACTTGAATTATAATATCTTTAATTTTTGTTGTAGCTTGAACAGATGAAAATTTATAAGCGATTGCCCATCTTGGAGAGTTAGAAGTATTTCCTAATCTAGCTTGTAAACTCAGATCATCGATTTTTATAACTAAGCCATCAATATCATAATCTAAATTTGATCTAATTTTTTCAATTTTGTTATAATGATCATCAATTTCTTTAGTGCTTTTAGCCAAAAAATTAAGAGGATTAGTTTTAAATCCCCATTCATTAATTTTTTCCAAAAATTCCGACTGTTTTTTAAATACAAAAGGATCTATTTGACCAAAACCATATGCAAAAAATTTTAATGGTATTTGTGCAGTTTGATAAGAATCTTTTTGCCTCAATGAGCCCCCGGCAGCATTTCTAGGATTAGCAAATTTGTCTTTTATCTTTTCAAAATCTTTTTTTCCAATATAAACCTCGCCTCTAACTTCAAAAGTTTTTGGTAAATCTTTTGCTTTTATGCTATGTGGTATTTGTTTAATAGTTTTAAGATTTTCAAGTATATCTTCGCCAGTTTCACCGTCGCCTCTTGATAAACCTCCTACTAATTGTCCATTTTGATATGTTAAGGATGCTGAAATTCCATCAATTTTAGGCTCTAAAGAAAAAGATAAATTTAAATTTTTATTATTTAAGTAATTATTAATTTTTTTAACAAAATCATTTATATCATTGCCATCGAAAGCATTAGCCAGGGAAAGCATGGGTCTTGAATGTTTTATTTTATTAAATTTTGAAGAAGGCTTATATCCAATCCTCTCATTAATGGATATAAATTTTTTCAAAAATAAATATTTTTTTTCTAATTCTAAAATATTTTTTTTTAACTCATCATATTTTTGATCCGAGATCGGAGGAGAATTTTTATCGTGATAATATTTATCGTATTTTTTTATTAATTTTACTTTATTTAGATAAATTTTAATTATACCATCTTCTTTATTAGACATTTATTTTAACCAAGAATTTTTTTAATTGTTCTTTTTATTAATCCCTCATCTTTTTTAATTTCTGATTTTTTAGTTAATATATAACTTTTATTCAAAATTTTATAACTTTGTGCATACCACTCACTTGAATTGTAATTGTAACCTAAAATTGCCGCAACTTTTTGTGCTTCTTCTGTTAAGCCAATTGTATAATTAATTTCTACTAATCTGTGTAAGGCTTCTTCGATAAATACAGTGTTTGAAAAATCTCTAACTATAACTTTTAATCTATTCATTGCTGGTATCCACTTTTGATTTTTTATATAGTATTTCGCAATATACATTTCTTTAGCTGCAAGTTGATTATTTACTAAGTCTAATTTAAATTTTAAATCTAACGCATACTCTGTATCTGAAAAATTTTTTAAGAAAAATTCTATTTTTTCTTTAGATTTTAGCAATGGCTTAATATCTTTTTTTTCATCTAAAATTTGTTCATATGAACTAATAGCCATCAAATAATGGGCATATGGCACATTCTTATCTGCGGGATATTGACTTAAAAAACGCTCTAAACCTGCTGTTGCTTCAGTATGAAAATTTATTAGATAAAGGCAATAGCTAGACATTAAAGAAGCTTTTGCGGAAAGTTCAACTGTAGGCAAAATTGGCTCCGCTTCGGAAAATTTCTTAGCTGCATAAAATGCATCTCCTTTATCCAAAGCTTCTAAGGCCTCTTTATAAACTTCTAAAGCTTTATCTCTGTTTGGAGGTATATTTGATTCTGGTTCTTTTTTGGAACAAGAAGTAATAAAAAAAAATATAAAAAAAAAATAAATTAATTTTCGATGCATGACTAACTCATATCAAATTAAATTAATCAGGTATATTTTTAAAGGACTAAACGTTAATAGCTAGCTTTTTTATTGATGTTTTAAAATATGTTTTTATATTTTCAGATTCATTTAGCTCAACTATAGAGTAATTTGATCTGTCTTTTAGTAAATTTCTTAAAAATAAATTACTTAAACTATGACCGCCCTGACTACAAGTTACACTCCCTAAAATTCGGTAGCCCGATAATAAGAAGTCACCAGCTAAATCTAAAATTTTGTGGTTTACAAATTCTTTGCTATTTCTTAAACCTGTAGAATTTAAAATTTTGTTACCTTTTACAACTATTGCATTATCTAAAGACCCTCCCTGACCTAAGCCAATTTTTTTAACTTTTTCTATATCTTCAAATAAGCAAAATGTTCTTGACGTGTAAACATCTGACAAATCTTTGTCAGAGAAATTAATCTGATTTCTTTGAGTACCAATGACTTTGTTTGAATAAACTATTTCAAAATCAACATTTAAACTATTTTCATTGGGCTCTATAGAAATAAATTTTTTATTTTCTTTATATTCGAATCTTTTCAATATTTTTAAATATTTTCTTTTTGCGTTTTGTTCTTTAACTCCGAATCTGAAAATAGTTTCAACAAAATCTTTAGATGATCCGTCAAAAATTGGTACTTCCGAATTGTTAATTTCTATTAAAGCGTTATCAATACCTACTATATATAAAGCTGCTAACAAGTGCTCAACGGTTGAAAGACTTACATTAGAATCATTTTGAATAGTTGTACAAAGCTTAGCTGAAGAAACATTTTCAAAACTTGCTTTTATAATATTTTTTTCTTTTAGATCTGTTCTTTTAAAAATTATTCCAAAGTTTTCTTTAGCGGGTAAAATTTTAATTAAACTTTTTAAACCGCTATGGAGTCCAATACCTTTAAATTCTACTGGTTCTGAAATTGTTTTTTGGAATAAATTCAACATCAATTGTTTATACAAAAAAATGCTTATAAACCTAAAACAACTAATGTTTCAAAAAAATACTAGACAATTAACTAAATAGCTTTGAAAAAAAACCTGAAATATATGATTTTTTTTTATAAATGATTGGGATTGCCTCTTTTTCCCAACCTTTGCCAATAATTTCAGATGCTCCAAGAACTGCTGTCTGCAGACTATACTCGCTGGAGCTGTCAAAGATACATTCAAAAGTTGTAAGTTTGTTTTTTTCTATAACATATCTAATATTTTTAAAATATTCAGAAGAATCAACATAAACATAAATTTTATTATTCTCTGATTTTTTAATGTTATTATTTTTTTTATAACAAATTTCAAATAATTCTTCTAAACGAGCCGTAAATACATCTAAAATAAGTTGATATTTAATTTTTCTATAAGGCGAGACATAAAAATATTTTTTGTCTAAAAAGGATTCATTATTAATTTCTATAATATTTTTTAATTCAACTTCTTTTAGCAAATTTTCTACTTCTTCAATTTTAAGTGTACACAATTTAGATATATCCTTATTAATCAAATTAAATCCAAAATCAAAATTTTCAGTAAAAACAAATGATTTATTTTTAAATAATGAAACATTAATACTTTCTTTTCCTAATCTCAGAATTGTAAAATTTTGATGAGAGAGATTATGTGATAGTAAATAAACACTTTCTGCAAAAGATTTTAAGATAATTTTTTCTATGTTTAAGCCGCAATTATTAAAAACCAATTTTATATTTTTTATAATATTTTTATTTACTAAAAAAAAAGTCATATTTTGATTATAAAAATCACCGAATAAACCAATCGGTAAATTTTCTAAGTTATCACTGTCTAAAGAAAAATTTGAGTTAAAAAGATGAACTAAGAAATAATTAATTTCATTTTCTAAAATAATTTTTTTTATATTATTTAAGATATAAATTACGTCTTCGTTTGATACTTGAGACCCGTTTAATTTTTTATAACCACTAACATTCAAACAATTAATATCATTTGGATTAATTATAATTGCTACATCAGAAAAAAAATAATTTATCTCTTCTTCAATATTATTAATATTTTTTTTGAGTAACTGACTAACAATTTCAATATCAATAATATGTCCATTTTTGATTCCGGATGATTCTAAGATAATTTTTTTTAATATTTTGAAATTTTTTTGTTCATTAAATAAAATAACTAAAAAAATTATTTTATTATCGTTTAAATCTATAATAAGATAAGGTTTGTCTAATTTCATATTATTTTAAGATTAATTGATCTTTAACTCTAAAATCAAAAATCTTGTATTTAGAAAAATTACTATCATCTAATATAGAATTAATCCTTGGTAAAAAATCTACATAATTATTTTCTGGAAATTTAATAATTTTCTCATTTTTAAGTTCAATATCCCACCTTCCAACATCAAAATAATAAAAAGTTTTTATTTCTTTTACTTTAAAATTACTTTTTTCTAAATCATTATAAAAAATATCAAAATTTTTATATTTTCCAAATACAGAAGGTAGACCTTCGTATATTTTAATATCTTTAAAATTTATTTTTTCATTATCTTTGATTATATAAAATTTATTTTTATCTATAGTTTGTGTTGCTAATGGTATTTTTTCATTAATTATTATTTTTAAAGCATTTAGATATTTTTTTTTAATCTGAACACTTGATATAAATTCATGCTTACTAGTAGCCTCCAAAATCTTTTTTTCATCTAAAAAAAATAAACTCGTATTTATTAAAAAACTTAAATCAGATTTTAACGCTAATAAATCGGTGCCTATATTATTTTCAATAAAAATTTCTTTTATTGGGAAAAAAATACTAGAACTTTCATTATTATTTTTATGATTGTAAGTGGTTAAAATTAAAAAAATAAATAAAAGAAAAAAAATTTTTATTCTACTTTTCATCTATCAATTGAAGCATCATCAATAATCTTTTTTACAAGTTCTTTAAACGATATCCCTTTGTATTTTGCTATTTCTGGTACTAATGATAAATCCGTCATTCCAGGTTGTGTATTTATTTCTAATAAATAAAATTTATTATTAAAAAATTTAAAATCAGATCGGCTTACTCCCTTACATTTTAAAACTTGATGTGCTATTTCACCTAACTTCAATACTTTATTATAGTTTTTTTTACTTATACTGGCTGGCATAACATGTTTTGTAAATGCCGATTTAGAATATTTAGCTTTATAGTCATAGAATTTTCTTTTAGGCTGTAATTCAATTGCTCCTATAGCTCTATTATTAATAACCGCTACTTGAATTTCTTTTCCTGGAATATAGTTTTCTATCATCAAAGTTTTATAATTTATAATTAGTTTACTTACAGAAGATTTTAATTGTTTGAAATTATTACAAATTTCTACACCAATACTAGATCCTTCGTTAGAGGGCTTAACTACCATCGGGTAGTTAAAATTTAATTTCTTTAGCATTTTTTCTTTTATTTTTTGCTTATGGTCAATTGAATTTAAAGAAATATAATTTGGAGTTAAAAGATTATTTTTTTTAAAAATTTTTTTTGAAATAATCTTATCCATAGCATTCATAGATGAAGCTACGCCCGAATGCGTATAAGGTATTTTAAAATACTCAAAATAACTTTGAACTACTCCGTCTTCTCCATCTCTTCCGTGCAGGGCATTAAAAATGAGATCTATTTTTTTTTTATATTGTTTAATTTTACTTAAATGTTGTTTGGCAGGATCAAAAACTAAAACTTTATACTTTAATTGTTTTAATGCTCTAATACAGGCCTTACCTGATTTTAAACTTATTTGTCTTTCACTTGAAACGCCGCCTTGAACAACTAGAATTTTTTTTTTCATAGCTCTTTAATTGCTTCGACCTATTATTTTAATTTCTAATTCTAATTTAATTTTAGTCTTCTGATATACGGTTTCTTTAACTTTATTAATCAAATCTTCTAATTCTTTTGCAGTTGTCTTTCCGTCATTAACAAAAAAATTACAATGTTTTTCTGATATTTTAGCATCACCTATTCTTAAGTTTTGACAATTAGACTCTTTAATTAATTCCCATGCTTTCTTATTTTTTGTATTTTTAAATGTACTTCCACAAGTTTTTATTTGACTTGGTTGAGAGTTTTTTTTTTTTTTAATTAAAGCTTCTTGTTTAATCTGAATTTCTTTTTTTAAAGACGGTTTGCCTTGCAATTTTACGCTGGTAATTATTAAATTGTTATCCAAACTACTATCTCTATAAAAAAACTTAATATCAGAAGCTAAAATATCTTTTTCATTTCCAAGTAAATCGATAACTTTAATTGAATGAAGTATTTTAGATACGTCATCTCCATAGCAACCACTGTTCATTCTTATTGCACCTCCTATTGAGCCAGGAATACAAGATAAAAATTCAAATCCTGTTAGTGAGTGTTCTATTGCAAAATCAGCAATTTTCTTGTCTAAGGTCGCGGCTCCAGCTTCGATTATATTGGGCGAAATAAAGTTTAAATAAGAAAATTTAGAACTTAATTTTATTGTCAATCCTTTAACGCCACCATCTCTTATTAAAGTATTCGAGCCTGCTCCTAAAATATTAATTTTTTTTGGATTATTTTCTTTAATAAAAAAAATTACATCTTCTATACTGTCAGGTTTAAAAAAAACTTCAGAAGGCCCACCAAGATTAAACCAGCTATAATTAGCTAATTTTTCATTTAATAAAATTTTTTTTCCTAACTTTAATTTAGTTTCTTTTGAGATTAATTTCATAAAGTATCTTTTAAATTATACATCCATTTTGATATTGAACCTGCACCCATGCCTATAACAATTTCATCTTTAATTAAATTTTTTCTAAAATATTTAGTTAGATCGTTTTCATTCTCAATCAGAATTACTTGAGTTTTTGAAAATTTTGATATTAATTGAGCAAATATCTTTTCGTTATATGTTTTATCAGTAGCTTCGCCTGCGGCATATACTGGACAAAGTATTACTTGATCAGAGTTTTTGAAGCAGGATGCAAACTCGAATTTCAAATTTTTAATCCTGGAATATCTATGCGGCTGAAATATAGAAATTATTTTTCTTTTCATGGATATCGCTTTTATACCCTCGAGCACAGATTTAATTTCGGTAGGATGGTGAGCATAATCATCATAAAATTGAATTTTATTCTTTTTAAAAACTAATGTTAATCTTCTTTGAACTCCTGAAAAATTTTTTAAGGCTTTTTTGATTACATTTTCTTTTAAACCTAAATTTAAACATAAGCTAAAAGTTGCTGTAGCGTTAAGAACATTATGTTTGCCAATTAAATTTAATAAAATATTCTTAACATGTATGTTTTTAAAACCGATATTTTTAATCTTTAAATCAAATTTTGTAAAATTAATCTTATGCTTTAAATTACAAACCTGATAATTAGAATCTTCATGAAAGCCATATGTAAGATAATTTCTTATTTTTATATTTTTAATTATTTTTCTTATATTTGAATCATCTAAACATAAAAAAGATTTACCAATTGGAGGTGTTTTTTCTATAAATTTCTTAAAAGCCTCCAACAAGTTATTAAAATTTTTGTAATAGTCTAAATGTTCCTTATCAATATTAGTTACAATAGAATAATTAATTGGCACTTTAAGAAAACTTCCATCTGACTCGTCTGCTTCAACAACTGCCCATGCACCTTGTCCTAATTTTGCATTATTCTTTAATGAGTTTATTACTCCCCCATTAATAATTGTTGGATCCAATCTTGCGGCAGAAATAACCTTGGCTACGAGAGATGTAGTAGTTGTTTTACCATGGGACCCTGTAATTATAATATTTTTTTTTAAATTAATAATGTTCGCAAGCATCTCGATTCGATCATAGATCGGGATTTTATTTTTTTTTGCTTCCAATAATTCAACGTTATTTGATTTAATAGCAGATGATTTAACTAAAATAGTTACTCTTTTTATATTTTTTTTTTTGTGACCAATTAAAATTTTAATTCCGAGTCTCTTACAATTTTCTATATTTTTATTTTGATTAATATCACTACCTTGAACATCAAAATTCATTGTCTTCATTATTTGAGCAAGACCACTCATGCCAATTCCGCCAATACCAACAAAATGAATAATTTCTTGTTTTCCTAATTTAATTTCGCTCATTGAATAAATTTTTTATTTCGTTATTAATTTTAAAAAATACATCTGAATCAGAGTGTTTTTGTTGACTTTCAATTAATTTATTTAATATTTTTCTATCGTTATAAATTAATCTAATCAAAGGAAATAATTTTTCATGCATTTCATTTTCTTTGATTAAAAAACTGTACCCTTTTTTTTCAAAATATACTGCATTTTTTTCTTGGTGAGAGTCTGCTGAGTGAGGATAAGGAATAGAAATAAAAGGTATTTTACAATTGATAAGTTCTGCTGTTATAGAAGAACCTGATCTTGTAATGACCAATTGGGCTTTAGCAAAATATTCTAAAATATTTTCAGTAAAATTAAATAACTCATAATTAATTTTTATACTTTTATAATATTCCCCTAGTTTATTAATTTGATCCTGAATGCATTGTTGAATTATTTTTATTTTTATATTTGCTTCCACACATTGATTAAATATTTTAGGCAAAAATTCTCCAAAAGATTTTGCTGCTTGACTACCTCCTAGGATCAAAATATTTAATTCTTCCCCGAAATATTTTTTTTTATTATTAAAATTCAGTATATTTTCTCTAATTATATTACCAGTCGTAATCACCTTGGATTTAAATTTTAATTTAATTCCCTCAATTTCTTCATAGGCAATGAAAACTTTATAAGCCAGCGGCATTAAATATTTATTACTTTTTCCTAGTAAAAGATTATTTTCATAAATGATAAAAGGTATATTTAATGTTTTTGCAGCTAAACAAAAAGGAAAAGATGCATAACCTCCCATGCCAAAAACTAAAAAAGGTTTTGCTTTATATAAAATTAGTAAAGACTTTAAATAAGAATAAAAAATTACAAACATGGATGAAAAAATACTCAGAAATTTCTTCTTAAATATTGTTGAAGAATTATTTATGATTAATCTTAAACTATCATTTTTTTGCAAGAATTTTAAACCTCTATGGTCGGTTACAATTTCTACCTGATAATTGTTGTTAATTAAATTTTTTGCAAGGCTATAAGCTGGAAAAACGTGCCCACCTGTTCCACCGGTTGCGATTAATATTTTATTATTTTTATAATTTTTCATTGGTAATTATTTTTTTTGTAAAATTTAAAATAATCCCTGCAAGCATAGCACTGCCTAACATTGAAGATCCTCCGTAACTCAAAAATGGCAAGGTCATACCTTTGGTGGGTAACAAACTTGTATTAACTCCAATATGAATAAATGTTTGAAAAATTAAAAGACTTGAAAGGCCACAAAGTGAAATTTTTATAAACCTATCATTGTTTTGTATTGCAAATTTAACAACTCTAAATGCAATATATAAAAAAATGAAAATTAAAAATATCGAAATGATAGAACCAAATTCTTCCGTGATTACAGATATAACATAATCTGTATGAGCTTCAGGCACATTGTCCTTTAAAGTTCCTTCTCCCATACCCTGACCTGTCAGTCCTCCTTCTTTAATAGCATCTAGTGCTTTGTTAGACTGAAAACGATCACCTTTTGATGGATCAAAAAAAACCTCTATTCTTTTAAACACATATGAAAACCTATCTGGGAAAAAAAATAACAAACTTGCAATTAGTAAGATGCTTATAATGAAAAGAATGAATATATAAATTATTTTTATTCCTGAAACAAAAACTAGGGCAGACCAAGAAAGTATTAGCAAGATAGTTTGGCCGACATCTGGTTGATTTAATAGCATTATACAAGGAACTATTAAGCATAGAAAACTCAAAAAAAAAGAAGTGTTTGAAGTAATTAAACTTTCCTTAGATAAAATTTTCGCAATTACTACTATAAAAAAAGGTTTCAAAAATTCTATAGGTTGAAAAGTAAAAAAAAAAATATCTAACCATCGTTTTGACCCTTTTGCTTCTACGCCAAAAAATAATACTAGAAATAAAGTAGTTAATATTATTAAAAAAATAGGAATTAAAATTTTTTTTAAAAAATTAATTTGAAACCAGGAAAATAAAATCATTAAGAATATAGAGCACGTGGCAAAGATTAAATGTTTAGAAAAGAAATAATAATAGTCTTTGTTTAACCGCTCTCCCGCTAAAGTGGATGTTGATGCAAAAGAAAAAAAAACTCCTAAAATAAAAAGTATAAAAAAACTAAAAAAAATAGTTTTGTCTACAACTCTCCAATAATTTTTAAAATTACTATAAAAATTTTCTAGCATATTTAAATGTTAATTTTTTAAAATAATTTCCCCTCTCAACAAAATTATTGAATTGATCATACGATGCACTAGCAGGACTTAAAAGAACTGTAGCTTGTTTTTGTTTAAGTAATAACAAATCTTTAATAATATCTTGCAATGCCATTTTTAAGGTATTGGAACATTTATACTCTAC
Source organism: Pelagilacustribacter hypolimneticus (SeqCode) (assembly GCA_965235125.1). Lineage (GTDB taxonomy): Bacteria > Pseudomonadota > Alphaproteobacteria > Pelagibacterales > Pelagibacteraceae > Pelagilacustribacter > Pelagilacustribacter hypolimneticus. The sequence goes on along the minus strand of CBDDXH010000015.1, from coordinate 829 downwards.
TATTTTTCCGATTTGTTTTTTAAAGTGATTTATATTGTTACCTACAATATATGATTTAATAATATTTTTTTTTACACCTTGCAGTTTAAACTTATCACCTAACTTAGGTAGCCCACCTACGATCCAAAAAATATTTTTATAATTTTTTAAAGCATGCTGAGTAGCATCAAAACTGGTAGCTTTTGAATCATTTACGAATACGATTTCTTGTTTCGAGTAAAAAACTTCATTTCTGTGTGCAAGTCCTTTAAAACTATTTAATGCTTTTAAAATTATATTTTTTTTTATTTTTAAAATAGTTGATAATTTATAAACAAAAAATACATTTTCTAAATTTGGCTTATTAAGTAAATATTTGTTTAAAATTTTTTGTTTAAAACTTTTTTTTAAAATTCTTTCAGATATTTTAATTAACTTACTTTTAAAAAGTTTTCTTTTAAATCTTTGAATATGTTCTTCTTTATTTAGTAATGCTTGATCTTGCTTATCTTGATTGTTAAATATATTAAATTTTGAATCTTCATAATGTCTTATCGTTTCATGCCAATCCAAATGATCCTTTGAAATATTTAATATCATTGCAAATGTAGGTTTTATAAACTTTAGGTAAGACAACTGAAATGAAGAAGCTTCTATAACTACAATAGATTTCTTATTTATCTTAACATCTAAAATAGGTTTTCCAATATTGCCTCCCAACTGAGCATCTATCTTATTTGTTCTTAAAACGTGTTGAATTAACTTGCAGGTAGTGGATTTTCCATTGGTTCCTGTAACCATTATAGATTTTACATCAAGTTTTTGCATATAAAACAAATCTAAATCAGTG
>CBDDXH010000014.1:0-20979 GCA_965235125.1 Pelagilacustribacter hypolimneticus (SeqCode) | reverse complement strand
AATCCAAGATTAATTACTGGTGCTAAAGGAGTTTACTTAACAACTCATGAAGGTAATACGTTAATTGATGCTAGCTCAGGTTTGTTTTGTAATCCCTTGGGTCACGGAAGAGAAGAAATTATTCAAGCGGTGAGCAAACAACTTCGGCAATTAGATTATACTTTACCTTTTAATCAAGGCTTTGGTGGATCATTTGAACTTGCAACACGAATTGCTAAACATACGCCTGAAGATTTAAATAAAATTTTCTATACGATTTGTGGATCAACAGCAGTTGAGTCAGCTATTAAAATTGCCATGGCTTTTCATGCTGCTAAGGGGGACAAAAAAAGATTTAGATTTGTAGGACGAGACCGAGGTTATCACGGTATGAATATTGGTGGCTTATCAGTTGGTGGTTTTAATAATTATAAAGAAATGTGTGCCAATATTTTAATGCCAGGCGTACAACACATGCGTCATACTTTTTTACCTGAACATAAATTTGTTAAAGGTCAACCTGAAACTGGTGCAGAATTAGCAGATGATTTAGAGACGATTGCAAATAAATATCAAGGAGAAATTGCAGCATGTCTTGTAGAACCTATCGCAGGATCTACTGGAACTTTAATTCCACCTAAAGGATATTTAGATCGTCTTAGAAAAATTTGCGACAAACATGGCATTCTTTTAATTTATGATGAAGTGATTACAGGTTGGGGGCGAACAGGCTCTGCATTTGCTGCTCAAGAATTTGGGGTTACTCCAGATATTATGACTATGGCCAAAGCTACAACAAACGGTATTGTTCCTATGGGTGTTGTTGCGGCTAGAGAAAGTATTTACGATACCATTGTTAATTCAACACCAGATGGCGCAATCGAATTATTCCATGGTTATACTTATTCCGGAATTCCAATTGCAGTAGCTGCAGCTTTAGCGGTGCAAGATATTTTTGAAAAAGAAGATATTTTTAATCGAGTGAAAGAGATGTCTCCTTATTTTCAAGACTCTTTACACTCTTTAAAAGACCTTGATTGTATTGAGAGTATAAGAGGCTACGGCATGATGGGTGGAATTGATATTCGTAAAAAAGAGAAACCTGGCAAAGCTGGTTTTCAGGTTTATAAAGCTTGCTATGCTAATGGGGTCAATTTTAAAGCTACAGCCGATGCTTTAATCTTAGCTCCCCCTTTTATCTGCGAAAAGAAGCATATTGATGAGATCTTTGATAAATTAAGAAAAGGTATCATTCAATATATGAAGCATTAAAATCATATTTTGTGATTTAATTATTTTGAAATTTTAAAACTTAACGCTTGAATATAAATAAAATAAAATTTGGAATAAATTTCAATACTTTTATTAATAAAATCTTTTGAAAAATTTTTTTCTAAAATTTCAGGGCTAATAATATATTTATTTGTGTTTTGATCTTTTTTAATCATTTTTTGTTTAGCGATTTGATTAAGCTTTCTCATACAGGTTGATCTTGGAATACCCGTAATATCAGCTATGGTTGTGGCGCTTATATTCATATTTTCAAAACGGAAAATCGTATTAGAATTGTTATAAAAATCCTCGATAGAGAAATTTTCTTTATTCTTAGAGGTTAATACAGATACAATTTCTATAATGATGTGAACAATCTCAAGATCTTTTATTTTTGATTTCCATATTTTCATCCATTCAAGTTGCAAATTTAAATAATGAAACCAATAAAAACAAAAATTTTTTTTAAATTCAGTTATAATTTCGTCGGTTGAAAAGTTAAGATTCATTTTATCGGTCACAAATTTTGTTAACTCTGCTAATTTTTGAATCTCTTGAGCAATCAATATGTTATAACTTTTTTTATACTCTTCGCTAGGCTGCCAAGAAATATGATTATGTTTTCGAGCTAACACTTTTTGTTTCATCAGTTCTGAAAGTTTTCGTCTTGCAGTTTCTTTGGGTATGTTGGATTCTTTAGCAATAGCTAATATTGTGGAAGGAGTATTTTCAGCTTCGCTGTGGTTCTCCCAAAATTTTTCAAAGCTAAGATCGAAATTAAGATTGTAATCTTTTTTTCTTAAAATGGATTGGTGCGTTTTTTTTGCAAAAAATAAAACCAATTGTCCACTATCTAAGCAATGATATTTTTTATACAAACCTGATAGAAAAAAAGACTGAAAAGGTTTCCATAGATTTATATAACCGCCCCAATGTTCCAAAAGTTTTTTAGAAATTATTTCAGAATTTACTGCCGAAGGTATTTGCATTAAATTTTATTTCTCCCTTAAGTGTTCAAAATGGGTAAATAAGGCTTAAATTCTCTTTAAGTCAATATCTTATTTTTATGTTATTATTTTAATATTAAAAATCATTCATAAATAACTCTGAAAAAATATAAAAATATAATCACTCAAATAGAAAACCATTTAGGTAAGCTCACACTTAATCGTCAAAACGCAAATAACACTTTAGATCTTGAAACTTCAAAAGAAATATATGAAGGTTTTAAAGAACTTGAATTAGATTCATCTGTTAGTGTTATTTTAATTCAAGGCAATCAGAAATTTTTTTCACCGGGAGCCGATATTAAAGAACTCAGTCAATTAGACTCTAATTCGGCTGAAACCAAAGGTCTTTTTAATTTTTTTGATAAAATAAAAGAAATTAAAATTCCTATTATTGCAGCTGTTGAGGGCTATGCTTTAGGAGGCGGAATGGAACTTGCTTTAATATGCGATATTATCATCGCATCAAAAGAAGCTAAATTTGGCCAACCGGAAGTTAATTTAGGTTTAATGCCGGGTATCGGTGGCACACAAAGACTAAAGCATTATCTTGGTAAACATAATGCTAATTATCTTTGTCTGTCAGGTGAAATGATTTCTGCCCAACGAGCTTATGAATTAGGACTTGTCAGTATTTTACTAGAGAAAAATAATTTTTCAGAAGAAGTTAGAAAGATAGCTCATAAAATAGCAGAAAAACCTAAATCAAGTTTAATCGAAATTAAGAAATTAATCTCTCACCATGAATTACTCGAACAAGGCTTAGCGGCAGAGCGAAAATCTTTTTATAATTTACTAGACCATAAAAATGCAAAAATGGGTATCAAGGCTTTTTTAAATAAAAAATAAAGTAGAAAAAATGATTATTTTTTTTTACTAAGTTCAAATTTAATAAATAAAACACCAAAAATAATAATAGCCGCAATACCAAATAAACGACTTAGTTCAATTGGAATACCAAAAATAATAAAGCTTACAAGTGAAGACCAAATTAATTGTGAATATTGAAAATTGGCTACAAACGACAAATTAGAAAGTTGAATTGCGTAAACTAAAACTAAATGAGCTATGAAGCCAAATGTGCCAAGTAAAATCAATTGAAACCAAATTAGATTAGAGTTTAAAGGTACCCAGTTTATATAAGTATAAAGTGAAAAGATTGCAGATCCAACTATGCCACTATAAAAAACTGCAACAAAGGGTTCTCTGTTAGCTGAAATTATTTTAGTTAAATATTGATAAAAAGCCCAAAAAACTGGAATCAAGAGAGGAATGATTAACTGGGGCGTAAAAATTTTCATGCTAGGTCCAAGCGCAAAGGCAATTGAAACAAAACTTAAGACCATCAAAATCCAACCAATAGCACTTAAATTATCTTTTAAAAAAATAGCAGACAATAAAGCTAGGATTAATGGTGCTGAAAAAAAAAGAATATAAATGTCTACAAGATTAAAAAACTTTAATGAAATAAACATAAGCGTAGTACCCAAAACAAGCAAAGAAGACCTAATAATTTGAAGTTTGAAATTTCTTTTTAAATCCATTTTTGGTCTAAAAATTAAAAAATAAATAAGCATCGAGAGAAAATGAAAGAAATATCTTGCCCATATGAGTTGATCGACTTTGATAATTTCGGTCAAGTGTTTAGCTAAAGTATCCATCAAAACAAACATAAAGTATGCAGTGGATGCTAATAAAATAACAATAAAATTAGATTTTTTTATTTCCGGCATTTAACTTACATGACAGCGCCGATTTGCCATGGATTAAACTCTTCATCACCATAACCGTTTAACTCACTCTTAGACTTATGACCTGAAGCTGTCTTTAAAACTAATTCAAAAACTTTTTGACCTACTTGTTCTAAGGTTTCTTCTCCATCAATAACTGTTCCACAATTAATGTCCATGTCTTCGCTCATCTTGTTAAACATTGTTGTATTTGTTGCAAGTTTTAAACTTGGAACAGGTTTGCAGCCAAAGCAGGAACCCCGACCCGTGGTAAAACAAATAATATTAGCACCAGATGCAACTTGGCCAGTTGCCGATACAGGATCGTAACCTGGAGAATCCATAAAATTAAAACCTTTATTTTTTAAAGGTTCAGCATAACTTAAAACATCTGTTAAAATAGAGTTTCCTCCCTTGGCAACGGCACCTAAAGATTTTTCTAATATAGTTGTAAGTCCACCTTTTTTATTTCCTGGTGCAGGATTGTTATCCATTGAGCTGTTATTAATTTTTGTATACTGCTTCCACCATTCAATTTTAGCTATTAATTTATCTGCCACTTCTTTGCTTATTGCTCTATTAATTAATAAATGCTCTGCACCATAAATTTCTGGTGTTTCAGATAAAATAGAACTGCCGCCATTTTTTACAACAAGATCAGCTGCAACTCCCAAAGCAGGGTTAGCAGAAATTCCTGAATAACCATCTGAACCACCACATTGTAAAGCTAACGTTAGATGATGAGCGGCTTGTGGTGTTCTTTTAATAGCGTTTGCTTCTTTTAATAATTCTTTAATTTGACCAAAAACTTTATCGACTGTTTTCTTTGTGCCGCCTTCATCTTGAATAGTTAAAAAATGAATACGATTATGTTTTTTCATGGAGTCAACAAACAAACTTATCTGAGCACACTCACATCCTAAGCCAATAACAAAAACATGTGAAAAATTAGCATGATTTTTAAATCCATCAATGGTTCTTTGAAAGATTTGCATTCCTTCGCTTACAGTGTTCATACCGCATCCTGTAGAATGAGTAATCGGAACAACGCCATCAATGTTTGGATAATCTTTAAGAATATTGCTGTATTTTATTTTTTCAGCAATAATTTTACTAACGGTTGCTGAACAATTAACCGTGCTAATAATACCAATATAATTTCTCGTTGCGACATCACCGTTGTCACGAAGAATACCGTCAAAAAATAAATTACTTTTTTCAGCGGCAATTTTTTTTTCTGTTACCTTAAATCCTCTGCTAAATTCTTTAAACTCTAAATTATGTGAATGTACGTGTTCTCCTGGTTTGATAGATTTTGAAGCAAAACCAATAATTTGATCGTACTTAATAACGGGCTCACCTTTATTTATAGTTTTGAGGCAAATTTTATGTCCAAAGGGAATGGGATCAATACTAACTATGCCATGGTTCTCTATTTTAGTTTGTGGAGAAATTACAAAAGTTGTAACGGCAACGTTATCGTTTTTATTTAGTATGATTAGATTATTCATGCTTTTAATATATAATTATTCCATTTATAAAGTAATCAATATTTTTAATTGCACAAATTACATGCTAATTTATATGAAAAAGAATGATTAAAAAAAAATTAAGAAGTCAGCAGTGGTTTAATAACCCTAAGGATCCGGCTATGACAGCTCTTTATTTAGAGCGATATTTAAATTACGGATTAACACGAAAAGAATTACAATCTGGTAGTCCTATTATTGGCATAGCCCAATCAGGTAGTGATCTATCTCCTTGCAATCGTCACTTTCAACAACTGAGCTCAAGAATTAAAGAGGGTATTGTAAAAGCTGGTGGTATTCCTATGGAATTTCCAACACATCCAATTCAAGAAACAGGAAAAAGACCAACCGCCGCTTTAGACAGAAATTTATCATATTTATCTTTAGTTGAAGTTTTATATGGCTATCCAATCGATGGAGTGGTCTTAACAACAGGATGCGATAAAACAACACCAGCTGCACTAATGGCTGCTGCAACCGTTAACATCCCGGCGATTGTTTTATCTGGTGGCCCAATGCTCGATGGATATCACGAGGGAAAATTAGTTGGCTCGGGTTCTGTAGTTTGGGATGCTAGAAAACTTTTAGGTAAAGGTGAAATTAACTACGATCAATTTATGGACATGGTTGCTTCCTCTGCTCCAAGTATTGGTCATTGTAATACTATGGGAACCGCCTCTTCTATGAACTCTGTTGCTGAAGCTTTGGGAATGTCTTTAACGGGTTGTGCAGTTATTCCTGCGCCGTACAGAGAGCGAGGACAAATTTCTTATGACACAGGAAAAAGAATTGTTGAAATGGTTTTTGAAGATCTAACGCCATCAAAAATTATGACAAAGAAAGCTTTCGAAAATGCCATTGTCGTTGCAAGTGCAATCGGTGCATCAAGCAACTGCCCGCCCCACTTATCTGCTATAGCCAAACATATGGGCGTAAAAATAAATTTAGATGCTTGGCAAAAATTAGGTCATGACATTCCTTTACTAGTCAATTGTAAACCTGCTGGCGAACATTTAATGGAAAGATTTTATAGAGCAGGTGGAATTCCTGCAGTCATGCAAGAATTAGTTAAACAAAAAAAATTGCACATCTCAGCGATGACTGTCAGTGGCAAAACTTTAGGAGAAAACTTAAAAATTAAAATTAAAGTAGATACTGATGTAATCAAATCTTTTGATGATCCTGTGGTAGAAAACGCTGGCTTTATCGTGATGAGAAGTAATTTCTTTAATTCAGCCGTTATGAAAACATCTGTCATTAGTGAAGAGTTTAGAGAGAGATATTTATCAAACCCAGACCATCCTAATGCTTTTGAAGCAAAAGCGGTAGTGTTTGAAGGGCCTGAAGATTATCATCACAGAATAAACAGTAATAAATTAAAGATTGATGAACATTCCATTTTAATTATTCGAGGCTGTGGTCCAGTTGGTTATCCTGGTTCTGCAGAAGTTGTAAATATGCAGCCACCTGATCATTTATTAAAACAAGGTATTAATGCACTTCCAACTTTAGGTGATGGAAGACAAAGTGGAACTTCTGAAAGTCCGTCTATTCTTAATGTATCACCCGAGTCAGCTATTGGTGGAGATTTAGCTATTGTTAAAACAGGAGACAAAATTAAAATTGATCTAAATAAAAGTAGAGTTGATCTTATAATATCGTCTGTTGAATTTAAGAAAAGAAGAAAACAAAAGAAAATACCTAAATTTGAAAATCAAACACCGTGGCAGGAAATAGCAAGAGATACTGTGGGTCAATTAGAGGATGGGGCTTGTATTAACTTGAGAGGGATTTATCTGAATATCACAAAGAAAAAAGGACTTCCAAGAAACTCTCACTAATGGGTAAGCCTAAAATTTTAGTTACAAGAAAAATTTCTGATAGTGCAGAGCAGCAATTAAAAAATAATTTTGATGTTTCTTTAAATCTAAAAGATGAAGCCATCCCTTATGCAAATTTAGCTAAAATGTGTAACGAATATGACGGTGTTATAGCTGCGAGTTGGGATAAATTGGACTCAAATTTTTTTAACGCTATGAATGGCAAACTTAAAATTATAGCAAGTATTGCAGTAGGCTACGATAATATTGATACAAAAGCTGCTAAAGATAAAAATATTGTCATCACCAATGCCCCGAATGTTTTAAATAATGCTGTGGCAGAAATAACTTTACTTTTAATGTTGGGCGCAGCTCGAAGAGCCTACGAAGGTTTAACTTTGGTTAAATTAGGAAAATGGAAAGATTCAAAAGTCGATTTTACTAATTTTATGGTAGGTAGACCTATGACAGGTAAAACATTAGGAATTATAGGAATGGGAAGGATTGGTCGAATTGTTGCAGAAAGAGCCAAAGGATTTGGAATGACAATTATTTATTATAATAGAAAAAAAGTTTCAGTAGAGTTAGAAGCAGGTGCAAAATATTTTGAAAGTGTTAAAAAAATGATGCCTCATTGTGATTATGTTTCTATTCACTGTCCAGCAACGCCAGAGACTAAACATATTTTAAATAAAGAAGCGATTAGTCTATTGCCTAGTCATGCTATTGTAATAAACACATCGAGAGGCGTTACAGTTGACGATGATGCATTAATTGAAGCTTTAAAAAATAATAAAATATATGCTGCCGGTTTAGATGTTTTTAATAATGAACCAAATTTGGATGAAAGATATTTAAAATTAAATAATTGTTTTACCCTTCCGCACGTTGGTAGTGGCAACAATGAAACTCGAACAGCTATGAGCATGATGGCTGTAAAAAATATTGAAGCTCATTTTAACGAATTACCCTACCTATCAAGAATAGTTTAAATCAACTTAAAGTTGTATAAAAATTTTAATTTTCTTTCTCTTTTCTTTGTGCTTAAATATTTAATTATTAACAAGGGAGATCATAATGATAAAACTAATAAAAAAAATTTCAATTTCATTTGCAATTTTAGCTTTCGGTGTTTCTGCTAACGCAGCAACTACACTGAAAACAGAAACTCACTTTGGAGCAGCTACGCCATCTGGAGAAATTGCATCGCAATTTGCAAAAGATGTTGAGGAGTATACCAAAGGGAGCATAAAAATAGAGTTATTCCACTCAGCAGCAGTAACTGGAAAAGCTCCAGAAGTATTTAACTCTGCAAGATCAGGTATTATTGATTGCGATATGACGGGTGGTGCTTACCAAACTGGTAAGAACGCTGCATTCCAATTCGCTGGAGATATTATGGGAGGATACGAAACACCTTACCAACAATACGACTGGTTAAATAAAGGTAATGGAAGAGCGGCTTTAAATAAACTTTATAATCAATATGACATGGAATTTATTGGTTGGTGGATACCAGGACAAGAATCCTTAATCTCAGCAAAACCTCTTAGAGGAATTGCTGATCTTAAAGACTGGAAATTTAGATCACCTCCAGGAATGGAAACTGAAATATTTTCTGCATTAGGTTCAAAACCAGTTGTGATGGATTTCGGTGAAGTTCCAACTGCATTACAAACTGGGGTTATCGACGGCGCTGATTATTCAGCTCTAGCGAATAACGTAGCTACAGGTTTGTATGACACAAACAAGCATGCTTCTTATCCAGGATTTCATTCTATGCCGGCTGACCATTTAGCTTGCAACAAAAAGAAATGGGATTCATTAAGTGCTTCAGATAAAGAGGGTATAAAAAAAGCTATGGAAAAAGCTGCTATGGGTGTTACTAAACTTATGGAAACGAAAAACGCAGACGCTGTAAAAGAATTAACAGCTAAAGGTGTTACGCTTCATGACTTTTCAAAAGACGATAGAGCAAAGTTTAGAGCAGCAGCGATGCAATCTTGGGAACAATGGAAGACAAAAACTCCAGAAGCCAAAGATTTGATTGAGTCGCACATGTCTTACATGAAACAAATTGGTTTAATTAAATAACTAATTTAAAAAATAAAATTATAGAGGGCTAACTTAAAGCCCTCTATTTAAATTTAAATCATGTATACTGAGCCTAAAATAGATTTAGTTAAAGACGTCAAAATCGCTAGTTTAGATGATTTTGAAGTTACATGGTTTGATAAAATAACTCTCTTTTTATCTCATACTACCAAATATCTTATTCCTATAATTGTTTTAGTTATGACTTACGAAGTTTTTGTAAGGTACGTCCTGTCTAAACCTACAATGTGGGCAAATGAATTATCATTATGGTTAGCTGGTATAATTTATTTAATTGGAGGAGTTTATGCGAGCCGATTAAGATGTCATATTAGAATTGTCACACTCTACGATGTTGTCTCTAGAAAAACCCAAAGAATTTTTGATTTAATTTCAGTAATAATACTTAATTTATATGCTGCCGGTGTAGTCATTGGTGGTTTTTATGATGCCAAGATGTCCTTAATGACTTGGGAAAAATTTGGTACAGTTTTTGATCCGCCTATTCCAGCAGTGATGAAACCTTTAATTTTAATTTCAATTGTCTTAATGGCACTTCAGTCAATTAATAATTTAATTATAGATTGGGGAAAAGATAAAGAAAAAGCTTACGATCCAGTTAAGGACTTATAAAAAATGGATCTTGGAACAATATCACTTCTTATTTTATTTGGTTTAATCGGGCTTATACTTATTGGTGTACCGTTAGGATTTGCTTCTGGTTTCCTTGGGGCCCTTATTGTTTTAATCAAGATAGGTCCTGCTGGCATGGGAATATTATTAGCCAGGATGTATTCTTTGGTCATCACTTATTCTTTTTTATCAGTACCTTTATTTATTTTTATGGCTTGTCTTTTAGAGCGGTCAAATATTGCTCGAGATTTATATGACTCTTTAAATGCATGGTTAAAGAAAACACGAGGTGGAGTTGCAGTAGTAACAGCCATCATGGCAACTATTATGGCTGCTATGAGTGGAATTATTGGCGGAGAAATTGTTCTATTAGGACTAATTGCTTTGCCTCAAATGTTAAGACTTAAATATAACCAAGATTTAGCAATTGGTGTGGTTTGTGCTTCTGGTTCGTTAGGTACGATGATTCCTCCATCGATTGTTTTGATTATATATGGATTAGTGACTTCAACTTCTATCACTGTGTTATTTCAAGAAGCTTTTGTACCTGGTTTAATGTTATCTGGTCTAATCATAGTTTACATTATTATAAGAACTAGATTGCAACCTTCTTTAGCTCCCATTGATGAAAACGAACCTGCTCTAACAGTTAAAGAAAAATTAAAATATTTACCTGGCTTTATTCCGCCAGCAATTTTAGTGGCGGTTGTGCTAGGTTCTATCTATGCAGGTATAACTGGTATTACTGAAGCTGCAGGAATGGGGTGTGTCTTTACATTAATTATAATTTATTTTAGAAAAGAATTAAGTTGGTTTCTTTTAAAAGATGCAGTTACTAGGACCTTTAAATCAACAGGTACCATTATAACAATTACTTTTGGCGCGACTGTTTTAGCTGGAGCCTATTCCTTAATTGGCGGACCTACTTACGTTGCTGGATCAATTTTAGGATTAGATGTGTCTCCAATGATGGTCATTTCAATTATGATGCTTATTTTTCTAGTTTTGGGAGCCTTCATGGACTGGACTGGAATAGTTTTACTAACGATGCCGGTGTTTTTACCGATTGTTATTAAATTAGGGTTTGACCCTATTTGGTTTGGAATTTTATTTTGTATAAATATGCAAGTATCTTTTTTAAGTCCTCCTTTTGGCCCAGCAGCATTTTATTTAAAATCAGTAACCCCGCCCCATATAACTTTAACAGATATCTTTAGATCATTTGGACCGTTTATTGTTATTCAGCTTATAGTATTGCTGCTAGTAATGTTCTTTCCAGAGCTTGCTCAAAACTTCCATGAATTTAAAAAACGATGAAAATTTAAAGGTCAATGAAAAAAATTTCATTCATAGGCATAGGCTTGATGGGTCTGCCTATGGCCAAAAACTTATTAAAAGCCGGCTATCCTTTAAAAGTATTTAATAGATCATCAAAAAAAGCTGAGGCACTTAGAGAACACAAGGCTGAAGTCGCAAAATCACTTAAGGAAGTTGTAAGTGGTACAGATATTATTATTACAATGCTTACCAACGATGACGCTGTCGATTCAGTCATGAAGAGTGATGAGTTTTTAAACAATCTTAAATCTGGCTCTACTGTTATAGATATGAGCTCTGTAAAACCAGTAACAGCAAAATTTCACGGTACACATTTAAAATCTAAAAATATAAATTATTTAGATGCCCCAGTTTCAGGCGGAACAATAGGCGCAGAAGAAGGAACCCTTGCTATCATGGTTGGCGGTGAACAAAAAGTTTTTGATGATTGTTTTGATATTCTAAAAGTTATGGGTAATCCTACTTTAGTTGGGCCTTTATCAAGTGGACAGGTTTCAAAACTAGCTAATCAGATTATTGTTGGTTTAACAATTGGGGCAGTAGCAGAGGCAGTAACTCTTTGTGAAAGAGCTGGAGCAAATCCAACAAAAATGATTAAGGCTTTAACGGGAGGTTGGGCGGATAGTAAGATCTTACAAACACACGGTCAAAGAATGATTAAAAAAGATTTTACCCCTAAAGGAAAAACATCAATACATTTAAAAGATATGAGTAATATTTTAGATTGCGCAAAAGACTTTAATATACATTTGCCTATTTCGACTCTAGTAAAAGAAATGTATAATAATTTAGTAAACAATGGATATGGCGATAAAGATCACAGCTCACTGTATAAAGAAATTGAAAGGTTAAATAAAAAATGAGTGAAAGATTAAAAAATAAAAATATTATTGTGACTGCAGCTGGTCAAGGAATAGGAAAAGCAACGGCAATAGCTTTTCACAATGAAGGTGCAAATGTCACTGCAACAGATTTAAATGAAAAAACTCTAAAAGATTTAAATAAAGAATATCCTAAAATAAAAGTTTATACTTTAGACTCAACAGATAACAATGCGGTTAAGACTTTCTCAAAAACAATGAATAAAGTAGATGTCTTATTTAATGCCGTCGGTTTTGTTCATCATGGCACCATTTTAGACTGCGAGGAAAAAGATTGGGACTTTTCTTTTAACTTAAATATTAAAGCTATGTACTTCATGATCAAATCAATTATTCCTAAAATGTTAGAAGCAAATAAAGGAAGCATCATAAATATAGCATCGATAGCTTCGAGTATCAGAGGCCTACCATTTAGATTTGTTTACGGCGCATCTAAAGCGGCTATTATTGGATTAACTAAATCAATTGCTGCGGACTTTGTTAAACAAAATATTAGATGTAATGCGATTGCACCAGGAACAGTGCATACTCCTTCGTGGGAAGGAAGAGTAAGTGCTAGTAAAGATCCAGTTCAGGCCAAAAAAGATTTTATAGCAAGACAACCGATGGGAAGATTAGGAACCCCAGAAGAAATTGCATCAATGGCTGTGTATTTAGCAAGCGATGAGTCATCATTTGCAACTGGTAATACTTTTTCGGTTGATGGTGGAATGACAATTTAATTTAAAAAGGAAAAAAATGAAATTATTAAGAGTAGGACCATTCGGAAAAGAAAAACCAGCAGTATTAGATAAAAAAGGAAAAATAAGAGATTTATCGCAACAAGTTACTGATTTTAATCCAGCAACATTAAATTTTGAAACATTAGAAAAAATAAAAAAAATAAATTTAGAATCTTTACCAGAAGTACCTTCTTCTGTGCGTATTGGGTCATGCATCGCTAAACCAGGAAAATTTTTAGCTATAGGTTTAAATTATTCAGATCACGCAGCTGAAACCAATGCTGAAATTCCAAAAGAACCTATTGTTTTCAATAAAGCTGCTAACTGTATGGTTGGACCGAATGATAATATTATTCTTCCTAAACTTTCTAAAAAATTAGACTGGGAAGTTGAAATAGCTTTCGTAGTTGGAAAAAATACAAAATATGTAAGCGAAAAAGATGCGCCTCATTATATTTTAGGTTACTGCATGGTAAATGATGTTAGTGAACGCGAGTGGCAAATTGAAAGAGGGGGATTGTGGGATAAAGGAAAATCAGGAGATACTTTTGGTCCAACAGGACCTTACTTAGTTACTAAAGATGAGTTTGAAGATGTACAAAATTTATCCATGTCTTTAGATATTGATGGAAAAAGAATGCAAACTGGTAATACAAACAAAATGATCTTTAATATGAATTTTATTCTTTCTTATTTAAGTAATTTTATGTCATTACAACCAGGTGATATTGTTACTACCGGAACTCCTCCAGGAGTGGGTATGGGTATGAACCCCAAGCAATTCTTAAAAGTTGGAAATAAATTGAACTTAAAGATTGAAAATCTTGGAGAACAAAATTCTACTATATCAGCTGAAAAATAACTACAAATTAACTAAAACTAAATTTTGAATTAAAGAAATTTAATTCTATCAACTTAATTTCTAGCTTGATTTCTTATTTTCAACTCTGTTTAATCAAGAAATGATTAATTTTGCTTTGATGGGTGCAGGAAGAATTGGTAAAATGCATGCAAAAATTATTAATGCTCATCCAGAATCAAATTTAAAATTTGTTTACGATACAAATACAGAATTTACTGAGCAAGTAGCGAAAGCAAATAATTCAAAAGTTGCTAAATCTGCTGAAGAGGCAATTAATTCAAATGAAATAGATGCAGTACTTATTGCATCAGCTACACCCACGCATACAAAATTTATAACAATGGCAGCTAAAGCTGGCAAAGCTATTTTTTGTGAGAAGCCAATAGATTTAGATATTAATAAAGTCAACCAATGCTGGGAAGAAATAAAAGGAATAAATGTTCCACTACAAATAGGTTTTAATAGAAGATTTGATAATAGCCACGCTAAAGCACAGGAGGCAAGAGCAAGTAAAGAAATTGGTGAATTAGAAATGTTAATAATTACTAGCCGAGATCCTGAGCCGCCAGGTATCGAATATTTAAAAGCTGCTGGAGGATTTTTTAGAGACACAACCATCCACGATTTTGATCTATCTAGATTTATTTTAGGAGATGACCCCATAATTCAAATCTCAGCTTTTGGAAATGCTTTATTTGACGAGAATGTAAAAAAAACAAAAGATCTTGATACAGCTATGTTTATTATGAGATCTAAATCTGGAGTTTTAATTCATATCAACAATTCAAGAAGAGCAGTGTACGGATATGATCAAAGAGTTGAAGTATTCGGAAGTAAAGGAATGGTTATTTCAGATAATCAAATCCCCAATTCTTTGAAAACTTTTAATAAATCTAAAACAAATGCTCAAGATCCTATTCATTTTTTCTTTATTGAAAGATATGAGCAAGCTTACAAAGATCAATTTAATGCTTTTATGCAAAGTATTAAAAATAAAATTAAACCTAAAGTTACATTTCAAGATGGAAGAAATGCATTAATAATAGCTAATGCCGCTTACCGGTCGCTTGAAAGTGGAAAAACGATTGATATAAATTTTAATTAATGACTATTTTATCTCTTCAGAACATAGCAAAAAATTTTGGAGCTATTCAAGCAATTGTAGATGTTAGTTTTAATATCAAAGAAGCAGAAATTGTTGGATTAATGGGTGATAATGGTGCTGGAAAATCTACTTTATTAAAAATTATCGCAGGAAATTTTAATCCTTCCGCTGGTTCAATTAAATTTGAAGATCAAGAGGTTCATTTCAAAAAACCTATAGAGTCTCGAGAAGCTGGAATTGAAGTTGTTTATCAAGATCTAGCTCTTTGTAATCATTTAACAGCAGCTTCAAATGTTTTTTTAGGAAGAGAAATAAATAAAGGAATTTGGCCTTTTAGATTTTTAGATTATCCAGCCATGTTTAAAAAATCAGCAGAACTTTTTGAAGAATTAAAATCAGAAACTAGACCAAAAGATATTGTTATGCAAATGTCAGGGGGGCAAAGGCAGGCTGTAGCTATTGCAAGAACCAGACTTACAAACCCTAAATTAGTATTGATGGATGAGCCTACTGCCGCAATCAGTGTAAGACAAGTAGCCGAAGTTTTAGATCTTATTAAAAGATTAAAAGATAATGGAATTGCTGTACTATTAATAAGTCATCGAATGCCAGATATATTTCAGGTTTGTGATAAACTTGTTGTTCTAAGAAGAGGAGAAAAAGTTTGCGATAAATTAATTAAGCATTCATCTACCGAGGAAGCCACGGGTCTTATAACAGGTGCAATAAATAGAGTATAAATAAATGGAATTTAATAAAGATATATTATCAAAATCTGAAAAAACATCTTTACAAAAAATTTTATCTGAACAATCGTTCTGGGTTAGTATTGCTTTAATAATAATTTGTTTTGTCATGTATTTTGTAGAAGATGCTTTTTCAAGCAAAGATAATATCTACAACATAACTAGAAATTTTTCTTTTATTGGAATTATGGCCATTAGTATGACGTTGGTTATTATTACCGCCGGTATTGATCTTTCAGTTGGTTCTATTATGGGTTTGACTGGTATAATTTGTGGTTTATTTCTGGATGCACAATATTTACCCGAATGGTATTCAAAATCTACATTCTTTGAGAGTAATTATGTTTGGGTTGGAGTCTTATTCGCCCTTATAGCTGGTATAATAATAGGAGCAATTAATGGATACTTCATCGCCTATTTAAATCTGTCTCCTTTTGTAGTGACTTTAGGGATGATGGCAATTGCAAGAAGTTTAGCTATCGTAATATCAAATAATAAAATGTTTTATGAATTTGGACCTAAAGATGAAATGTTTTTTAAGCTTGGAGGTGGAGAATTTTTAGGATTAGCAAACGTTACTTGGTTATTAATATTTCTAACAATAGTAATGGGTTTAGTTCTAAAATATACCGCTTATGGAAAACATGTTTATGCAGTAGGAAGCAACAAAAAAGCTGCAGAATTAGCTGGGATTAATATCAGATGGATAGAAATGTCAGTTTATATGCTCAGCGGTTTTTTTGCAGCAGTTTCTGCAGTAATGATTGTGAGCTGGATGGGTTCTGTAACTAACGGTCTTGGATATACCTACGAACTAAGAGTTATTGCAGCTACTGTTATTGGTGGAGCTAATTTAATGGGTGGTGTTGGAGGAACCTTTGGAGCGTTTATTGGTGCGGCTTTAATGGAAACAATCAGAAACAGCCTATTGATGGCAGGTATTGATCCGAACTGGCAAGGCACTTTATTAGGAATATTTATTGTTGCTGCTGTGTGGTTAGAAAAAGTTAAAAATAAAAAAGATAATTAAAAATTTAATTTATTTTGATTACTAAAACAGGATAAAAAGACTTTAAGTTTTTATTATCACTAAAAATCTAATTTAATATTTTGCTTTATAAATCATCAAAAAAGAAACAACTTATAGTTGAATATTGAGTATTTTTATTTGCTTCTTGTAGAACAAGTTACTAGAATTATTAAATAAAAATAATAAAACTGGAGAAAAAATGAAGAAAATAATGGTTACTATGTTAACTCTTCTTTTCGTTTCTATTTCGGGAGTATCTTATGCAAAAAATTTAGTATTTGCATTAGTTCCTAAAGCTATGAACAACCCTTTTTTTGATTTAGCAAGAGATGGTTGTAAAAAAGCTGAAAAAGAAATTAAGGGAATTGAGTGTTTGTATATTGGTCCTGGTGAACACACTGAACAAGAACAAGTTCAAATAGTTCAGGATTTAATTGCTAAAGGTGTAGACGGAATAGCGGTAGCATCATCTAACGCAGCGGCTATGGCTAAAATATTAAAAGGTACGAAAATTCCAGTAGTTACTTGGGACTCTGATCTTTTAACTGCAGATGCAGGTTTAAGAAGTGCCTATGTTGGTACCAAAAACTATGACATCGGAGTAAATCTAGCAAAAATCGTTATGGAGATTAAACCTAAAGGTGGAGAAATTTGTATCCAATCAGGCGGAGCTTCAGCGGCAAACCACAATGAAAGAATGTCTGGTATTAGAGATACAATTGCGGGACGTAAAGACGCTGGAAAATATCCAAGCGCAGCATTAAATGGTGAAAAGGGATGGAAAGAAGCTGCTGGATGTCCACTTTACACTAACGATGACTTCCCACTTTCTGTACAACAAATGGAAGACATTTTTGCAAAACATCCAAATCTAACTGCGTTTGTTCCAACTGGTGGTTTTCCTCAGTTCGCTTCAAAAGCATTTAGAGATGTTGCTACAAAACATAAAGATAGAATAAGTTCTCAAAAAACAGCAGTAGTAATTGCTGATACCTTACCAATGCAAATGGAAGATTTAGCAGCTGGTAGAACGCATGGACAAGTAGGCCAACAACCTTTCATGATGGGTTACAAATCTATGTTTGTTTTAAAAGATATCATTGATAAAAAACCATTGAAGTTTAACAATGATTCTTTAAAAGCAATCTACACAGGACTTGATGTTTGTACGCCAAAAAACATTAAAACTTGTATTGCAGGTTAATTAATTAATTTCAAAGCCCAACTTTAAGTTGGGCTTTGTATTAAAATTCTTGAAAATTTAAATTTTACTTAATGGATAATAAGTACACTCCTAATCTATCCGAACAATTTAAAGACAAAATTATTATTGTGACAGGCAGTACCCAAGGAAGTGGTGCTGAGACGGCAAAACTCTTAGCTGGCCGAGGCGCTAAAGGAATAGCTATTTGTGGAAGAAATGAGCAAAAAGGAAATAAAATTAAAGATGAAATTAAAAAAATTGGTTCAGAGTGCATTTATATAAAAGCTGACTTAGAAAATCTTTCTGATTGTAAAAGAATTGTTGCTGAAACAGATAAGAAATTTAAAACTGTAGATAGCTTTATTAATGTAGCTGCATTTACTGAAAGAGGAACAATTTTAAGTACTACAGAAGAAAATTACGATAAAAATTTTAACATAAATGTAAAAGCTCCTCTTTTTATGATGCAAGACGTCATAAAGATAATGATAAGAGATAAAAAAAAGGGAACGATCGCACATGTTTTATCTATGGCTGCTTATAGTGGTATGCCTTTTTTAACTGCATATAGCTCTTCAAAAGCTGCTTTAGCAATAATGATTAAGAATGTGGCAAACTCAGTATCTGGTCATCAAATAAGAATAAATGGTGTAAATTTAGGATGGACTGATACACCAGCAGAAACAGTTATACAAAAAAAATTTCATAATGCAGACGATGATTGGTTAAAAAAAAAAGAAGCTGAAGTTCCTTTTAAAAGATTAAATAAGCCATTGGACGTTGCAAGAATTTTAGCTTTTTTATGCTCGGACGAGTCTGGTATTATGACAGGAAGTATTGTTGACTTTGATCAAACAGTGGCTGGATGGCATTCATACTCAGCCTACGAAACTAAAATATTAGATAATAGTATTTTAGGTGAATAAAAATTCAAAAAATTTTTTAGTTAATGAAAATTATTGATTCACACCAACACTTTTGGGATCCTATTAGAGACGATTATTTTTGGATGCCTAAGAATGATAAAATCCTTACAAAAAAATATGGTGTAGAAGATTTAATTAAAGAGTCAAAAACAATTGAATTATATAAAACAGTTTTAGTGCAAGCGGCCGCTACAAATGCTGAAACAGAGTATATGCTTAATATTGCTGATCACTCAAATTTAGTAGCCGGAGTTGTAGGTTGGGTAAACTTTGAAGATACTGATCAATTAAAGCAATTAAAAATATTTGCAAAACATCAAAAATTTGTTGGCGTAAGACCAATGATACAAGATATTCCTGATGCAAACTGGGTGTTAAATAAAAATTTTGATATTTTTTTTAAAACCTTAATAAACTTAGATTTGTGTTTTGATGCCTTGGGTTTTCCAGTCCATCTTGATAATTTTTATTTGATTGCCTCTAAATATCCTTCCTTACGTTTTGTAATTGATCACTTAATGAAACCAAAAATATGTAAAAATAATAAAGATGATTTTCATAACTGGAAAATTGGAATGAATAAATTATCTAAGTTAGATAATGTTTATTGTAAGTTTTCTGGAATGGTTACTGAGGCTTGTGAAAATTGGAACGAAAAAGATTTAAAACCTTATACAGATGAAATTTTAGACGCATTCACTGATCAAAAAATACTTTGGGGTTCTGATTGGCCTGTTTGTAAGTTAAGAACTGATTACATTGGTTGGTTCAATGCCGCTAGAAACCTAACTAATAAATTGAGTTTAACGCAAAAACAAAATATATTTTATAATAATGCTATAAAGTTTTATAAATTAAAAATTTAATTTATGAAAAAAAATAAAATTAAAAACACTGGTTTAGAAATAAGTGAAATAAGCTTTGGTACTTCAGGTTTGGGAAGTATGCCGGATACTTATGGATATGAAGTTTCTGAAAATCGAGCTCAAGAAACTCTAAAAAGATTTTTCAAAGGCCCAGTTAACATGCTTGATACATCAAGAAATTATGCACTTGGTGAAAGTGAAAAAAGAATTGGTAGAGCTATAAAAGCAAATGGGGGTTGGCCAAAAAAATTTCTTTTATCTACAAAATTAGATAGAAATACAGAAACTTTACAATTTGATAAACATCGAGCAAGAAAATCGCTAGAAGAAAGTTTAAAAGCTTTAGATGTCGACTCTGTAGATATTTTATTTTTACATGACCCTGAATACGCAAAAGATATTTCTGAAGTCACTAAAAAAGGTGGGGCTATGGATGAACTATTTAAAATTAAGCAAGAAGGATTGGCTAAAGCTGTAGGGCTAGCAATGGGTAAAATCAATATCATGTTTCCTTTATTAAAGAATTGGGACTTTGATGTTCTGATAAGTCACAATAGATACACTTTACTAAACAGAGAAGCAGATAAAATGTTTGATTATGCCTATGGTAAGAAAATTGCAATTTTTAATGCTGCACCTTACGCAGGTGGAGTTTTAGCAAAAGGTCCGAGTAATTTTAAAAAAATTACTTATCAAGATGTAACGGAAGAAATGTTAATGCCTGTAAGAGAAATTGAAAAAGTTTGTAAAAAGCATAAAGTTGATATGGGAGCAGCTGCACTTCAGTTTTCATTAAGAGACAAAAGAATATCTTCTACAATATGTGGTGTAACAAGTGTTGATAGTATAGAAAAAAATCTAGCTTGGGCTGCAGCTAAAATTTCATCTGAATTTTGGGATGAAGTTCTAAACCTTCCTTTTTCAAGTAATGATCCAGAAGCGAATAGAGTTTGGACGCCTGGATAAAAATTAACTATAATTAAATTTTAATCTATCAAGATTTTTTAGCAAATTTATTAAAGAAATTTTTTTTATTTCCACTAAATTTCTTTTTATATCCAAAAGATTTTCCTGAGCTTCCATTTTTTTCTCCATGATAACTTCTGCTATTATCTTTATTAAACTCAGATGAAGAACTAGAATCGTTTCTTCGATTATCAAAAGATCTTCTATTATCGTTTTTTCGATCATTGAAAGATCCCCTTCTATCTTCTCTTTTTTCACTAAATGAATCT
>CBDDXH010000013.1:0-20980 GCA_965235125.1 Pelagilacustribacter hypolimneticus (SeqCode) | reverse complement strand
AATAATTTACCAAATATCTTCTTTTGCATTATATTTGTCACGCCCTGTTTAGTTAATTCTAAACTTGCAGCAAATATTCCGGCTAAGCCGCTTTTTTTTAATTTTTTGTTAAACTTAAAACTTTCCGGAATTAAATCTTCAATATCCTTCCATTCTGTAATATTATTAAAATTATTTCTTATCTGCTTAATGCCCTCTTCAGGTGTGAAAACTGGAAGTTTAGGTATATTAATAGTTTGAAAAGCTTTTTGCATTTTTACAGTGGCATAAGTTTTTAATAATTCATACAAACTAACTTTATAAACTGGAGTATTAATAGATTTTATTCCTCCTTTAATCCCTCTATAAAATATATTAATTCCTATTCTGTCCTTTTTTACTAATTGATCAGATAATAATCTTATAAGTTCTAACTTTTTTAATTGTAATTTAAGTTTTTCAGCTACCTCAAGAGCTTTAAAATCATCGTCTTCATCCTCTGGCAATAATAATTTAGATTTTAAATATGCGAGCCAAGTTGCCATAAGCAAATATTCTGCAGCTAATTCCAAATTTAAATCAATAGACTCTTTTATATATTCGAGAAATTGATCAGCGAGTTTTGAAATAGATATTTTTGCTAAATCGACCTTTTGCGCTTTAGCTAAATCTAATAGCACTTCAAGCGGGCCAGAATAATTCGGTATTTCTACAGATATTGAATTATTTAAATTTGATTCCATTATTAATTTTAACTTAAAAATTTATAAAATTCTGATGTTTTTTTTGCTGTAAATTTGTCAATATATGGAACTGAATGTAATAATTTTTCTAATTCTTTTGTTTTTCCAGCACAATATAACACTAAATTACAACCTGCTTTTAAAGCTAAATCTGCATTCTTGATTAAATTATACTTTAAAGCCTTCATAGAAATATCATCAGAAATTAAAATACCCTTAAAGCCAATTTCTTTTCTAATAATTTTTTTTATGACTATTGCTGAGTGTGTAGAATTATTTTCTTTATCAATTTTATTATACAAAATATGTGCAGTCATAGCAAAAAAACTTGATATATTTTTGAAACATTTAAAGTCTTTTTTTTTTAAATATTTAAAAGAACTATTTACTTTTGGTAATTCAAAATGAGAGTCTGTATTTGCTCCTCCATGACCAGGTATGTGTTTAATAACCGTTCCAATCTTATTTTTTTTATAAAAGTTTACACATAACTTACCTAATTCATTAATAATATGAGGTTTGTTAGAATAACTTCTATTACCAATCACTTTGTGCGTGTTACTTTTAGTTAAATCTAAAACTGGAGAAGTATTTATGTTTATGCCAGTTTTTAATAAGATTTTTGACAAAGAATTAATATAGGTTTTATAAAGTTGCATTCCAACCCATTTGTTTATTTTATAAATTTGAGCAAAATATTTTTGGTTATAAAAAGAATTATCTAAAAAATTAGAAAGTCTTGATACTCGACCGCCTTCTTCGTCAATTAGAATAGGAAATTTTTTATCTCTCATTACCTCTTTAATTTTTTTTATAAGATTTATTAATTGATTTTCTGATAAAATATTTCTTTTAAAAAGTATGATCCCCCATGGTTTTTCTTTTTTTAAAATAAATATTTCACGCTTTAATAAAAATGGACCAGCAATACTAACAATAGCTGCTTTTCTAATCATTCTTTTTAAATAAATTCCAAAAATTTCTTTTTATTTTGTTGTTATTATCGTTAAACCCCGAATTAAATTCTATCACATCATTAGTATCATTTTTTAATAGAGGTAAACTTGACAAGCTCTCTTCAATTTTTAAATATGCATTTTTTCTATTAGTTTTAATTTTTTCTCTATTATTGCTAGATATATATGTTGAAATAACAAAAAAAATAAATAAAAAAATAAAAATATAAATTAATATTGAAAAAAAATGTCTAATCATCACATTTTAGTAGGTAAATTCACTCCTAAAATTTTCATCCCGTTTTCAATTGTTAAGCCTACTATCTTAATTATTAAAAGTGTATTTATATTTTTAATTTTTTCATTATAAAGAAATTTATATTTTTCATCTTCATTGCCTTTACTCCAATAAGAATGAAATAAGGTTGCTAGTTCGTATAAATAAAAAGGTATTCGATGAGGTTCAAATTTACTAGAAGCTGTCTCAATAACTTTAGGCCAATCTATAACCTTTCTAAATAAATTTAATTCATGTTCATTAAGATTAAAATTTTTTTCATCAATTTCAAATTTACTATTAATATCGAGTTTTAAAATTCTAAATAAAGATGATATTCTGGCATAGCAATATTGAACGTAAAAAATGGGATTCTCTCTAGTTTTTTCTAAAACTTTATCAAAATCAAAATCCAATTCAACATCGCTACTTCTATTTAACATCATAAATCTTATCGAGTCCTTATCGACTTGATCTAAAAGATCTTTTACAGATATAAAGTCTCCTGCTCTCTTTGACATTTTATAGGGTTTGCCGCTTTTAAAGAGTTTCACGAGTTGACAAACTTTGCATATTAAAATTGTTTTATTATCGGAAAGTGCTTTTACCGCAGCAGTAATTCGTTTTATATAACCTGTATGATCAGCACCTAAAATATTGATTAAATAATTATAATTTCTATCAATTTTATCTGAATGATAAGCGATATCATTTGCAAAATAAGTCCAGTTTCCATCATCTTTTTGTAAAGCTCTATCAGTATCATCTTCAAATAATGTTGATTTAAAAATTAATCTTTTAGTTTTTTTCCAATCTTTATTTTCTTCTCCCTTTGGTGGATTTAGGTAACCGTCTTCGACAAATTTTTTTCTTTTTAAAATTTGAATGCTTTTTTCTACTAAATTTTTTTCAACTAAAGATTTTTCTGAAACAAAGTTATCATGAGAAATGCCAAGCGCTCGAAGGTCTGATTTTATAAGACTCATAGAATGTTTAAGAGATTCTTTAGTTATTATTTCTAAATTTTTTTTAAAATCTGATAAATCAATATTTTTAAAATCTTTTAGAATATTATTTGCAATATCAATTACATAATCGCCTGGATACAAGTTTTCTTTTATCGGAAATTTTTCTTTGAATTTTATCTCTCTAAGTCTGTAGAAAACAGATTCAGCAAAATTTGTAATTTGATTTCCATAATCGTTGATATAATATTCTTTAACAACTTTATTACCGTTAAACATTAGTAAATTAGCTAAAACATCTCCAAAAACAGCGCCACGTGAATGGCCTACATGCATTGGGCCAGTAGGATTCGCGGACACGAATTCGATATTATAACTTTCATTTTTGTTATTGGATCCATATTTGTTGCTTATTTTTAAAATATTTATGATTAATTTTTGATATGTCTTAGTAGAAAATCTAAAATTGATAAATCCAGGTTTGGCTACACTGATTTCCGAAAAATCATCTAGATTGTCTAACATTATTTTTTTTAAAGTTTCAGCTAATATTATTGGTGATTGTTTTGTTTTTTTTGCTAAAACTAAAGCAATATTCGATGAAAGATCAAAATTAATTTTTTGAGGGGGCGTTTCTACTAATGTCCCCAAAAAACTAATATTATTTTCAATTTTTAAAATTTTACTATTTACAAGAATTAAGTCTTGTATTTTATTTAAATAGATTTCAAAAATATTCATTTCAAAGAATTGTATAAATTAATAGCATATCGATCCGTCATTCCGGCTATAAAATCACATATATTTCTTTCAAAATTATTTTTTTTATAAATTGCTGCATTAATAAATTTTGATGGTTTTTTCTTAATTTTAAAAAATAAAAAACTAATTATTTTTTTACCCATATTAGTTTTTCTAATGACATTTTTACTAAGATACATTTTTTCTTTTAAAAAGGATTTAATTGCTAAATCAAAATAATTCATCTCTTTAGAAAAACTAACAATTAAATTTTCGTGATTATAAATATCGTTAATATGTTTAATTTTTTTTTCCTTAATTTTTTTTTTTGTATTAATAATTACATCATTTACTAATTCATTTATTATATCTCTAATAACTTGTCGTATCACTAACTCTGTTCCTTTAGTTTTAATAAATTTTTTATGTTTATTTATTATCTCTGATAAAATTGGAATTTTTTTTAAATCATCGATTCTGTATAAATTTGCTCTTAACCCATCCTCTAAATCATGACTGTTATAAGCTATATCATCTGAAATGGAGGCTAGCTGTGCTTCTAAAGATGCATTTTTTTTATAATTAATTTTATTTCTAAAAAAATTTTTTCCTAATATCAGATCAAACTTTCTTATGTCTTTAACTGGTCCGTTATGTTTTACTAGACCATCAATTGTTTCAAGTGATAAATTTAAACCCTTAAAATTATAATATTTAGTCTCTAAGATATTAACTATTCTTAGAGTTTGTATATTATGATCAAACCCTCCGAATAGATCCATACATTCATTTAAAATTTCTTCACCGGCATGTCCAAATGGAGTATGCCCGAGGTCATGTGATAGACTAAGTGTTTCACATAGATCTTCATTTACATTAAAATACTTAGCAAGTGTTCTGGCAATCTGTGCGACTTCAAGAGAGTGTGTTATTCTAGTTCTAAAATGGTCGCTGGTAGTATTAACAAAAACCTGAGTTTTATGTTTAAGTCTTCTAAAAGCAGTTGAGTGAATAACTCTGTCTCTATCTCTTTGATAGGGCGTACGAAGTGTACTTGAGGGCTCATGGTGAATCCTTCCTCTTGATCTTACTGGCGTTGCTAAGTTTGAATAGTGTTGGCTTGATTTTTTTTGCATAAGAATAAGTAAAATTGTATAATACATTATTTAATAAATATGACTAATAAAATTGAGTTTACAGAAGAAGCTAACAAGCAGATTTCAAAAATTTTATCTGTACAAGGAGAAAATTCTTATTTTAGAATTTCTGTTCAGGGTGGTGGTTGCTCAGGATTTAAATATAATTTTTCTTTTGATGCAAAAATTGAAAAAGACGATATTGTTTTTAAAAAAACAATTATAGATAAAAATTCATTAGAAATTATAAATGGTTCTGTTGTTGATTATAAAAAAGAAATGATTGGAAATTCTTTTGTAATTGAAAATCCAAAAGCAACTTCTTCTTGCGGATGCGGATTATCTTTCTCTATATAATATAAATAATGAAAATTGCTTCATGGAATGTAAATTCTGTAAGAGCAAGAATTGAAAATATTTTAGAATATTTAAAAAATGATGAACCAGACATTGTTTTTTTACAAGAAATCAAAACAGAAAATATAAATTTCCCTATAGTTCAATTTAAAGAGTTAGGTTATGAATCGTTTGTCTTCGGCCAAAAAAGTTATAATGGCGTAGCATTTTTATCTAAAATTAAAATAAACAATATTAAAATAGATTTTATTAATGATGATTTAAAGCAATCAAGAATTATCACTGGTGAAATAATTAATAATAAAAAAAAAATTAAATTAATAAATATATATGTACCAAATGGTAATCCAATAAATACTGAAAAATATGAATATAAAAAAAATTGGTTAACGAAATTTTTAAAATCCGTTAAAAAGGAATTTGCTATAGAAAAAAATATTATTATTTCAGGAGATTTTAATATTATTCCAGAAGAAATAGATGTTTATAATCACGAAAAATATAGTAATGACGCATTATTTAAAATTGAGATAAGGAAATGTTTTAGAGAATTATTAAATTATGGCTTTAAAGATGCTTTTAGATTCATGCATAAAACTAAGCAAGAATATACTTTTTGGGATTATATGGCCGGCTCTTGGCAAAAAAATTATGGGATGCGTATAGATCATTTCTTAATTTCAGATAATCTAATTGAAAATATTAAAAGTATTAAGATTAATAAAAAACCACGATCAAGAGCAAAACCTTCAGATCACACTCCAATAGAGTTGGAAATTAATTAGTTCTGCCATAAATATCTTGATATCTTACAATATCAGTTTCTCTTAAAATTTTCCCAATTTGTGCTTCTACTATTTTAACAGGTTTATTGAACAAATTTTCAATTCTATGGATTGATTCTTTTGGTATGTAGATATTCTCTCCAACATTTTTATAAAATTTTTTATTATTTAGAGTTATTTTAGGTTTACCGGCTGTAACTGTCCAAAGTTCTGACCTATGAAAATGTTTTTGCAAACTTATGGAAGATTTTTTATTTACTGTTAATTCTTTAAGTAAAAAACTTTTTCCATTAAAATAATTAATAAATTTTCCCCAAGGTCTAAAGAAAGTATTTTTTTTAATAAAATTAGGTTTGATTTGCCTTTTTAATATTTTAAATATTTCAATCCAACTACCTAGATCAGACCAGCTCGTTTGTAATTGAATTGCATTAATTTCATTTGCTTTTTCTAAAATAGCATAATCAAATGAAATTGGTTTGATTCTGGCAAAAGATTTTTCATTTAATGAAAAAATCCTACTTTCTTGATTTACGCCTATTAATGAATCAAGGCATTGGTTGAATAATTTTTTTTGTAATTTTTTAGCATTATTAATCAATGAATCTTTTCTAATTAAAAAAATACCTGAATTCCATAAACTTCCATTTCTTATTAATTTTGAAGCAAATTTTTTATGTGGCTTTTCAATAAATTTATTGACGCTTTTAATATTTTTATTAACTTTCTTAATAGATAAATACCCATAGTCAGTTCTAGGTAAATTCGGCTTAATGCCAAATAAGAAAATATTTTTAGAATTTAAGTTATTAATATTATTTTTTAGTATTTTATTAAATTTATTTTTATCAGGAATATAATGATCGGAAGGTAAAAATAAAATTGGTTGATTAATCTTAATATTTTCTAATAAAGTTGATGTTATAACAGCAGGAGCTGTATTTTTTTTAAAGGGTTCTAAAATAATTTTAAATTCTTTTATACGATTTTTTTTGAGTGCTTTAAGGACTAGATTTTTATAAATTTTATTGGTGCTAATAATGGGGTAATCAAATTCAATCGATTTTATTCTATTTAATGTTTTGTCAAATAAAGTCCAACCACCAAAATCTATAAACTGTTTTGAAGGATTTTTTTTTAAACCTGGAAATAACCTTGTACCAGTACCTCCGCACAAAATTACTGGTTTTACTTTCATTTAAATATCAGCGTAACACTTCAGTTCTTTTTTGGCGCCAGGATGAGTTGTTGCACCTTTAAAACTTGGACCAACTGTTTGTGCATATTTCCAGAGAGTTCCGCTTCCAAAATTAATTTTTTTAGCTTTCCATTTCTTTTTTCTTAATCTTAACTCTTTGCTACTTAATCTTACGTTTATACTTCCATTAACTGCATCAATATCAATTATGTCTCCATTCTTTAATAAGGCTATTGGACCTCCAACAAATGCTTCTGGTCCTACGTGTCCAATACAAAATCCCCTAGTTCCTCCAGAAAATCTACCATCTGTTATAAGAGCTACAGTTTCACCTTTGCCTTGTCCATATATTGCAGCTGTTGTTGAAAGCATTTCTCTCATGCCCGGCCCGCCTCTTGGACCTTCATATCTTATTACAATTACATCTCCGTCTTTATATTGTCTTTTTTTAATTGCTACGAAAGCTAGTTCCTCGTTATCAAAACATCTAGCTTTACCTGTAAATTTTAATTTTTTTAAACCTGCCACTTTAACAATTGCTCCTTCTGGAGCTAAGTTGCCTCTTAATCCTACTACGCCACCTGTTGGAGAAAGTGGATTATTGTATCTACGAATTACTTTTTGGTTATCATTAAATTTAACTGTCTTTAAATTTTCTTTCATTGTCTTGCCTGTGACTGTTAAGCAATCTCCATGTATGTAACCACCTTCATATAAAGTTTTTAAAACTATTGGTACACCCCCAGCTTCAAACATATCTTTAGCCACATATTTTCCTCCAGGCTTTAAATCAGCAAGGTAAGGTGTTTTTTTAAATATTTTTGCAACATCCATTAAATCAAATTTAATTCCACATTCATTTGCTATTGCAGGTAAATGTAATGCGGCATTTGTCGAACCTCCTGTGGCAGCAACTATAACAGCAGCATTTTCTAAAGATTTTTTTGTTACAATATCTCTAGGACGTATATTTTTAGCTAATAAATTCATAACTGTTTTACCACTTAAATATGCATATTTATCTCTTTCCAAATACGGTGCTGGGGTTCCAGATGAATAAGGAAGTGCTAATCCAATTGCTTCAGATACACATGCCATAGTATTAGCTGTGAATTGTCCACCACACGCACCGGCACTAGGGCAAGCAACTAATTCTAATTCGGTAAGTTCTTTTTCAGTTATATTTCCTGCTGAGTGTTGACCTACTGCCTCAAAAACATCTACAACTGTTACGTCTTTACCTTTATATCTTCCTGGAAGTATTGAGCCTCCATAAATAAAAACACTTGGAACATTTAATCTACACATCGCCATCATCAAACCTGGCAAAGATTTATCGCAACCTGCAACTCCAACTAAAGCATCATAAGAATGACCTCTTACTGTAAGTTCAGTTGAATCTGCAATTATTTCTCTAGAGATTAATGAAGATTTCATTCCCTCGTGTCCCATAGCAATTCCATCAGTCACAGTAATTGTACAAAATTCTCGAGGCGTTCCACTTGCATCGATTACACCTTTTTTTACTGATTGAGCCTGTCTCATTAAAGTCGTATTACAAGGCGCTGCTTCATTCCAAGTTGTAACAACACCAACGAATGGCTTTGCGACATCCTTTTGCGTTAATTTCATAGCATAATAGAAAGATCGATGCGGAGCTCTATCTGGGCCTAATGTTGTATGACGACTTGGTAATTTTTTTTTATCAAATTTCATGATTTAGCTTATGCTAGATAGAATACTTTTTAATTTAATTTGTTCAATCTTTAAATCTCTTAATGAATCCTTGTCTGAAACAACTATATCTTTAGGAGCTTTCTTTAAATATTCTTTATTACTAAGCTTATTATTTAAAGAATTAATTTTATTTTCAATCTCTGTTTGTTTGGTCGAAAGCCTTTGTTTTTGAGATTGGATATCTATATTTGTTTCAAATTCCAATCCAATCTTTTCATTTAATACTATTATTTGAATAACATTTTTAATGTCGTCTTTTTTTTGAATTATTTTATTAACTCGACCAACTTGTCTTATTATTTCAATATTTGCATTTATTGATTTTTTAATTTTTTTAGTTTCATTAAAATACATAATATTACAATACTCTTTTGGTGGAATATTTAATTGTACTTTTGTAGATCTAATTGCAGAAATAATTTGTATCAATGTTCTAATTTCTAATGAACTTTGATTAAATAACTTAACTTTTTCAATATTAGGCCAACTAGCGTTAATAAGATCGGAGTTTAATATTTTATCTAATTTATTTTCTTTCCAAATAAATTCAGTAAAAAATGGAATAAATGGATGTAAAAGCTTAAGAATATTTGAGAGAATATAAGTAGAAAAAGCTTTTGCTTCATTAATTGAACTCTTGTTATTTGAATTAAATATTGGTTTTAAAAACTCAATATACCAATCACAGAATGTATGCCAAACAAAATTATAAACAACTCTACTAGCTTCATCAAATCTAAAATCTTTTATATTTTTAGTAACTTGTTCTAGTGTTTTTTGAAGCTCTACATATATCCATTGATTTATTATCAATTTAACTTTTTTAATTTCTGGCTGCTTATTTAGTGAACAATTATTTAATTTTAAAAAATTATTAGCGCTCCATATTTTTGTAATAAAATTTCTGTATCCAGTTATTCTATCTTTTGATAATTTAATATCCCTGCCAGGAGAAGCCATTGCAATTAAAGTAAATCTTAATGGATCGGCGCCAAATTCTTTTATTAAATCTAAAGGATCGATAGCATTTCCTTTGGACTTAGACATTTTTTGTCCTTTTTCATCTCTAACAAGTGCATGTACATATACTTTATTAAAGGGTGTCTTTTTTAAAAAATGATTGCCCATCATAAGCATTCTTGCTACCCAGAAAAAAATTATATCAAAGCCGGTTACTAAAACTGAAGTTGGATAAAATTTTTTTAATTCATTAGTATTTTTTGGCCATCCTAATGTAGCAAAAGGCCAAAGTGCTGATGAAAACCATGTATCAAGAACATCAGTTTCTTGAGTTAATTTAAAATCTTTATTTTTATAATGTTTTTTTGCTAGAGCTTCAGCTGATTTATAATTTTCAGCTACAAAAATTTTCTTATCTTGGCTATACCAAACTGGAATTCTATGACCCCACCAAATTTGTCTAGAAATACACCAAGGTTCAATATTGTTCATCCATTGAAAGTAAGTCTTTGTCCAATTTTCAGGAAAAAAAGTTGTTTTTCCTTTCTTAACTACTTCTATAGATTTTTTTGCTAATTTTTTTGCATTGACGAACCACTGCTCTGTCAGAAGTGGTTCTATAATGGTATTTGAGCGATCACCATAAGGAACTTTATTTTTTATTGTTTCAATTTTATCTAAAAAAAATTTCTCTTTGAGTTCTTTAATGATTTGTTTTCTAGCTTCAAAACGATCTAAACCTACATAAGTTGAAATTCCATTTTTGTTAATTGTTCCGTCTTTTTCTAGAATATTGATAATGTCTAATTTATTTCTCTTACCAACAAGATAATCATTAAAATCATGTGCTGGTGTAATTTTAACTGCTCCCGTTCCTTGCTTTGGATCTGCATAATTATCTTTTATTATTTTAATTTTTCTATTTACGATTGGTATAGTGACAAGTTTTCCAATTAAATTTTTATATCTATTATCTTTTGGGTTAACTGCTATTGCTGCATCACCCATCATAGTTTCTGGCCTTGTTGTTGATATTGTTATAAAATCTTTAGAATTTTCAATTGGATATTTAATATAATAAAGCTGAGATTGAACATCTTGTTGAATAACTTCTAGATCGGAAATAGCTGTTTGTAATTTTGTATCCCAATTTATAAGTTTTTTGTCTTTGTATATTAGCTGTTTATTATAGAGAGAAACAAATACTTTTATAACAGCATTGGATAGTTCCTCGTCCATAGTAAACTTCGAACGTGACCAATCACAAGAACAACCTAGTTTTTTCAATTGATCAAGAATTAAGTCACCTGATTCGGCTTTCCATTCCCAAACTTTTTTAATAAACTTATCTCTTCCTAAATCATTCTTATTAATTCCCTCCTCTGCTAATTTTTTTTCAACAATAGCCTGTGTAGCAATACCTGCATGATCTGTCCCAGGTTGCCATAAAGTTTCATATCCATTCATTCTATAAAATCTAACCAATACATCCTGTAAACTATTATTTAACGCATGACCCATGTGTAAACGGCCTGTTACGTTTGGTGGAGGAATAACAACTGAAAATTTTTTGTTTGATTTACTCTTTACAGGTTCAAATAATTTTTTATTTTCCCAAAAATCATAGATTTTTTTTTCTTCGATAAAATGATCGTATTTTTTAAATTCCATATAAAATTTAGCTAAAATGTTATAGTTTTTATATCAAAGGAAATGTCTTCTTAAAATCATAGAATTTTCTTTAATGAGACAACTAAATGATTTAAATAGATATAATCAAAACTGGCAACGTGGCGGAATGGTTACGCAGAAGACTGCAAATCTTTGTACCCCAGTTCGATTCTGGGCGTTGCCTCCAAGAAATTGGTTGTTTTATTTTTTTAAAAAAAGTAAGTTGCTTTTTATTCCTCGGTAGCTCAGTTGGTAGAGCAGTTGACTGTTAATCAATTGGTCGCAGGTTCGAGTCCTGCCCGGGGAGCCAATTAACCGGTCTTATCTAAATTTTCTGTATTCTTTAAAACTTGTAAGATTTTATCTTTTTCAGACTTTAATAAGGAACTAAAAGTTTTTGCTAAAAAAGAATAATTCAAATCCTCTGATGAATTTTCATGCGATTCTAATCCTTTGTAATCCTTATATTCTTCAAAAAAATAAGTAATAGGTACTTTTAGAAACTGTGAAATTTGCATTAAACGAGCAGAACTTACTCCGTTAGTTCCTTTTTCATATTTTTGAATTTGTTGAAATGTTACGTTAATTGCTTGTGCGACTTTTGTTTGTGTTAAACCTAATGATAATCTTCTCATTCTAAGTTTTTTTCCTAAATGAATATTGAAACTTTCTTCCATTTGCTCTCCCCGATGATTATTATAAAAAATAATTGAACATTAATTTAGTTTTGTTTGCAATAATTAATATGAAAATAATTAAATTATTTTGAGCTTAAAAAGCTCATATAATAGGCATATAACTGTTGACTTTTAACTAAAAATTAAAGCAAAAAAAAGCCACTAATTATTTTTTTTCAACCTATATTCCCAATTTCCATTACTTTCGAAAGAAGCTTTAAGCCATAGATAGGTATTATCTTCATACCAAATATCTATATCTAGCCTTTTATCCTTAGATAATTTTTCATCAGTAGATTTAAAATTAAAACGTAAAGCTTCAAAGTCTTTCCCATATAAATTTAACTTTTCTTTGCCGAGAAAAGTAACTTTTTGATCAATTATTCTTCCGGATATAGCACTAATTTGTGCTTTCGCTTGAATTATTTCATGATTCCACCATGTGCTTACAACATATTCTTTTGGGGCGACTAGATTATTTTCAGATCCTGAGATAATTAACTCATTTTTTTCTTTATCCAAGATAATTTCAGTTTTTTTAATTTTTTTATTTTGATTTGTATTAGCTAAAAACTTAACTAATTGACCATTATTTAATTCTTCTTCTGTGGATCCGCTATATTTATAAAAATCGATACCTAACTTTGTAATTTTAAAATCAATAATACTTTTAACTTTTAAAAGATCATTGGTTCTTTCAAAAATATAATTATGATAACCGACGGATTGATCATTCATAAACAACTCATACTCTAAATTATTGATAGTTTTATGATGATCTAAATGAGCTATTAATTTTGTTGAAAAAAATAAAATTAATATAATTGAAAGAAATTTTATTTTCATATATTTAAAAACATGGATAATCTAAGTATTTTAAAACAAATTGGAAATACACCATTAATTAAATTAAAACAAGCTTCGGAATTAACTGGATGCAATATTTATGGTAAAGGAGAATATTTTAATCCTGGCGAATCTATAAAAGATCGTGCTGCACTCTTTATTGTTGAGGATGCCATTAAAAATAATAAAATTCAAAAAGGTGGAATAGTTGTTGAAGGAACTGCGGGAAATACCGGTATAGGTTTAGCTGTTGTAACTAAAGCTTATGGTCTTAACTTAAAAGTTGTAATCCCACGAACTCAATCAATTGAAAAAAAAAAGATACTTAAAGATTTAGGCGCAGAACTTATTGAGGTAGATGCAGTCCCTTACACAAATCCAAATAATTATATTAAACAATCCAAAAAGATTGCAGATGAACTTTTAGGATCAAATAAAAATGGTGTTTTGTGGGCTAATCAATTTGACAACACCATAAATACAGAAGCACATATTCAAACAACTGCTAGAGAAATATGGACTCAAACTGCAGGACAAGTTCATGGATTTGTATGCTCGGTTGGAACTGGAGGGACTTTGGCTGGAGTTTCTATTGGGTTAAAAGAAAGAAATAACAATATTAAAATTGCCTTAGCAGATCCAATGGGCTCCTCGTTATATTCTCATATAAAATTTAATAAACTGGAAAATACTGGAAATTCAATTACAGAAGGAATAGGCACAGCTAGAATTACTAAAAATTTTGAAAAAGCTTTAATAGATGACGCTTTTCAAATCACTGATGAGGAAGCTTTAAATATAATATTTAAGTTAAAAGAAGATCAAAATATTAGTTTAGGTGGATCATCCGGTATCAATATTGGTGGTGCTATTAGATTAGCTAAACAATTGGGTCCTGGACACAATATTGTAACCATACTTTGTGACCCAGGTAAACGTTATGCTAGTAAAATTTACAATAAAGAATTTTTAAAAAGTAAAAATTTACCTATACCAAGTTGGCTATAATATTTGGCTTAAAAATAATTTTGTTCGATCTGATTTAGGATTTTCAAAAAATTCTTTAGTTTTAGCTCTTTCTACAATTCTTCCTTCGTCCATAAAAATCATATTATCTGCAACTTCTTTAGCAAAACCCATTTCATGAGAAACTACAATCATGGTCATTCCCTCTTTTGCTAGATCAACCATTACATCCAAAACCTCTTTAATCATTTCTGGATCCAAAGCAGAAGTGGGTTCATCAAATAACATAATTTTTGGCTCCATACATAAGGCTCTAGCAATTGCGGCTCTCTGTTGTTGACCACCCGAAAGTTGACCTGGAAATTTTAACGCTTGATCTGTAATTTGTACTCTTTTTAAATTTGCCATAGCAAGTTCTTCTGCTTGCTTTTTTGGTATTTTTTTAACCCAGATTGGTGCAAGCGTACAATTCTCTAAAATTGACAAATGAGGAAATAAATTAAACTGCTGAAACACCATTCCAACCTCAGCTCGTATCTTTTCTATATCTTTAGTATCTTCTGATAATTCATTACCATCAACAATTATTGTTCCTTCCTGGTGTTTTTCTAATCTATTAATACATCTAATTAAAGTTGATTTACCAGAACCTGAAGGACCACAAATCACAATTTTTTCTTTTGTTTTAACTGAAAGCTCTATGTCTTTTAGCGCATGAAAATCTCCATACCATTTATTAACTGATTTAAGTGTTATAATTTCATTGCTCATATTTTTTATTTTTCAGTATTTAATTTCTTTTCTAAATTTTGACTATATCTACTCATAATGAAGCAAAAAATAAAGAAAACTATAGCCGCAAACACATATCCTTCAGTTGCAAATCCTAACCATTTAGGGTTTGATTTTGCTACGTTTATCATTCCTGCAAATTCAAACACGCCTACGATTAAAATTAAAGGTGTATCCTTAAATAGTGCTAAAAATGTATTTGCAATGCCAGGAATAACTAATTTTAAGGCTTGAGGCATGATTATTAAGAGATGCATCTTCCAATAACCCATTCCAATAGCTTTAGCGGCATCATATTGACCTCTAGGTAAAGATTGTAGGCCGCCTCTAACAACTTCGGCCATGTAAGCAGCTTCGAAAAGTATAATTCCAATAATACATCTTACTAATTTGTCTAAATAAACATCTTCTGGCAGGAATAATGGAAACATATTTGATGCCATAAATAATACTGTGATTAACGGAACGCCTCGCCAAAGTTCTATAAACCCAATTGAAAAATATTTAATAGCTATAAGTTCTGATCTTCTACCCATAGCAAGCATTACTCCGATAGGAAAACAAAAAATAATTCCAAAAATAGCTATAATTAAAGTTAAAGCTAAACCACCCCAGGCTTCAGTTTCTACATACACTAAGCCACCAACATCTCCAAGAATTAGGTTGATAGCAATAAAGGGAAAAATAAAAAGTAAAAATAAAATTATATATTTTTTTAATTTAGGCTTAGAAAAAATTGCAAAAGTTGCTGTTAAAATAAGTAAAATAAAGGCTAAGTTTATTCTCCATATCTCATCATTAGGATATAAACCATAAATAAATCTTTTTAACCATACATTGATAAAAATCCAGCAGGCACCGCTTCCGGTGCACTCTTCTTTGGTGGTTCCTATAAAATTAGCATCTAATATAAACCAATCTAACAGTAATGGAATAATTTTTAATAAAAAAAATAGAGACAAAATCGTTAAAATAGAATTAAAAAAATCTATATTTAAATTTTTATTTAATTTATTTATTAAATTAAAATTTGTTAATTCAAATCTCATCAAATAAAGTCCTATAAAGGCTAAAAAAAAAGGTAATAAGAAACTATTTGTTAAGTTGATAGATAAAAAAGAAGACAAAATAACATCTGTTAAACCTAAAGAAAATAAAGTTAAACCAATAAAAATTAATATATTTTTATTAGCATTTGTTTTTAAAAATTTATTTATTTGTTTCATTCTATTTTTCTTTCAGGGCAATTTTTGTGTTATATAAATTCATAAAATAGGAAATAAATATACTTAGAGTTAAGTAAGTACCCATAGTAATAGTTATAATCTCAATTGCTCTTCCTGTTTGATTTAAAGCTGTGCCAGCAAATACAGATACAAGATCTGGGTAAGCAATAGCAGCTGCTAAAGATGAATTTTTAGTTAAATTTAAATATTGATTAGTTGTAGGTGGAATTATAATTCTTAAAGCTTGAGGTAGAACAACTAATTTTAAAGTTTGACCAGGCGTAAGTCCTAATGATGCAGAAGCTTCTTTCTGTCCTTTTCCAACTCCCAAAATTCCTGCTCTTACATTTTCGGCAATAAAACTGGATGTATATAAAGAGAGAGCAAAAACTAAAGATAAAAACTCAGGTATAATTGAAACGCCGCCTCTAAAATTAAAAACGGTATCCGATAAATTATAAATTTCAGGATACTCAAATTCTAACTCTACAAAACCAAAAATAAAACCACTAGAACATAAGGTAACTAAGATTAAAAAAGAAATTATTAATTTTGGATACTCTTTACCCAAGTTTTCTTTCTGTTTTTTAGCATAAATAAGAACAAAAATAATTGCTATAACAGAAGCAATAAGACTACTTAAAAAAAAATAAAAATTAGTCCAAATAAATTTTGGGACAAAAACTCCTTTAATTGTAACATAAATAGCGTCCCCTATGTTAATTGCATTTTCCGGTAAAGGTAGAGCTCTTAAAACTGAGAAATACCAAAAGAAAATCTGCAAAATTAAAGGAACATTTCTAAAAAATTCAACGTAAAAATCTGATAATTTTGAAACTAAAATATTGCTAGAAAGTTTTGCTATTCCGAAAGTTACTCCAAGAATAGTTGCAAAAAATATGCCAATGACTGAAACTAGAATTGTGTTTAAAAGTCCAACTAAATAGGCTTTATAATATGGGCTACTTCCATCGTAATCTATTAAACTGAATTGAATATCAAAAGAGGCTGCATTAGTTAAAAAACCATAGCCAAAATCTATACCAAAGCTATCCATATTAACGTAGGCATTAAACCAAAAATAAGCAATGACTGCAAAAACGATAAAAACAGTTATTATTTGAGGTGCTAACCTTCTTATAGTTCTACTATTCATAATACATTTATTTTAAGGGAGAATAAAAAAAAGGGCTAGAAAAATCTAGCCCTTTTAATGTTTTAATTTATTTATTCGAATTATCTAGCAGGAGGTACGTATAATAGACCGCCCTGACTCCATAATGCATTAGGTCCTCTTACTGGTAAAATACCAGTATCAGCTATATTTCTTTTATAGCTTTCACCATAATTACCAACTTGCTTGATAATATTTATGCTCCATTCATTACCAACACCTAAAAGAGCACCAAGGCCACCTTCAACGCCAAGAAGTCTTTTAATTTGTGGATTGTCTGAAGTTTTTAATGAATCTGCATTTGCTGAATTTATTCCGTATTCTTCGGCTTCAATCATTGCAAATAGTGACCATCTAACAATATCTTCCCAAACTTGGTCACCATGTCGTACTGCAGGTCCAAGTGGTTCTTTTGAAATTGTCTCAGGTAATACTAAATGATCAGCTGGGTTTTTCAATTTAGTTCTTTGTGCAGCTAAACCAGATTTATCAGTTGTGAAAGCATCACAACGACCTGCGTCGTAAGCTTGATTTACTTCATCTGCTTTATCAAAAGCAACCGGTTCATATTTGATTTTTTTCGCATTGAAAAAATCTCTCATATTTAACTCGGTTGTTGTACCGGTTTGAGTGCAAACAGTAATACCATTTTTAAATTGGTTTACTGATGTTATACCTGAACTTTTTTTTACCATGAAACCTTGTCCATCATAAAAGGTAACACCAACAAACGATAAGTTTAAGTCAGCATCTCTTGTTAAGGTAATAGTTGTGTTTCTTGATAGAACGTCGATTTCACCAGATTGTAATGATGTAAATCTTACTTTAGCCGACAGAGGAACGAACTTCACTTTACCTGCGTCTCCTAATACGGCAGCGGCTACTGCTCTACAAACATCAACATCGATACCAGACCAATTTCCAGACGCATCAGCATTTGAAAATCCTGGAAGACCTTCTGATACTCCACATTTCACATGACCTTGTTTAATTGTTTTATTCAAAGTTTTAGATTTTTTTTCAGCAAATGCTTCTGATTGGAATCCAATCAATAGAGCAAATGATACTAGAAAATAAGAAAACTTTTTTAACGATTTAATCATATTTTAGATATCCTTTTTTTTTATTAATAAACTTTGATCGATCAAAGCTTTAACAACACATTATTTAAAAACAAATCTCCATACAAGTTCATTTAAATCATAGCTCTTATCTATTAGAAACTTTACTATATGTAGTCTAAATTGTTAAAATTAAACAAAATATAGAGATATTTGATTTTAAATAAGCTAATTAATCTTTTTTAAAATTTGAAGAAGTAAGTTCAAATAATCTGCTTATTGTTCTTTTGTAAGAATCAATTAATCTTCTTGAGGAAGTAAAATTATTCAAATTGAAATTAGAACTTACCATCATTGCAATTTGTTTTTCATAAAAAATATCAATTAAAGTAATAAATCTTTGTTGTTGATTCACATTTTCATCGGTAAAATTTGGAATATTATCCAAAGTAACAAAACTACATTTATCAGCAATGGCTAGATAATCTTCGGCTCCAAGATTAACTTCACACAATTCTCTAAAATTAAATCTAGCGATACCCTCATAATAAGAATTGATCATAAATGTTCTTCGTTTGATGTTTAATTTAATTATGGATTTTGTTTTTCCTTTAGTAAGCTTTCTAAATAGCTGATTTATTTGAAAAGTTGATTGCACATTTAACGGGTAAAAGAAGCGTTCTAGCTTTAATTTTTTCGATCTTCTGTAATCTTGATTAATTACTAGTTCATGTTGAATACATAATTTTTTAATAATTTTAATAAAAGAAATAAACTGCTCTCTTTGTAGACCGTCTTTATATAAATGATCAATTTTTATGTTTGAAGAAATTAAAACTTTAATATTTTCTTTAAAAATAACCTCAAATAATTTACCTAAAATCATAGCATCTACAATATTAGTTACTTGTAATTCATCTAGATAAAGTAGGTCTGTTTTCATTTTTAAATTTTTCACAAAAGCCTCTATAGAATTATCTTGGCTTTTTTGTTTATTAGTATGTCTAAAATCGTGAAAATTAATCATGAATTCATTAAAATGCATTCTTATTTTTTTGACATTTAAAAGATCAAAAAAGAAATTAAGCAGCATAGTTTTACCAACACCTACATCTCCATATAAATAAAATCCTAACTTTTGATCCTGTTTATTCAATAATTTAAGTAATATATTTTGTGAAAAATTTGATTTATCAAATTTTGTTAATAAATCTATGATTTTGATCTGTTCATTATTTTGCTGAAATTTATTATCTAAACAATGTCTTAAAAATTGGTTTTTCAAGTGAATATTTGTGTTTATTAAGTTTTATACCGAAATTAACTAATTATATATTAATTAAAAAAATAAAATAGTTTATAAATTCATTTATGGACGAAATAAAAACAAAAGAAAATAATGCAAATTTTAAAAAAACTTTAAGTAAAAATTCTGGTGAAATAGACACAACAACATTTGATGAGACCTTGATGTTAATAGAAAAGACGCTGAAAAACCTTGGGAAAGAAATTGACACTAAAGAAGCTTTAATTTTAGAAGAAACGGAAAAGGATAAAACTGTTATTGAAAATAAAGTACATAAAATAGATAGCTCTCATCTCAAAATGGAAGATTTGCACAATTTTAGTAAAATAACTGAAACAAAAAATAAAAATTTTTTTGGTTTTTATATTTATCTAACTTTAATTATAGCAATTATTTTTGTTATTTATGAAGTATTAAATTTTTCAAAAAATTTAATTATTGTAAAATACCCATTTACTGCGACTTATATTGAATATTTTTATGAAGTAGTTGAAATATTTACTTACTTGGTTATGGGTATAATAAATTTTATAAAGAATTTATTTTCATTTGGTGCGCCCTGAAGGATTCGAACCTACGACCCTCGGTTTAGAAAACCGATGCTCTATCCAACTGAGCTAAGGGCGCTCTTTTAAAGTAATCTAATATAATTTTATGTTTATCAAAAGAAAATTTATTAGTTGATAATTAGTCATTAGATTCGATCTTGGTAGTTTTTTTAAAGCTTTCAAAGGATGGTTTCTGAGGAGCTATTTTTCCAACAACATTACTTTTAGAAAGGATTTCATTTAATTTATCTAAAGCTGATAAAAGATCTATTTTATTAGCGTCGTAATTAACAATCTGCTCTTTAGCTATTTTTAACCTTGTTTTCAAATCATTGTTCTCAATAACCAATCTTTCATAATTTTCTTTAAAAACTTGAGATTCTCTTTCAATTTTAATGGAATAATTTTTAAGATCTAAAAAAAGTTTTTTTTGTTTCTCAACTTGTGTGTAAATGGATTTTAGAGTTTCTTTAGTGTTATTTATGAAGCTTTCAGAGATGCTTATATCTTCAACATTAAGAACTTCATCTGTAAGAATAAAAATATTTTCATTTTTAGACGTTTCTGTTCGTTTTTGAACTGCTGAGGTGCTTACATAATTAATGGTTGTTTTTTTATATTCTTCAGCTTCTCTAATAATTCTATCTACATCTGAAGGAATAATTAAATCTTGATTTAATTTAGGAATACTGTTTTGAGTGGATGATTTTTCATTACTTCTCTTCTTGGGTTTATTGTTGATTTCATCAATGGCACTAAGAATACTAATTATATCATCTTTATCATTCATTTTTAGATAATATATATTATATAAACCGAAACAAGAAATATTTAAATTTTTATGTTAATTATTTTTTTAACTATTTTTTTAATTAATAC
>CBDDXH010000012.1:0-21820 GCA_965235125.1 Pelagilacustribacter hypolimneticus (SeqCode) | reverse complement strand
AGCTATTTCAATTAGATCTCTTATAATTTGCTCTACATCTCGGCCAACATAGCCAACTTCAGTAAATCTTGTAGCCTCAACTTTTATAAAAGGTGCTTGGGCAAGCTTAGATAGTCTTCTTGAAATTTCAGTTTTTCCAACTCCTGTTGGGCCAATCATTAAAATATTTTTTGGTAAGACTTCTTCTCTCATTTGTGCATCAAGCGCTTGTCTTCTCCATCTATTACGCAATGCTATAGCTACAGCTTTTTTTGCATTTGTTTGGCCAATAACATATCTATCAAGTTCAGAAACTATCTCTCTTGGTGACAAGGAACTAACTTTTGAGTCTTTTTTTTTAGAATTATCTTTAACTAAATTTAAATTTGTAACTTTATTTTTTTCTTGCATAGTTAAACTTTTTCAATAGTGACATTATTGTTAGTAAAAACGCAAATATCCGAAGCGATTTTTATTGATTTTCTGACAATTTCTTCCGCAGAAAGATTGGTTTCAATTAAAACTTTTGCAGCAGCTAGCGCATAGTTTCCACCTGATCCAATTCCAATTATACCATCTTCTGGCTCCAAAACATCTCCTGTTCCAGAAATAATAAAACTACTTTCTTTGTCTGCCACTGCCATTAAAGCTTCTAATCTTCTTAAATATCTATCCGTTCGCCAATCCTTTGCAAGTTCAACTGCAGCTCTTGGAAGATTGCCAGCATGCTTTTCTAGTTTAGCTTCTAGCCTTTCAAATAGAGTTAATGCATCTGCTGTGGATCCTGCAAACCCCGCAATGACGCCTCGTTTTTCTATTTTTCTAACTTTTTTAGCTTTACTTTTTAATATTGTATTCCCAAGGCTAACTTGACCGTCGCCACCGACAACGGTTTCATTATTTTTTCTCAATAAAACAATTGTGGTTCCGTGCCATTTTTCACCAGTGTTCATATAAACGATATGTGGCCATTAATTTTAATTCTTCAATAGCCAGCTTCAGTTTATTGATAAAATATTAATTTCTCTATATATCATTATATAAATTCTCTTTAACTTATGAAAAGAAAAGCAAAAATTTCTAGAAAAACTAAAGAAACCTTCATCAATGTAGAAGTTAACATTGATGGAACAGGTAAATATAAAATAGACACCGGAATAGGTTTTTTAAATCATATGTTGGAACAACTTTCCAAACATTCTTTAATAGATATTAACGTTAAAGCTAAAGGCGATATGCATATAGATTTACACCACACTACCGAAGACACAGGTATAGCAATTGGAGAAGCAATTAAAAAAGCTGCAGGCAACCGTAAAGGAATTAAAAGGTACGCCTCAACAATGATACCCATGGACGAAACTCTAAGTCGAGTTTCAATTGATGTATCTAATAGACCATATTTAATATGGAAAGTTGATCTTAAGGTTGAAAAATTAGGTGAGATGGATACTGAACTTTTCAAAGAATGGTTCCAAGCTTTTTC
The DNA here is from genome assembly GCA_965235125.1 of Pelagilacustribacter hypolimneticus (SeqCode). Taxonomy (GTDB): domain Bacteria; phylum Pseudomonadota; class Alphaproteobacteria; order Pelagibacterales; family Pelagibacteraceae; genus Pelagilacustribacter; species Pelagilacustribacter hypolimneticus. The sequence continues at coordinate 20,355 of CBDDXH010000012.1, read as the reverse complement.
ACAATCTGCTGGAATCACATTACATGTAGAGAACATTTATGGCGAGAATAGTCACCATAAAATCGAGTCTTGCTATAAAGGTTTAGCTAGATCACTAAAGGAAGCTTTATCAATCGATAATAGAATTAAAAATTCGATACCATCTACAAAAGGTTCTATCTAAGTTTGATGAACGTCACTATTGTTGACTACCAATCGGGCAATATTAGTTCTGTTATAAATTCTTTTAAGGAAGCTGCAAAAAATAAAATAAATCTAGAAGTGACTTCTAATTTAAATAAAATTAAGTCTAGCGATAAAATTGTTTTACCAGGTCAAGGTTCATTTAAAAGCTGCGTAGATGCTTTAAAGAAAATAAATGGTTTAATTGATGAGTTGGAAAATTTTGCAATTAATAAAAAAAAACCACTTTTAGGAATATGTGTAGGTTTACAAATGTTCGCAGATGTCGGTTATGAGGAGACAGAAACTAAAGGATTCGGTTGGATTTCAGGAAAAGTTTCTAAAATCGATAATCAAAAAGGAAAATTTAAATTACCTCATATTGGCTGGAATGAAATTAAAATTCTTAAAAATAGCAAAATTTTTAAAGATATTAAAAATGAATCTCATATGTATTTTGTCCACAGTTATGAGTTTATACCAGAAGATAAAAGTGTAATCTCTGCCACAACAGATTACTCATCAGAGATAGTTTGTTCAGTTGAGAAAGAAAATTTATTTGGAACTCAATTTCACCCTGAAAAAAGCGATAAAGACGGATTAAAAGTAATTAAAAATTTTTTAGATTTATAAAAATGATAATTTTTCCAGCAATAGATATTAAAGATAAAAAATGTGTTAGATTAATTAAAGGTGATTTTAAAAACAAAATTGAATATCCAACAACTCCAATAGAACAAGCCAGCAAGTATGAAAGTCATGGCTTTAAAAATTTACACATAGTTGATTTAGATGGCGCATTAAAAGGCAAAATTGTTAATTTAGATATTATTAAGGAAATAGTTAACAAAATAAATCTGAAGGTTGAAATTGGCGGAGGTATTAGGACACTAGATAGTATTAAGAATTACATCGATATAGGAGTTGAAAAAGTAATTTTAGGAAGTGCAGCAATTAAGAATAAAGAATTTTTAAAAGAGGCCTGTAAAAAATTCACAAATAAAATTGCTTTAGGTTTAGATGCTAAAGATGGAAATTTATCTATTTTAGGTTGGAAAAAAAATTTAAATATTAAAATCTTTGATTTTTTGCAAGATGTGAATGATTATGGAGTTAGTAGATTAATTTTTACAGACATTAATAGAGATGGCACAAAAAACAGTCCCAACTTTGATGAAACCATAAAAATTGCAAACATATCTAATTGTCCCGTCGTTATTTCTGGAGGTGTTTCTTCACTAAGCGATATTAAGAAAGCAAAAAAAATAAACAATAAAAATATTGAGGGGATAATAGTTGGTAAAGCTATCTATGATGGCGATATAAAACTTGATCAGCTAGCAAAGGAAATAAATGCTTAAAAATAGAATTATACCTTGTTTGGATGTTAAAAATGGAAGAGTTGTTAAAGGTATAAATTTTATTGAATTAAAAGATGCCGGTGATCCTGTCGAACAAGCTAAAATTTATAGTGAGAGCGGCGCAGATGAAATATGCTTTTTGGACATTACAGCATCAAATGAAAATAGAGAAACGATAATAGAAATCGTAAAAAAAACAGCTAAAGAATGTTTTGTACCTTTAACTGTGGGTGGCGGTGTTAGAACAATAAAAAATATAAGAGATTTATTGTTAGCTGGTGCAGATAAAGTTTCAATTAATACAGCAGCAGTAAAAGATATAAATTTTATTAAGGAAGCATCAAAAGAATTTGGTTCTCAATGTATTGTTGTAGCGATAGATGCAAAGAAAGTTAAAGATAAAAAATGGGAAGTTTTTACACACGGCGGTAGAAATAAAACTGGTATTAACGTCGTTGAATTTTCAAAACAAGTAGAAGCCCATGGTGCTGGTGAAATTTTATTAACCTCAATGGATAAAGACGGAACCAGAAGTGGCTATGACATAGAATTATTAAAAACTATTACTCAAATTACAAATATTCCTGTAATTGCATCAGGCGGAGTTGGAAATTTAGATCACTTTTATGATGGAATTGTAAAAGGTGGGGCTAGTGCAGTTTTAGCTGCATCTATTTTTCACTACGGTGAATATAAAATTAAAGAAGTTAAAGAATATTTGAATTCTAAGAACGTATCGGTAAGATTATAAAATGTTTAAAAATTTAGAACATCTCATTAAAACTATTAGAGAAAGAAAAAATTCTTCGTCTAATAAATCATATACGAAGGAATTACTTGATAATAAAATTTTAAGTGAATCTAAAGTTAAAGAGGAGCTCGGAGAGTTAATCGAAGCAGTTGAAAAAAATTCAAATAAAATCCATGAATCTGCTGATATAATTTACCATTTAATGGTTTATTTAGAAGCTAATAATATAAAAATAGAAGATGTCATGGATGAATTAAAAAAAAGACAAAAATGATTTATGATAAAAATAATATTTTTGCTAAAATTCTAAGAGGGGAGATTCCTTGCAAAAAAGTTTACGAGAATGAATATGTGTTGTCATTTCATGATATTAATCCGCAAAAAAAAATACATGTGCTTTTAATTCCAAAAGGTGAATATGTTGATTTAGATGATTTTCAAAACAAAGCCTCAGATAGAGAGATTCTAGAATTTAATAAAGCAATCTCGCATATAGTAAAAATTTTAAAGATTTCAACCGAGGAAAATGGATACCGGGTACTTAGTAATATTGGAAAGGATGGAGGACAAGAGGTGCCACATCTTCATTATCATATCTTTGGTGGAGAAAAAATTGGAAAGATGGTTGTTTAATTCTGAATGGCTAAAGTTAAAAGATTTTTTTTAGAAATAAAAAAAAAACAATTTTTAAATAAACCTCCAATTTTCTTTAAACAAACAGAAGTTTATTTAGATAAAGAAAAAGACATTAATATAAATAAATTTTTCTACAAACAAATCGGTAAAGATCATTTTTGGCGTGATCGATTATTGTGGTCAGATAAGGAATGGCACAAATATGTTTCTAATATAAATTTAGAAACGGGGATTATGAAATTTGAACAAGATTTAATAGGGTTTTACGAGCAAGAGTTTCATAAGGAAAAAAATGAGATTGAACTAATACAAATGGGAGTTTTAAAAGAGCACCAAAATAAAAAATTTGGATCTTTTCTATTGAAATATATAATTTATAAAGCTTTTGATAAAAAGGTAGATAGAGTATGGGTACATACTTCCAGTTTAGATCATAAACATGCTTTAGATAATTATTTATCTAAAGGTTTTAAAATATTTAAAGAAGAAACAATTAATTTTACTTTTTAATTAATTGTAGGAATATCAAAATAATTTTTATCTAGCTCACTATTTATTTTTTGAATTTTTAATGAAAAATAAATTTCATTTTGAAATTCATCTTTTATTAACCAACCTTTTAATTCATAATTTTTTTTTTCAAAAAAAATAGAAATTTCTTTTTGATTTTCATCTATATAAACCAGTTCAATATCTTCATTTAGTATGAGATCTGATTTTTGAATTAAGTTTATTAATTTTTCTTTATTTAAGATAATCATGAATGGAGATTTTGAAACAGGATATAAGTAAATTTTATCGAATTTCTTTTGTAAAATCGCTAATGTTTTATCATTGATTATAATTTCTTTTTGTAGTTTGTCGTCGTAGTTACATTTGAGTTTATTATTAAATTTAACTACACAATTACCAATCTCTGTTTTTTCATTTGTGATTTGTTCAAAATTAAAAGTTAAATTATCGATCTCTGATAAATTTGCAATAATATTTTTTTTTTCATCTGCGCTTACATTTAAAAGAAAATTAAAAAAAATGATAAACGTTATTAAAACTTTTATAAGCAAGAATTATAAAACCTCTCTTTTACCTACATGATTAGCTTTGCTTATAATCCCCTTTTCTTCCATCATATCAATAATTCTTGCAGCCCTGTTATAGCCAATTTGTAATTTTCTTTGTAAAAAGCTAGTTGATGCTTTTCTTTCTGTTTTAATAATCTCTAAAGCTTGATTATATAATTCATCAGTGTCATCATTAGAAAGATAATCTGAAATATTATCTTTATCATTAGCAGTAATTTCATCCATATAATCAGGTTCTCCTTGACTTCTTAATACATTGGTAATTTTTTCTATTTCTTTTTCAGAAACATATGGACCATGAATTCTAACAATTCTATTAGCTGAAGACATGAACAACATATCTCCATTGCCGAGAAGTTGTTCAGCGCCCTGCTCGCCCAAAATTGTTCTGCTATCTATTTTGGAACTTACTCTAAAAGATATTCTTGTAGGAAAGTTTGCTTTAATAGTACCTGTTATAACATCTACGCTCGGTCTTTGCGTTGCCATTATAATATGAATTCCTGCTGCTCTTGCCATTTGTGAAAGTTTTTGAATATAGCTTTCAATCTCCTTACCTGCTACCATCATTAAGTCTGACATTTCATCAACAACAACGACGATATAAGGCATTTTAAGTTTATGCTTTGTATTATATCCGTCAATATTTCTTACTCCTTCTTTGCTCATCAGTTTGTAACGATTATTCATTTCACGAACGGTCCAACCTAATGCAGAAGCTGCTTTTTTAGATTCGGTAATGACTGGACTTAATAAATGCGGAATTCCTTCATAAGCAGAAAGTTCTAACATTTTAGGATCGATCAAGATAAGTTTGCAGAGGTCAGGACTTAGTTTGTAAAGAAGGGATACAATAATTGTATTAATACAAACTGATTTTCCAGATCCAGTCGTGCCCGCAATTAAAAGATGAGGCATCGCAGTTAAATCACCAACAATAGGAAGTCCTGAGATACTTTTTCCGATAGCAATTGGGAGTTTAATTTCTTTTTTTTGGAATTTATCGTTTCCTATTATTTCTCTTAAATAAACACTTTCTTGAGTTTGGTTTGGAATTTCAATACCTACAGTATTTTTCCCCGGTATAGTTGAAACACGAGTAGACGTAGAGCTAGTATTACGAGCTAAATCATCAGATAAGTTAATAATTTTAGAAACTTTAACACCTGGTGCGGGCTCAAACTCGTATAAGCTAACAACAGGTCCATTATTTATCTTTGTTATTTTACCCTCAATACCAAAATCTAATAATATTTTTTCTATAAATGAACCCTCAGGTCTATTTTTAGAAAGATCTAATAAATTTATTTTTGAAGGATTTTTTTCTAATAAATCTAAAGAGGGAAGTTTAAAGTCTTTAAAATTTTTATTTTGGATTTCAGTTTTTTTTATTTCAGATATTTTGTCGAAAGAAAAAGTTTGTTGAGCTCTCTCTATAATAGGGTTTTCTGAAACTAATATTTCGGATTGAGCGTCATTAATTTCTAAATCAGTGTTTAGATTATTATTTTTTTTAAAAGGTTTAAAAATCAATTTAATTATAAATAATAAATATTTTAAATTAATCTCAGAGGCTAGAATAAAGAAAATAATAGATAAAATTAAAAAAACAAAAATGCTATAATTATTTTTAATGAGAGGCAAAACGTTTATGATTTTACTAAATAGGATTTGTCCAACAAATCCTGAGTTACCATTATCAATTAACCAAAATGAATTATTGTAGGTTGCGTAAATAAATAAGCAGCTAAATATAATATACAAAATTAAATAAAGAATTTTATATTTTATTTTTTTAACTTCTTTTTTAATTATTAAATTTATACCCCAAGACATTATTGTTATTAAAATCAAGAAAGAGGTTAGGCCAAAACTTTGAAGCAAAAAGTCTGCTATTCTTCCTCCATATAAGCCTAAAAAGTTTTTAATATCATTAGCTTTTGCACCGTATACAAATGTTGGATCATTGGGAGAGTAAGAAAAAAAGGATACAGACAACAAAAGAGCACAAAAAATAAGACATAGCCCAATTAATTCACTGGTTCGATTTTTTAAAAAATTAGTGAAAACTTGATTAATCATTATTTATTTAACGAATCATTTAGGTTACTTTGTATCATTTTTAGTAAATTGGTAAAAATTTTTAAATATGAGACAACAAAAAATATGTATTGTTGGTGATGGTTTAGCAGGCTTAACCGCAGCTGCAATTTTGAGTCAACTGAATATAAATATTGATTTGTATTCTAGCATAAAAAAAAAAAATAAAAATTTAGATCATAGAACAACAGCTATTTCAGAGAGTAATTTTCAATATATTAAAAATAATTTAAACTTGATTAAAACTAGTTTTTTTTGGCCATGTAAAAAAATTAGCTTATTTTATGAAGATAAAGAAAAAGTTATTAATTTTTTAAATTTTGACGAAAAAAATAAAAATTTTATGTATATTTTTAAAAATAAAGATTTAAAAAAAAAATTATACAAATTTATTTCTTCAAAAAAAAATATAAAATTAATAAAACAAAATATTGAAGATATTAATCATGATGATAGCTCTATTGTATTAGGTACTAAAAAAGTATTTTACGATCTAATAATTTTAAGCATCGGAGGTTTTTCAAAATTTTATTATAAAATTGGATCTGCACGATCTATTAATAAGAATTACCAAGAATCAGCTATAACAGCGATTATTAAACATAATTCAAAAATCGAAAATGCTAGTCAATTTTTTTTAAAACAAGGACCTCTTGCAATTCTACCTTTTCAAAAGAATGCCTTTTCAACAGTATGGAGTGTTAGTAGCGATTATTTTAATTTTAATAAAAAAAATTTAAAAAAAATTTTAGTTGAAAAACTAGGAAAGTTATTAAATATAAAACAAATAAAAAAAGTTGAATATGTTCAATCATTCCCAATTAATTTAAATTTAAAAACAAAATATTTTAAAAAAAATATTCTTATTCTTGGTGATGGATTACATATAGTACATCCTATAGCAGGTCAGGGATTTAATCTGGTAATAAGGGACATCAAAAAATTAGCAGAGCTAATTTCCAAGATACTAAAACATGGTTTATTGTTTAAAGATAGTCTTCTGCTTAGAGATTTTTATAATTCTAGAAAACCAGAAAATAATTTATTTGGTCTTGGCATAAATCTAACTAATCTTTTTTTTAAAGATAATAAATATTTTTCTAATTTTAAAACAAGAATTCTTAATAATATTAATAATTTTGATTTTATTAAAAAAGTAGGCCAGTCTATAGCAGACAGGGGGATTGTAATTTAATTATTGTAAAGTAATATTATTTACAGATTTTTCGTGTAAATAAAATTCAATTATTTCTGATAAAACTTTTGTTTTAGAATCAATATGAATAGATTCTAAAATTGTTTGTTTTTCTTCATTTGAAATAGGAGCAATCATTGCTAAGGTATTTATTTTCTGATTCTGATCTAATTTTTCAAACTCATTCCAATTAAGCAAAAGACCATTTTTTTTAAAAAATATTTTTGTTTTTTCAAATATTTCTTTAATGCTATTGTTGATTAATGTTTGTTTTTTTTCTTCTTCTAAATCTTCTAAAAATTTTTCATAGGAAACAGTAAATTCTCTATAAATTTTATCATTATTAATTTCTGATTTTATTTCAAAACGGCTTATCCCGGTTAAATTTACAAGTAATCTGCCATCATTAGTTTTTTTATGTTCGGTGATTTTACCAAGGCAACCAATCGAATAAACATCTGACGTATTTCTTTTGGTTTGTATCATGCCCATATATTTATTCGATTTAAAACAATCACCTACTAAGGTTAAATATCTAGGTTCAAAAATATTTAAAGGTAGATTAGTTTTAGGAAAGAAAATAACACCACTTAAAGGAAAGACTGGTATAATTTCTGGTAATTTTATTTTCATACAAAATTATAATAAAAATTTTAATCTAACTCTAGTGACAATTTTGTCATTTTTAAAAATGTTGACCTATTCAAAACTAATGTACTATACTCGTTATATTTTGCGGGCATAGCTCAGTGGTAGAGCGTCTCGTTGCCAACGAGAAGGTCGAGGGTTCGACCCCCTTTGCCCGCTCCATTAAATAAAGTATGGAAGAATTGTATAAAAAAACATGTGTTGCTTGCGAAGGAAATATAGCCCCATTTGATTTAAGTGAAATTCATAAATATGTAAAAAAAGTAGATGGTTGGGACGTGAAAAGCAATGAAGATAAGAATTATTACTTAGAAAAAAATTTTAAATTCAAAAATTTTGCTGAAAGCCAAGAATTTGTAAATAAAGTTGGTTCTATTGCTGAATCTGAAAGTCATCATCCAGATATTTATTTTGGTTGGGGGTATGCTAAAATTAAAATTTCTACTCATGCCATCAAAGGATTGGCCGAAAGTGATTTTATATTAGCTGCAAAAATCGATCGGATATAGTTAGTGATTAAAATGTCTGATATTCGTAAATACCATTTTTGCATTTGCTTTATTAGCAGCGTTGATAACTTCTTGATCTCGTATTGAACCTCCAGGTTGAACAATAATTTTTACCCCAGCATCTATAAGTGATTTTATGCCATCTACAAAAGGAAAAAAAGCGTCTGAGGCAGCAATAGAATTCTTAATTTTATTTGATTGAAATTGCTTTGCTTTTTGCACAGCAATTTTACAACTATCTAAACGGTTTGGTTGTCCAGCTCCAATACCAATTGTAGAAAAATTATTAGTTAAAACAATTGCATTTGATTTAACATATTTTGAAATATTAAAAGCAAACTCTATTTCTTTTAATTCTTTCGATGTTGGTTTATTTTTAGTTACAAATTTTAAATCTTTTTTATTAAAAATTAATTTATCTTTTTCTTGAATTAAAAAAGAACCATCAAATACTTTTGTTGTTGTTTGATTTTTTTGTTTATATTTTGAAATATCAATAATTCTTAGATTCTTTTTTTTATTTAAAATATTAAATGCAGCTTTTTCAAAACCTTTTGCTAAAATAATTTCTAGAAAATTTTTATTTATTTCTTCCGCAATGATTTTATTAATTTTAAAATTACATGCTATAACTCCACCAAAAGCACTGACAGGATCACAAGAATAAGCATTTTTAAAAGAAACTAGAGGTGATCTGTTAGTAGAAACCCCACATGGATTAGCATGTTTAACTACTACAGTTGCTGGGTTCTTTTTTAAAGATGATAAAATTTCTAAAGAGGCAAAAATATCGTTATAATTATTGTAGCTAAGATCTTTGCCGCCTAATTGATTTAGGCCCAATTCTTTGTCATTATAATCGTTGATGTAGATAGAGCTTTTTTGATGTGGGTTTTCACCATATCTTAATTCTTTAAATTTCAGCCCAAAAATTGTTTTTCTTTCAGGAAACTTAATATCTAATTTTTGGTTAAACCAATTAGCAATCATGGCATCGTAATAAGCCGTTAAGCCAAAAGCTTTACTCGACATATATTCTCTAAAATTCAACGTTGTTTGACCTTTATTTTTTTCAATCTCTTGAATTAAATCAGAGTAGTCATTTTTATTTGTAATGATTAAAACATTTTTAAAATTTTTTGCTGCAGATCGAACCATGGTTGGTCCACCGATATCGATATTCTCAATAATTTCTTTATTATTTTTTGAATTTATTACAATTTTTTGAAAAGGGTAAAAATTAACTATAATTAAATCAAGTGAAGGAAAGTTTTTTTTACTCATTTCTTTTGAGTGTTTTCTATTTGATCTATCGTGAAGAATTCCTGCATGGATTTTCGGATGTAAAGTTTTTACCCTACCATCTAGCATTTCCTTAAATCCAGTATAAACAGAAACTTCAGTACAAGGATACCCTAATTGCTTAATAGATTTGTACGTCCCACCTGAGCTTATAATTTTAACTTTATATTTATTTAAAGTTTTAAGTACTTTTGATAAGTCAGTTTTATCTGACACAGAGATTAAAGCAGTTTTTATTTTTTGATTCATCCCTAATTATTTTTTTTTAATTCCCAAGTAATATTTTTATTTTCACTATTATTTATAGTTCCTGAAATAGTTATACAAAAATTATTAACTATTTGATTTCTACCTAGAAATATACTTTTTTCTAAGATTAAATTCTCTCCATTACTATTAAATATTAATGATTTATTTTTCTCTATTTGTAATAAAATTGAATTTTTTCCCATAGTTTGAACTGCACTGATACCAGGATAAAGATGAAATCTAATACTATATGTGGTCACTAATTTTTTTTTCTTGTTAGCAGCAATTAAATTATCTTCTCCGAGTAAATTATTATTTTTTTTATCTATTTTAATTATTCGTTGATGTAAGTAGTTAAAATTATTTTCATAAGCATTGTGCTTTGCGGAAAGAATTAAATAATTTTTGTTATCATCTATATTTAAATCATACACTTTAAATGAATTTATTATAGATTTACCAAAAGCATTATTTATTAAATCATTTCTCTCAAATTTTACAACCGATGAGTCGTTAAGACACAAAGTTGATTGTGCAGATGTAAGCCTGCTTACAAGTTCTGCTTTTTTTGAAATCTTACTTCCAAAACCACAATTAGTTATAATTTTACAATCATCAATAAAGTATTCAAAGGATAAAGGCCCTGATTGATATTTTTTAGAATATTTTTTTTCTGGTGGGGATCCCACATCAAAGAAAAGTAAACTTTTTTTATTTCTGCCTATGTAAATTTGATTAATTTTATTTATTATGTTGCTGGGTTTATACTCTAGTCCATTAAGATATTCTAAATAGTTATCCATTTTGAACTCATTAGCACCATTAAATAATGGATTTTTATTTGTTGGAGTTTGAAGTGAAAATAAGCAATTAATTAACTTATTTATAATATCATCTAAAAAATCAGGAATATATTCTTGAGCATCCTTGCAGCATTCTTTAATTAAAACAAGAAACTTTGAGCATTGAACTAAATCATAAATATTTCTATTGATTGGGCAGCCATCATTATCAAAAAAGTTTTCGACAATATCTTTTAGGCCTTTAATTCCTTTTTCAAAGTTAAAATTATACTCCTTGAATACAAGCCCTGACAATATGATTGCAGAGATAATTTCTATCCTTTTAGCAGGATCATTTTCATCATTAAAATTCTTTTTTAGATGATTGATTTGAATAATAATTGAGTTAAAAAAACTTTCTTTAAAAAATTTATCAGCATTGTTTAAAATAATATCAGCATTAAGAATCCATGCTAAAATCCTTTTACTAATCTGTAATTGTTCCCAATTTTTATTTTTATATTTATTGTTATTTTTTATCCAAATAGAAATAATTTGCTGTATAGCTAACCCGTCATTTTTCCGATTGATAAGGTTTAACCAAAAAAAACTATTAAGATCTTGTTCTTCTTTTGGTGAATCAAATTCATTCCAAAATATATCAATATTAACATTTGAAAGTTTAAAATTGAACATCTTCTCATTAACGAATGAGGAAAATAGAAAGGGGTTCGGATAAAAATATAACTGTTCCGGTAATTTTGTTTTTAAAGAATTGTTATAAAAGTTAGTTGAGAAATAAATTTTTTTTACAAAACGAAATAAAAGTATTTTTACAGCTAAAAAGTAAAAATAAGCGGCTTTTAAGCTGGGCATTAATTGGATCGAAGTAATTGAATATTTTTTTTTAGATTTCCGTTATGTTCTTTAAATACTGTAGAGCCAGAGACTAATATATTAGCACCATAATCTTTAGCTTTTTTACTATTATCAAAGTTAATGCCGCCATCAATTTCGATATCAACATTAAGTTTTTTTTCATCTATTAAACTTCTTAATTTTCTCATTTTATCTAAAACTTCAGGCATAAACTTTTGACCACCAAAACCAGGCTCTACACTCATAATTAAAATTAAATCTATTTTACTTAAATGATCTTCGATTAAACTTATTTGTGATTTAGGTTTTAAGGAAATACCAACTTTTTTTCCTAATTTTCTTATTAAACTAATAGTTTCAGATACATTATCTGTAGCTTCTGGATGAAATGTAATAATATCAGCTCCTGCATCAGCGAAATCTTTAATAAAATTATTAACTGGCGAAATCATTAAATGTACATCAAAGGGAAGTTTTGTAATGGGTCTTAATCGCTTAATGACTTCAGGCCCAATAGTAATATTAGGCACAAAATGTCCGTCCATGACATCAATATGAATATAATCAGCTCCAGCTTTCTCAAGCGCTGTAATTTCATCACCTAATTTACTAAAATCGGCTGAAAGAATGGAGGGAGATATTTTAATTGATGAACTCATTTTTACTTATATATTTTAATCTTTAATTTTGTCAAAAATAAATAAAGTTATTTGAAAAAAGTGTACAAAGTTCTCGCAAAATCACTTTCTAAAGGAAAAGATAGCATACCCATAACAGAATAGCCCAGTAAGTAGGGCATTAAATAAAATCTAAATAAGTAAAAAAACCAAGCTACGTAAAGTGGCACGAGAGGGCCCGCAAGAAAAGAAGGTGTTATAAAACTGAATAAATTAATAAATGGTTGTGTTAGTTTTACAAAAGCTTTCATAAAAAAAAAGTTAGAGTCTTCTCTTTGAAAAATATTCATGGCTGTTCTACCAATTAAGGTCCACATGATAATTCCTAAAATGTAATCAATGATCAGTATCCAAGGTGACATATTTTTAAAGTATCATTTTTCAAGACAAAAAAAAGGGGCGAATAAATCGCCCCTTAATTTTTTAAATTTAATTATTGTTAGCTTTTAGCAATAATAGTTCTTCCTGTTGGAACTCTGCAGTCATCAATCATTTTCTGAGTTGCAGCATCAGGTTCTTTTGTAGCTAAAGAGACAACAACCATTGCCACTAAGCTTACAGCAGCTCCGATGATACCAAATCTTAAGTTGTCAATTCCTAACCAAGGAGTTTGGTTCATAAACTTCGGTCCAACATAATATAAATATGCGGAACCAGATATTAAACCAAGTAACATACCTGCGATTGCTCCTTCTTTAGTAGCTCTCTTCCACCATACACCAAGTACAAGCGGGAAGAATAAACCAGACATTGCAAAGTCAAACGCCCAAGCAACGGCTCCTAAGATACCGGTTAAACGCTGTGCCGAAATATAAGCAGCAGCTGCACCGATAACTACTAGAAGTAGTCGCGCAACGATTAATCTTTTTCTAACATCCGCTTTTGGATCAATGATTTTGTAGTAAAGATCATGTGATAAAGAGTTTGCTATAGCAAGAATTAATCCATCCGCAGTTGACATCGCAGCAGCCATACCACCCGCAGCAACTAACCCTGAAATAACGTAAGGTAAGCCTGCTACTTCTGGCGTTGCTAATACTACAACGTCATCTCTCATGAACCATTCATTTAATTGCAAGATGCCGTCTTTGTTAAAGTCAACTATGAAAGCTTGTTTAACAGCAATCCAATTTTTAACCCACTCTATGTTCTGAACATCAGCAATAGATTTACCCATAATTCCTGTTGGAAGATTTGGATCTATCAAAGCAATTTTCGATAAAGTAGCTAACATTGGAGCTGATAAATACAGTAAGCAAATAAAGAATAGTGACCATGCTACTGATTTTCTAGCTGATTTAACTGATGGAGTTGTAAAGTATCTCATAAGAATATGAGGTAACGATGCAGTTCCCATCATCATACACATCGCAAGCGAAATGTAACTCCAAGCGGCCATACCACCTTTAGGCACTCCTGAGTGAGCTGTACCTATTGATAGTAATCCTCCTGGAACACCAGCAGCTTTGATGGCGTCGGGAGCATTTTTAACTAAACCGAATTGAGCTTCAAGTTCTGCAATCCTTGCAACTTCATCACCTAACATTACATGTGGGAATACCCCAAATCCAAATTTGTTACTTATCCAGAAAACTGGAATTAAGTAAGCGATGATAAGTACAATGTATTGAGCTACTTGAGTCCAAGTTACGGCTCTCATGCCTCCAAGCATTGAACACAACAATATAGAAACTAATCCTATCCAAACACCTTGTTCGAAAGGAAGTCCTAAAAATCTTGATGCAATGGTACCTGTAGCATTAATTTGCGCAGTCACATAAGTGAATGAAGCTACTACTAAAACTAGTACAGCACAGAAACGTGTAAAGTTTCCGCCGTATCTTGTTCCAATAAAGTCAGGCACTGTATAGCAACCAAATTTTCTAAGGTATGGAGCGAGTAAAGATGAAACAAGCACGTAACCGCCTGTCCAACCTACTACGAAAGCCATATAAATGTAGCCACCAAAATAAATACCACCAGCCATTGCAACGAATGAGGCACCTGACATCCAATCGGCTGCCGTTGCCATTCCGTTAAATACGGTTGGTACTTGTCTTCCAGCTAAATAATATGCATCCACTTCTACAGTTCGTGATAACCAGCCAATAAAAGCATAGATTAAAATTGTAAACGCTAAGAACATCTGGCCAATAGTTTTGGCTGATACTCCTGAAGATTCTAAAACAGCCATCAATAAAATGAAAACTATGAATCCTCCTGTATATAATCCGTAGATTTTTGGAAGGTTTTGAATAAATCCACCTTTAAACATTATTCATCCTCTCTTTCGCCGAATCCGAATTCGTCATCGATATCTTCTTGTTTACTGGCAGACCAGAATAGTATGACAAGAAACGCGATCATCGAACCTTGCGCTGTCATATAATATGCTAGTGGGTATCCAAGAAATTTCATTGAATTTATATCTTCTCCAAACATAAATACAACAGTTGAGAAAAAGAACCACAAAGCTATGGTTACTACCATGTGGCTTCTCGTTTTTTCCCAATGAGCATCTTTATTACTCATGTTTCCCCCTATTTTTAGTTTAAACTAATTAACTTTGAATTATCTTACTCATCTGTAATCTGAATTAAAAGTTAAAAAATCAAGAAAAACTATATTAAACTATGGCTAAAAAGAAAAAATACATTTTAAATGGATGAAAATCAGAGGCAAAACAACTTGAAATTGAATATTCAATATTTAATAAAAATAACTAAACAGGCCTTTGATGATGTTAAAGAACAGTTATTTGCACGTGGCAAAGTAAAAGAATTTTCATCTCTAGAGGCTGATGATCAATTAAAACTTTTTATTCAACAAAGATCGGCCTATGTCACTCAACACACACTTTATGGATATTTAAAAACTAGAATGGGAACAAGATATTTATCTATGTTCGAAGATAAAATTTTTTCAGAGTCTATTAATATCGCTAAATGGAATATTTATGTAATCGCTTTAGCTGATTGTACTTTATTTGTTTATTCTTATTTAACAGATAAAAAAGGTCTAAAAGAAATTAATGCCAGTAAGGTATATTTAGAGATTTTAGAAGATGAAAAAAAAAACGGACTCGATCAGAAAGTATTTCATAATACTAAGCTAGAATTTGAGCAAAGACTAAGAGAAGTGAATTGGAATAATTATCATCTTGAAAATCCATTTATTAAAAGTGGGCAAGCTCTTTATCATTGGTCTCCGATTGCAGATGAATTAAAAATATTAGATAAAGAAATTGTTTTAAATTCAATAATAAATAAATGGAATTTAGTAAAAACTGAGTTTAAAGAATTAACAGATAAATTTAAAAATATTTAATTTCTATTTTTTCTATTCTCAACTATAGAACTTACTACACTTGGATCAGCTAACGTTGTTGTATCTCCTAGCTGGTCATGTTCATTCGCTGCAATTTTTCTTAAAATTCTTCGCATGATTTTACCTGATCTTGTTTTAGGTAAACCCGGAGCAAATTGAATGATGTCTGGCGTTGCTATGGGCCCAATAGTTTTCCGCACCCAAAGTTTGAGTTCTCTTTCTAAATCACCATTCGGCTGCACACCCGTTTTTAAAGTGACAAAGCAATATAAGGCATTACCTTTTATATCGTGAGGATAACCAACGACTGCTGCTTCTGCTACTTTAGAATGGGCAACAAATGCGCTTTCTATTTCTGCGGTTCCTAAGTTATGACCCGCAACAATAATTACATCATCGACTCGACCTGTAATCCAATAGTACCCGTCTTTATCTCTTCGACAACCATCCCCTGTAAAATATTTTCCATCGAATTGAGAAAAATATGTATCAATAAATCTTTGATGATTACCATAAACAGTTCTCATTTGACCGGGCCACGAAGCTGCTAAACAAAGTCTTCCTTGTCCTTCTCCTTTAATAACTTTACCTTTTTCATCTAAAATTTCAGGTTTAATTCCATAAAAAGGTTTTGTTGCTGAACCTGGTTTTAAATCTATAGCGCCCGGTTGTGGAGAAATTAAAATTCCTCCTGTTTCTGTTTGCCACCATGTATCAACGATAGGACATCTAGATTCACCTACTGTTTTGTAATACCACATCCAAGCTTCAGGATTAATTGGCTCACCTACAGTACCTAAAAGTTTTAAAGATTTTCTGCTTGTCGATTTAACTGGAGCATCTCCTTCTTTCATTAATGCTCTAATAGCCGTTGGTGCTGTGTAGAAAATATTTACCTTATATTTATCTACAATTTCCCACCATCTTGAGCTGGTTGGATAATTAGGGATTCCTTCAAACATAATAGTTGTGGCCGCGTTAGAAAGAGGTCCGTAAATAATATAACTATGACCCGTAACCCAACCAATGTCTGCCGTGCACCAATAAATATCTTTTGGTTTATAATTGAAAACATACTGATGAGTCATCGAAGCATAAACCATGTAGCCACCTGTTGTATGCAACACTCCTTTTGGTTTTCCCGTTGAACCAGATGTATAAAGAATAAACAAAGGATCTTCCGCATCCATGATCTCAGGTTCACAATTAACCGATGCAGAATTTATTAATTTTTCATAAGAGATATCTCTTTCGTTATGCCAATTAATATCGCCACCTGTATGCTTAATCACAACACATTTTTTAACTTGAGGACATTGTTCAAGTGCCTCATCTGCAATTTTTTTAAGTGGAATAATTTTTCCACCCCGCACACCTTCGTCTGCAGTAATTAAGTATTCAGATTCGCAATCATTAATTCTTGTTGCAATAGAGTCAGGTGAGAAACCACCAAATATAATGGAATGTACGGCTCCAATTCTTGCGCACGCTAGCATCGTATAGGCTAGCTCAGGAATCATCGATAAGTAAATGGTAACTCGATTACCTTTTTGAATACCAATACTTTTTAAAGCGTTTGCAGCTTTACAAACATTTTTATGTAATTCTTTGTAAGAAATTTTTTTTGAATTTTTAGGATCATCACCAACCCAAATGATTGCGGTTTTATTACCATATTTTTTTAAATGTCTATCGATGCAGTTTGCAGAAGCATTTAATTTGCCATCATAAAACCATTTAATGTGCACATCCGTTTTGCTGAATTTAATATCTTTAATTTTTTTGTAAGGTTTGATCCAAGATATTCTTTTTCCTTCTTTTCTCCAGAATTCATCATTTTTTTTAATAGAGAGATTATATTTTTTTTTGTAGCTATTTTTATCAACATAAGCTTTTTTAGCCCATTGTTTTGTGACTTTTATAACTAATTCTTTTTTATCTTTAAAAGCTTTCTTTAATGAAAAAATTTTTTTTTTTAATTTTTTTTTTTTTTTTGTCATGTCTTTCCTTAAATGAAAAATTTTATTAAATTCTACCCATGTTGTAGATTATTTTCCAGCTTTTAAAATCTATAGGCATAACTGATAACCTGCTTTGTTTAATGAGCGGTAAATGTCTAATTTCTTTGGTTTTTTTAATTATTTCTAGGTTAATAGTTTTTTTAAATTTCTCTTTAAACTTAACTTTAACGGCTACAAATTTACGCTCTTTGTCAGTTTTATCTAAGAAAGCAGTTTTAATTATTTCAACAACCCCAACAATTTCTTTACCAATATTTGAATGATAAAAAAAACAAAGATCACTCTTTCTCATTTTTTTTAAATAATTTGCAGCTTGATAGTTTCTAACCCCATCCCACGTTACACCTTTAGCACCTGCTTTTTTTTGTCGATCGATAGACCAAACATTTGGCTCTGACTTCATCAACCAGTATCGGATCTTTTCATTTTTCATTTGTTTACGATACTAATTTAACATTCTGCATTTAAAGTGCCTATTAGTATGTAACGTACTATGTAGACGTAAATCTGAAAGTGAATTTTTGTAAAATAATTGAATTATATCAACATATTTGATCTGCGTCACTATTGCGAATGATTATCAATTGCAATATATGTTAATTGAGAATGATTATCAAATACTAGAATGAAATTCATCACTACGACTTTAATCCTGTTGACAACATTGCTGGGAAACGTTCTTGCAAATGAAGTGAACGTCTTTACTTCAAGGCACTATGAATCTGACATTGAGCTATATAATAAATTCACTGAACGAACGGGCATCAAGGTCAACGTCATCTCTGGGGAAGATGGTGCACTTCAAAAGAGGATCAAGGAAGAAGGCAAGGATAGCAAGGCTGACCTCTACATTACTGCTGACGCGGGAAAGCTTGGAGCATTTGAATCGGAAGGGTTTTTTCAAACCGGAGCAAGTTCTGCTTTCATCAAGTCCGTCGTGCCAGAAAAATTAAGAACTAAGCATTGGATTGGAATTGCAAAAAGGGCAAGGGTAATATTTTATGATCCTTCAAAAACGACTCCAGATCCTAACTTGAGTTATGAAGATTTATCAAAACCTGAGTTTGTGGGTAAGATCGTGATCAGGCAGTCTAATAGCGTTTACAATCAATCCTTGGTGGCCTCCCTTATTGAAAATAATGGCTTGGATAAAACTAAGATCTGGGTCAAGGGCTTCGTGAGTAATTTTGCAAGACCAGCCAAAGGCAATGATCGAGCACAAATCTTAGCTGTTGCAGCTGGTGAAGCTGATTATGCCATAGCCAATACTTATTACATTGCCTTGATGCTTTCTGGTGAAAAAGGCTCAGAACAAGAAGTTGCCGCAAGAAAGGTGAAGATATTATTTCCCAATCAAAAAAGCAGGGGAACCCACATGAACATAAGTGGAGGTGGAATACTCAAGCATGCACCTAACAAAGATAATGCAATTAAGTTATTGGAATTTTTTGTTACGCCCGAAGCTCAAAGTCACATCGTAAACAATACCTTTGAATATCCCATCATTGATGGCATAGAACCTAGTCCACTCATTGCGCAATTTGGCTTGGACTTCAAGCAAGACCTTGTGACGAACGTTTCAACCTTTGGTAAGAGACAAGCTGAAGCCTTGAGGATCATGACTGAAGCAGGTTGGAATTAATCATTACGTCATGAGCTTGATTAGAAACACGAATCCTTGGTTCATTGCCTCGCTATTCGTTTCCTTGATCGTTGCCATTCCATTGATCACTGTGTTTGCTAGCTTCTTTAATTCGACGAGTGAGTACTATGAACTACTAAGGGAAACTTACTTGATGACTTACGTCACGAATTCTTTTTTGATCTTAGTTGGAGTGATGAGCTTAACTTTTTGCCTTGGCGTATTTGCTGCCTACTTCGTTTCCTTCTATGACTTTCCTGGAGTGAATTTCTTCAAATGGGCATTGATTTTGTCCTTTGCCGTACCAGCTTACATTTATGCATATTCGCTTACTGCATTCTTTGAGAATTATGGCTCACTACATGCCTTATTGACCTTTTTGTTTGGAGAACGAAATTACAATCCGCACATCCCTAAGTTCGATGGCTTGCTAGGCGCGATCCTTTCAATGTCATTCTCCTTATTTGGTTACGTTTACGTCTTAACGAGGGCATCTTTCTATCATCAATCCCATAACTTGATTGAGGTGAGCAAAAACCTTGGTTATAGCGCAAGGGAAAGTTTCCTTAAGATCATCCTGCCATCAGCAAGGCCTGCCATCGTTGCTGGCTTGGCATTAGTTGCGATGGAATGTTTGGCTGACTTTGGAACCGTTTCTTTCTTTGGCATATCAACGTTAACGACGGGCATCTACAATTCTTGGATATCCTTTGATGATCTTAACACAGCCAATCAATTATCCTTCATCCTTTTGATCTTCATCTTCATACTTTTCTTTCTAGAAAATTATTCAAGGGGTGATGCCAAGTATCATCAACCCTCTCAAGGATTCAAACAAATTCCAAGGATTGAACTCAGTAAGAACAAAGGACGTTTAATTTCTTTATCATTATTGATCTTGTTCTTCTTCAGCTTCCTCTTCCCATTCTTACAAATGAGTTATTGGACGATAAAGTTTCCAAAGTACTTCGAACAAATTGACGTGATTGCCCTGAACCTTAATACACTTATCTTGGTGATCTTGGCTAGTGC